>NZ_JBJGYM010000002.1:0-319981 GCF_054049995.1 Geodermatophilus sp. SYSU D01106 | reverse complement strand
ATGAGCCACCGCGCCCCCCCGGCCCAGGCCCCCATCCACTACCGCGGCCCGCCCCCCCGGGGGGACCTGGGCCTCGGTCGTCCCTGCCGGTCAGCCGGCGGCGGCGTCCCGCTCGCGGGCGCGCAGCGCGCGGGCGATGCCGTCGCGGCCCTCGCTCACCAGCCGGCGCAGCGGCGCGGGGTGCTCCCCGCCGGACAGCCAGGCGTCGGCCGCCTCGACCGTGCGCTCCTCGACCACCGGCGGGAACAGGTACTGGACGGCGTTCTTGGCGATCTCCCCGGGGCGGCGGTCCCACATGGGGCCGATCTCGGCGAAGTAGCGGTCGACGTAGCCGGCGGTGAGCTCGCGCTGCGCCGGGTGCCAGAAGCCGGCCACCAGCGCCTCGTGCACCGCGTTCGGCACGTCGGCGTCGTGGAAGGCCTGCTGCCACGCCTCCTCCTTGGCCTCCGCCGTCGGGCGCAGCGCCCGCGCGGTGGCCGCCCGGCGCACGCCGGTGGCGGTGGCGTCCCGCTCGGCCTCCGCGTCGATCTCCGCGTCGCCGGCCGCGCCGGTCGCCACCAGCCCGTTGAGGAACGCCCAGCGGGCGTCGGCGTCGACGGCCAGCCCCTCGTACGTCCGGGAGCCGTCGAGCAGGCCGCGCAGCACGGCGGCGTGCTCGTCGGTGCGCGCGGCGGCGGCGAAGGTGCGCGACCACTGCAGCTGCTCGTCGCTCTCCGGCGCGGCGGCCTCGAGCGCCTGCAGCGCCTTGTCGGCCAGCGCCGTCCAGCCGGTCTCGGCCCAGGCCGGGTCGGCGTAGGACGTCAGGGCCGACTGCACCCGCATCAGCAGCGACTGCACGACGCTGATCTCGGTCTCGGCGTCGATGCCGGCGAGCACCAGCTGCACCCAGTCGCGGGCGGGCAGCTCGGCGTCGCGGGTCATGTCCCACGCCGCCGACCAGCACAGCGCGCGGGGCAGCGAGTCGGGCAGCGCGCCGATGTCGGTGCGCAGCGTGGCCAGCGACCGCTCGTCGAGCCGGAGCTTGGCGTAGGTGAGGTCGTCGTCGTTGACCAGCACCAGGTCGGCCACCGGGTGCCCGACCAGCTCGGCGACCTCCGTGCGCTCGCCGTCGACGTCGAGCTCCACCCGGGTGGTGCGGGTCAGCCCGTCGGGGCCGCGGTCGTAGAGGCCGACGGCCAGCCGGTGCCGGCGCAGCACCGGGTGCTCGGCGACGGCGGTCTGCTCGATGGCGAACGAGGCGTAGCGGCCGTCGTCGGTGAGCTCGAACACCGGGCGCAGGGTGTTGACCTGGCTGGTCTGCAGCCACTGCTGCGACCACTCGGTGAGGTCGCGGCCGGTGGCCTCCGACAGCGGGTCGAGCAGGTCGGCGAGGGTGGTGTTGCCGTACTCGTGGGTGCGGAAGTAGCGGCGGATGCCGGCGAGGAACTCCTCGCGGCCGACGTAGGCCACCAGCTGCTTGAGCACCGAGGCGCCCTTGGCGTAGGTGATCCCGTCGAAGTTCACCTCGACGGCGGCCACGTCGACCATGTCGGCGGCGATCGGGTGGGTGGAGGGCAGCTGGTCCTGCGCGTAGGCCCAGGCCTTCTCGGCGTTGGCGAACGTCGTCCACGCCGTCTCGTACTCGGTGGCCTCGGCCTGGCACAGCGTGGAGATGTAGGTGGCGAAGGACTCGTTGAGCCACAGGTCGTCCCACCAGCGCATGGTCACGAGGTCGCCGAACCACATGTGCGCGAGCTCGTGCAGCACCGTCTCGGCGCGGCGCTCGTAGCGGGCGCGGCTGGTGCGCGAGCGGAAGACGTAGTCCTCGAGCACGGTGACCGCGCCGGCGTTCTCCATGGCGCCGGCGTTGAACTCCGGCACGAAGAGCTGGTCGTACTTGTCGAACGGGTACGGGTAGTCGAACACCCGGTGGTAGAACTCGAACCCCTGCTTGGTCACCCGGAACAGCTCCTCCGGGTCGAGGTGCTGGGCCAGCGACGCGCGGCAGTACAGCCCCAGCGGGATGCCCTCGTAGGCGTCGGTCACCCGGGCGTAGGGGCCGGCGATCAGCGCGACCAGGTAGGTCGACAGGCGCTTGGTCGGCTCGAAGTGCACGAGCTGGCTGCCCTGTGGCCCGGCCTCGATCGTGCGCCCGCCGGTGTTGGAGACGACCTGCCAGTCGAACGGCGCGACGACGTGCACCGTGTAGGTGCCCTTGAGGTCGGGCTGGTCGAAGCAGGCGAAGACGCGCTTGGCCTCGGCCGGCTCGAAGTGCGTGTAGAGGTAGACCTGGCCGTCCTCGGGGTCGACGAAGCGGTGCAGGCCCTCGCCGGAGTTGGAGTACCGGCAGTCGGCGTCGACGACGAGGGTGTTCTCGGCGGCGAGGCCGGGCAGCGGCAGGCCGCCCTCCTCGGTGTAGGTGGAGACGTCGAGCTCCACCCCGTTGAGCGTGGCCGAGCGGACGGTCGCGGCGACCAGGTCGACGAACGTGTCGGCGCCGGGCTCGCGGCAGGTGAACGTCACCGTCGTCGTCGAGCGGAAGGTGCCGGCGCCGGGGCGACCGTCCCCGTCGGTCAGGTCGAACTGCAGGTCGTAGGCGTCGACGGCGAGCAGGCGGGCGCGTGCGGCGGCGTCGTCGCGGGTCAGGTTGGGTACGGCCACGACCGGCAGCTTCCCACGGACGGCCGACACGCCCGGCGGGCACGGGGAACAAGGGCAGGTCCGGGGCACTTGGCAGCCGGCAGGGACGCGGGGTGCACAGGCCCCGCGCCGCCGACGACGAGAGGGAGACGACGGATGACCGAGGCAGTGCAGAGCGCCCCCACGAAGGCCCGGGTGGACTTCTGGTTCGACCCGCTGTGCCCGTGGGCCTGGCTGACCAGCCGCTGGGTCCTGGAGGCGGCGAAGGTCCGCGACATCGACCTGCACTGGCACGTCATGTCGCTGGCGGTGCTCAACCGCGGGCGCGACCTGCCCGAGCAGTACCAGCGGATGATGGAGCAGGCGTGGGGCCCGGTGCGGGTCGCGATCGCCGCCGCCCAGCAGCACGGCGACGAGGTCCTCGGCGACCTCTACACCGCCATGGGCACGCTGCGGCACCACGAGGGCCGCGAGCTCGACGAGATCATCGCGCCGGCGCTGGAGAAGGTGGGCCTGCCCGCCGAGCTCGCCGGGGCCGCGACCTCCACCGAGTACGACGAGGCGCTGGAGAAGAGCCACCACGCGGGCATGGACCCCGTCGGTGACGACGTCGGCACGCCGGTCATGCACATCGACGGCGTCGCGTTCTTCGGCCCCGTCATCAGCAAGGTGCCCACGGGCGAGGACGCCGGGCGGGCCTTCGACGGCGCCGTCCTGCTGGCGAACCTCCCCGACTTCTGGGAGCTCAAGCGCACCCGCACGTCCGAGCCCGACATGTCCTCGGTGCCGGCCGACGCCCTGGAGCTCACCCGCCGCTGAGCCGGTCCGGACGGGCGCGGCATGCTGAGCGCGTGCCGCGACCCGTCCGCCAGCGCATCCTGGTCACCGGCGCCAGCTCCGGCCTCGGCCGGGGCCTGGCCCGCCGCTTCGCCGCCCGCGGCCGCGACCTCGCGCTCGTCGCCCGCCGCGGCGAGCTGCTCGAGGAGCTCCGCGACGAGTTGCTCGCCGCGTCCCCGGGCATCCGGGTGGTCACCGCGGCGATCGACGTCGACGACGCCGACGCCGTCGCGCGCGGCGTCCCGGAGCTCGCGGCGGAGCTCGGCGGCATCGACCGGTTCGTCGCCAACGCGGGCATCGGCAGGGGCGCCTCGGTGGGCACCGGCGCCGGCCGGGCCAACCGGGCCACGCTGCTCACCAACGTGCTCGGCACCCACGCCCAGTGCGAGGCCGCCGTCGAGCTGTTCCGCGCGCAGGGCTCCGGGCACCTCGTCGTCATCAGCTCGGTGGCCTCGGTGCGCGGGATGCGCGGCACCCGCACCGCCTACGGCGCCAGCAAGGCCGCGCTCAACGCGCTCGCCGAGGGCATCCGGTCCGATCTCCTCGGCACCGGCATCCGGGTGACGACCGTGCTGCCCGGCTACATCGAGACCGACATCAACGTGGGCCGCCGCGGGCCGTTCACCGTCGACCTCGACACCGGCGTCGACGCGCTGGTCGCCGCCATCGAGCGGGAGCCGGTCCGCGCCTACGTGCCGGAGTGGCCGTGGCGGCCGGTGTCGGCGCTGCTGCGGGTGCTCCCGCTGCCGGTGGTCCGCCGCCTCACCTGACCCCGCCCCACCTGAGCCGGGACGCGGCCACGCGCATGGTCGCCGCGTCGTAGGGGCCGCGGTCGGGCCGGCCGGCGCGGACGGCGGCCAGGACCGCCAGCAGCTCCTCGCGCTGCGCGCCGACGAAGTCCGCGTCCACCACCGCGCCGTGCCCCGGGACGACGGCGCCGCGGGCCATGGCGTGCAGCCGGCCCAGCGTCGCCGGCCACTCGGCGGGGAAGGCGTCCTCGAACGCCGGCGGGGCGCCCTGCTCGACGAGGTCCCCGGCGAACACGGTCCCGTCCTCCACCTCGACGACGAGGTCGTGCCCGGTGTGCCCCCGCCCGAGGAACCGCAGGACCACCTCGACGCCGCCGACGTCGAGGACCGCGACGTCGTCGACGAGCGCGTCCGGCGGGTCGAGGGGCGCCCCGGCGACCTGCGCCGCCGCCTCGGCGTCCCCGGCGGCCGACAGCTCGGCCACCCGGGCGGCGCGCTGCGCCTCCCCGGTGGCGCGCAGGTCCGCCGCACAGCCCCGGCTGCCCCAGACGGTCGCCGGCCGGAACGCGGCGTTGCCGAAGCAGTGGTCGTAGTGGGCGTGGGTGTTCACCACGGCCCACGGGTGCGGCGTCACCCGGCGCACGGCTGCGGCGAGGTCGGCGGCCTCGGCGGGGGAGGAGCGGGTGTCGACGACGAGGCAGGCGCCGTCGCCCACGACCAGGCCGCAGTTGAGGTCCAGGGACGCGTGCCGGCGGACGAAGACCCCGTCGCCGACCTCGCGGAAGGTCACCAGCAGATCCGCATCGACCGGGCGCGGGCATCGAGGGCTCCGTCGCCCACGCACGCGTTCGTGCCGTCGGCGACGCGCCGGGCCGACCACGCCGCGGCGCACGCGTCGAGCGCGTCGACCGCCGGCACCCGCGGCGGCGCGGCGAGCATCGCCTCCTCGACGTCCATCACCGCGCGCAGGGCGGCCAGCCGCTGCGCCGCCCCGCGTGCGGTGCCCTTCGGGTCGCTGACGCCGCCGAGGCCGACGCGGAACGCGAGCTCCGGGTGCACCTCGACGACGTGGTCGGCCGGCGGCTCGCCGAGGGCGTCGTCGAGCGCGCGGATGGACGGGACCAGCTGGAACGCCTGCGCGGACAGCGACGTGCCGCCGGTGGCGGCGACGGAGATGCGGCGCCCCTCGGCGTAGTCGTCCGTCGCGAGCACCGGCCGCACCGGCGAGGCGAACACCGAGCTCCCCGCGCTGCCCAGGAGGGCCTTGGCCTCCTGGTCGCAGACGCGGGGGCCGTCGTCGGACAGGCCGATGGGCATGTCGATGGCGACCACCTCGACGTCCGGGACGGCGAGGACCGCCTCGGCGTCGCGCAGGTGCAGCAACCGGACGGATCGTCCGTCGAGCAGCGCCCCGACCCAGGCCCCGCGCCGGCCGTCGACCCCGAGCACCGCCACGCGCCGACCCTGACAGACTCGGGCCATGCGCGTCTTCGTGGGCACCGATCACGCCGGCCTGGAGTTCAAGGAGCACCTCAAGCAGGCGCTCACCGAGGCCGGCCACGAGCCGGTGGACTGCGGCGCCTTCGAGTACGACCCGGTCGACGACTACCCGCCGTTCTGCTTCGAGGTGGGCGAGCGCGTCGTCGTCGAGCCCGGCACCCTCGGCGTGGTCATCGGGGGCTCCGGCAACGGCGAGCAGATCGCGGCCAACAAGGTCCCCGGCGTGCGCGCGGCGCTGGTGTGGAATCCCGAGACCGCGCAGCTCGCCCGCCAGCACAACGACGCGAACGTCGTGTCCATCGGCGCCCGGCAGCACTCCGTGGAGGAGGCCACCGAGCTGGTGCTGGAGTTCCTCCGGACGCCGTTCAGCGAGGACGAGCGGCACGTCCGCCGCATCGGCCTGGTCCACGACTACGAGCAGAACCGCCACCGGCCCGCGGGCGGCCTGCCCACCCGCGAGGACGTCGTCTAGGACCCGCCGCCGGCACGGCTCAGAACTGGTCGTTGCACCACGGGGTCACCGGCCAGGAGAACGCCGTCGCGGCCTGGGTGACCGCGCCGGGGCTCACCTCGGTGACCCGGCCGGCCGCCTGCAGCGTGCCCAGCGACGTGCCGCCGAGGTAGGCCGCGGCCAGTGCGTCGACGTCGACCACCAGGTCGGGGTCGCCCTCGCTGGGCGCGCAGAACGCCCCGGCCGGGTGGCCGCGCAGCCACCAGCGCCCGTCGTTCCACGGGCAGAACGGGTCGCGCACCTCGAGCACCATGTCGATCGGCGCCGGGTAGCGGCGCGCGGCCAGCGCCCGGCCGACGTCGACCAGCCGCAGCCACAGCCCGTCGAGCGGGCGGGTGTGCAGCGCGCGCGGGTCGGCGAGCAGGTGGCGCAGCGGGTCGTCGACCGGGCCGTAGCCGAACTCGGCCGAGCGCACCAGGTCGAGGTCGAGCAGGTACCGCCACAGCGCCGCGTACCCGGCCGTGCTGCGCGCCCGCACGTCGTCGACCAGGACGGTGCCGTCGGCCTCGCCGTCGTCGGTCCAGCGGGAGCGCACCCGGTAGGCGGCGTAGCCGGTCACCTCGCCGTCGGCCTCGCGGTGCAGCAGGAACCGCAGCGCGCTCGCCCCGTTCCGCCGCCCGGCCGGGTCGCGCAGCGAGCGCCGCCACCACCGCTCGTCGCGGTCGAGGACGCCGGGCACCCACCGGCGCAGCGCCTCGGCCACGCCCGAGGCCCCGGCCAGGTAGGTGTCGGCGTCGGCCGGCGCGACGGTGCCGGTGCCCACGTCGACGCCCGGCCGGAAGCCCAGCCGGCGGGTGCTGCCCCGCCAGTTGCCGCGCAGGGTGGCCGGCGCGTAGCCGAACCGGCCGTAGATGGAGCCCTCCGAGGCCCACAGCGCCGCCAGCGGCTCGCGCTCCTGCTCGTGCAGCTCGGTGAGCTGCCGCCGCATCACCGCGGTGAGGACGCCCCGGCGGCGGTGGGTGGGGGAGACGGTCACCCAGGTGACGCCCGCGCACGGGACGACGGCGCCGGGCACGGTGAGCTGCCGGCTGTAGAGGCCCGCGGTGGCGGCGACCCGGCCGTCGGCGGACCACAGCGACAGCGACCGGTCGAGCTCCGCCGTGGCCGGCACCTTCTCGGTGAAGTCGTCGATCGGCTCGTCGCCGAAGACCTCGAGCATCGCCCGGCTGAACGCGGGCCACTCCTCGGCGGTGACGGGGCGGAGGTCGGCGGGATCGGTCACCCCCGCTGTCTACCCGGCGGCACCGACGGCCCGCGACCGCGTTCCGGCTCAGCCGGGCAGCGCGACCCCGTCGTCGAGCAGGCTGAGGTCGCCGCAGGTGACCGAGCGGGCCGCCTCGACCTGCGCGGGCGGGGCGTCGGAGACCGTGATGCTCACGTCGGTGTTGCTCGCCCGCGGCCCGTCCAGGCGCACGGCGGTGGCGGTGTAGCCGGTGCCGTCGTCGGCGGCGTCGAGCCCGGCGAGGTCGCGCACGCCGTCGCCGTCGACGTCGACGCAGCCCACCCCGGTGCCGTAGCCGGTGAACCCGAGGTCGAAGGCGTACGGGGCGCCCTCCGGGTCCGTCACCGGCACGATCTCGCAGCCGCTGAGCGCGAACAGCAGCACCTGCCGGCCGTCGTCGGCGAGCGCCACCAGCTCGCCCTCGCCGGTGACGTCGGCGACCAGGACCGAGCGCGTCACGGGGCTGGCCGACGGGAACGGCGCGGACGCGCCGCCGCCGGAGGCCGTCGCGACGCCGAAGCGCACCTCGCCGTCGCCGGCGTCGGCGATCCAGGCGGTGTCGGGCCGGTCGTCGCCGTCGACGTCGATCGTCGGCCGGGAGGCCGCGCCGTCGGGGACGCCGGCCGCGCCGTCGACGGGGCAGCCGGCCGGGTCGTCGGAGGCCGGGGTCGGCGAGGGGGTGGCGGAGGCCGACGTCGACGACGGCGCCGCGCCCGGCAGCTCCTCGTCGTCGGGGGTGGCCACGTCGGCGCAGCCGGCGAGCAGGACGGCGGTCAGCAGCAGGAGCACCGGGCGGCGGGTCACGGGCACCACCGTGGTCTGCCGGAGGGCCGGGGGCCAGTCAGCCACGCAGGTAGGCCAGCGTCGCCATGACCCGGCTGTTGCGGTCCTCGTCCGGCGCGAGGCCGAGCTTGGCGAAGATCCGCTGCGTGTGCTTCTCCACCGCGCCCGGGGTGACCACCAGCGCCCGGGCGATCGCGGTGTTCGAGTGGCCCTCGGCGATGAGGCCGAGCACCTCCCGCTCCCGCGGGGTGAGCCGGCGCACCGGGTCGTCGCCGCGGCGGCGGGCGAACAGCTGGGCCACCACCTGCGGGTCGAGCACCGTGCCGCCGGCGACCACCTCGGCGAGCGCGGCGAGCAGCTGGTCGAGGTCGGTCACCCGGTCCTTGAGCAGGTAGCCGGCGCCGCCGCGGCCGTCGGCGAGCAGCTCGTCGGCGTAGGCCACCTCGACGTACTGCGACAGCACCAGCACCGCCGTCCCCGGCACCGCCCGGCGGACCTCGACGGCGGCGCGCAGCCCCTCGTCGGTGTGGGTGGGCGGCATCCGCACGTCGACGACGGCCACGTCGGGCCGGTGCTCGCCGACGGCGCGCACCAGCGACGGGCCGTCGCCGACCGCGGCCACCACGGTGGTGCCCGCCTCCTCGAGCAGCCGGACCAGCCCCTCGCGGAGCAGGACCGAGTCCTCGGCGAGCACCACCCGCAGCGGCCGGCCCTCCGGGGTCAGCCCCACGGCAGCTCGGCGATGGTCCGGGTGGGGCCCCCGCGCGGGCTCTCGACGGTCAGCACGCCGTCGACGGCGCGCAGCCGGTCGGCCAGCCCCGCCAGGCCGTGCCCGGGCACCAGCTGCGCCCCGCCGACGCCGTCGTCCTCGACGACGACCCGCAGCGCGTCGCCGGCCCGCGCCACCTCGACCCGGCACACCCCGGCGCCGCTGTGCTTGGCCACGTTGGCCAGCGCCTCGCTGACGACGAAGTAGGCGGTGTTCTCGGTGACGGGGGCCAGCCGCCCCTCGGGCAGGTCGACGGCGAGCTCCACCGGCACCGGCGAGCGGGCGGCCAGCGCGGCGAGCGCGGCGGCCAGGCCGCGGTCGGCGAGCACCGGCGGGGCGATGCCGCGGGACAGCGCCCGCAGCTCCTCCAGCGCCTCGCGGGCGAGGACGCCGGCCTCGGCGAGGGTGGTGCGGGCGGCGGCCGGGTCGCGGTCGAGCTGCCGCTGGGCGCGGGAGAGGTCCATGCCCAGGCGGACGAGGTGCTGCTGCGGGCCGTCGTGGATGTCGCGCTCGAGCCGGCGCAGCGCCACCGCCTCGGCGGCGACGGCGGCGTCGCGGCCGCGCGACAGCCGGCCGATCTCGGCCTGCGTGGCGGCGCGGGAGGTCAGCAGCACCCGGCCGAGGGAGGCCTGCAGCACCGCCACGGCGCGGACGGCGAAGGGCAGCACCAGCGCGCCGACCAGGCCGATGAGCGTGTAGCCGGTGACGCGCAGCAGGCTGCCGCCCTCGAACCCGAGCAGCTCGAAGAGGTCCTGGTTGTCCTCCTGGGGCAGCGCCCAGTCCCACAGGCCGTAGCTCAGCCCGCCGAGGGCGAGCGCCCAGAACGCCACGGTGACCGAGAACGCCAGCACCGCCAGCGGGAAGCGGAGCACCGCGTGCAGCACGTCGAGCCAGGACTGCGGGTCGCGCAGCGGGGTGAGCATCCGCCGCACCCGGCCGCCGTCGGGCCGCAGGTAGGCCGGGCGGGGGAGCGGGCGGCCGAGCACCGCGGGCAGCTGCGCCCGCTCGATGCCGGCCAGGCCGCGGGCGGCGAGCAGGGTGACGGCGAGGACGGCGACGCCCACCCAGATCACCAGGGTGCCCACGCCGAGGGCGATCCCGGTGACGGCGAGGACGAAGCCGGCGATCCCGAGCGGGAAGGACAGCAGGGCGTAGCCGGAGTCGACCAGCAGCTGGCGCACGCGCGGGGACCGGGCGTGCGACGGGGCGGTGTCGGTGGGCATCACGAGGGTGTCGGTGGTCATGTCCCGAGCCTGGCGACGCGGCGGCGCCCGGCCGATCCCGTCAGCCGGTCGATCCGCTGTCGGGCTGGCCCGACACCCTGCGCCGCCGCGTCCATGTCGGGCGCGATGCTCCCGGCACCCGGGCCGCGGTGTCCAGCACCTCGTAGGGTCGTCGGGGTCGGGCGAGCCGCCGTCGTCGCGTCCCCCGCGACCGGGCGCCCGGCGGACGGAGGTCCCCGCGTGCGACACAGGGCCGCGCCCCTCGCCGTCAGTGCCCTGCTGCTGGCCGCCGGCTGCACCTCGTCGGGGTCCGGCGGGGACGACGACGCCGGCCCCGCGTCGGTCGCCGCCGCGGCGCCCGGCGAGCGGCTCACCGTGGTCGCCGACGCCGGGCCCGTGGCCGCCGCGGTGAGCACCAGCCGCGCGCTGTTCGAGGAGGCCGGCGTCGTGGTGGTCGCGCCCGACGGCGACCGCGCCGCCGCGCTGCTCGGCGCCTCGGCCGCCGTCGGCCTCGGCGTGCCGCTGCTGCTCGACCCCGAGGGCGAGGACGGCGACGACGCCGTCGCCGGGGAGCTCGACCGGCTCGGCGCCACCACCGTGCTCGCCGTCGGCGCCGACACCGCGCCCGGCGACGCCGACGTCGTCTCCGTGCCCGCCACCGCCGACGCCGTCGCCGCGGCCACCGGCCTCGACCTCGCCGAGGCCGACCCGGTGGCCGAGGGCGGCGAGGCCGCGGCGGTCGCCGGGCTGGACCCCGAGGCCCCGGCCGCGCTGCGCCCCGAGGACGGCGACGACGCGGCCGAGGGCGAGGCCTCCGGGGAGCTGCCCGAGGTCGAGCGCGCCGAGCCGCTGGAGGGCACCGTCGTCCTCTCCGACGGCGACCCCGCGGCGCTGGCCGGTGTCGCCACCGCGCGGGCCGCCGGCGCCACCGTGCAGGTGACCGACGGGCAGACCGACCCGCGCGGCTCGGCCGACGTCGTCGACGCGGTCGCGGGCGCCGACACCGTCGTCGCGCTGGGCGCGGGCTTCGGCGCCGAGGACGGGCTGGACTGGAAGCTGGAGACCGCGGCCACCGGCGCCCAGCTCCCGGGCGGTGGCCAGGTGCTGTTCCCGCAGCACTTCCTCGTCGCCCTCTACGGCCACCCCGGCACCGGCGCGCTCGGCGTGCTGGGCGAGCAGGACGTGCCGGCCACCGTGCAGCGCGCCCGCGACACCGCCGCGCCCTACGAGGCGCTGGTGCCCGACGCCACCGTCGTGCCGGCCTTCGAGATCATCGCCACCGTCGCCTCGGAGTTCCCGACCGAGGGCAACGACTACTCCTACGAGGCGCCGGTCGAGGAGCTGCGGCCGCTGGTCGAGGCCGCCGGCGAGGCCGGGATCTACGTCGTCCTGGACCTGCAGCCCGGCCGCACCGACTTCGTCACGCAGGCCGAGGTCTACCGGCCGCTGCTGGAGCTGCCGCACGTCGGGCTGGCGCTGGACCCCGAGTGGCGGCTGGGCCCGAACGAGGTGCACCTGACCCAGATCGGCTCGGTCGACGTCGAGGAGGTCAACCGCGTGGTCACCTGGCTGGCCGACCTCACCCGCGAGAACCGGCTGCCGCAGAAGCTGCTCGTGCTGCACCAGTTCCGGGTGGACATGATCCCCGGCCGCGAGCGGGTGGACCTCTCCCGCGACGAGCTCTCGGTGATGGTGCACGCCGACGGGCAGGGGCCCCAGCCGAGCAAGCAGGACACCTGGCGGGTGCTGCGCGGCATCGGCCCCGAGGGGCTGACCTGGGGCTGGAAGAACTTCTACGACGAGGACGCCCCGATGCTCACGCCCGAGGAGACGATCGCGCAGGTCTCCCCGCGCCCGGAGCTGGTCACCTACCAGTAGCCCGCCGGGGACTCCCGTTCGGTCGGTGCCCCGTGGTGGACTGACGCCCGCCGACGGGGATGCCGACGAGGAGAGGTGGTCTGCGGTGACCAGCGTGCTGCGCGGGGTGTCCGGCGAGCTCGACCCACGGTTGCTCGAGCACCGGCGCGAGCTGACCGGCTACTGCTACCGGATGCTCGGGTCGAGCTTCGACGCCGACGACGCGGTGCAGGAGACGATGGTCCGCGCCTGGAAGAGCCTGGGCGACTTCGAGGGCCGCTCCTCGCTGCGCTCCTGGCTGTACCGGATCGCCACCAACGTCTGCCTCGACCAGCTCTCGGGCCGCCAGCGCCGGGCCCTGCCCATGGACCTCTCGGGCCAGTCGTGGTCGCCGGTGGAGGCGTCGCTGGCCGCCAAGCGGCCGGCCGAGGCGTGGGTGGAGCCGGTGCTCGACCGGCAGGTCCTGCCCGAGGACGGCGACCCGGCCGAGCGCGCGGTGGCCCGCGAGTCGGTGCGGCTGGCGTTCGTCGCGGCGCTGCAGCACCTGCCGCCCCGCCAGCGCGTGGTGCTGCTGCTGCGCGACGTGCTGCGCTGGCGGGCCGACGAGGTGGCCGAGCTGCTCGACAGCACGGTCGCCTCGGTGAACAGCGCGCTGCAGCGGGCCCGCGCCACGCTGGCGGCCGTGGGCGGCGACCCGGAGGAGCGCCCGCTCGACGCCGACCACCGCGAGCTGCTCACCCGCTACCTCGACGCGTTCGAGCGCTACGACATCGACGCGTTCGTCAAGCTGCTGCACGAGGACGCCACGCAGCACATGCCGCCGTTCGAGATGTGGCTGGGCAGCGCCGCCGACATCGGCACCTGGATGCTCGGCCCCGGCAGCGGCTGCCGGAACTCGCGGCTCATGCTCACCGAGGCCAACGGCTCGCCGGCCGTCGCGCAGTGGCGGCCCACCGACGACGGCGGCCACGTGCCCTGGGCGCTGCACGTCCTGGAGATCGAGGACGGCCGGATCCGGCACATCACCAGCTTCCTCGACCTCGACAACGACCTGTTCGCCCGTCTCGGGCTGCCCGTCGCGGCCCCGGAGGGCGTCGCCGTCCCCTGACGCCGCCCGCTCCTCGCCACCGCCGCTCCGCCCGCCCGGGTGTGGCGGCGGTGCCGTGTCCGGGGTGGTTGCGCTGCATACCCCCGGGGGGTACAACGGTCGCGTCGACCGGAGGAGGGGACATGCACACCGACCACACGCCCGCGACGACCCACGGCACCCACGGGACGGCGGGCCAGCCGGCACACGGACACGGATCCCACGGCGGCCCGGTCAGCTGGGCCACGGCCGCGCAGGCCACGCTGCACTGCCTCGTCGGCTGCGCCATCGGCGAGGTGCTCGGCATGGTGATCGGCACGGCGCTCGGGTGGTCCGCCGGCGCCACGGTGGCGCTGGCCGTCGGGCTGGCGTTCGTCTTCGGCTACGCGTTCACCATGCGCGGCGTGCTGCGCGCCGGGCTGCCGTTCCGCCGGGCGCTGCGGGTGGCGCTGGCCGCCGACACCGTCTCGATCGCGGTCATGGAGCTCGTCGACAACGGCGTCATGCTGGGCGTCCCCGGCGCCATGGAGGCGGGCCTGGACTCGGCGTTCTTCTGGGGCGCGCTCGCCGTCGCGCTGGCCGTGGCGTTCGTCGTCACCACGCCGGTGAACCGCTGGCTGATGGGCCGTGGGCGCGGGCACGCCGTCGTCCACGCCCTGCACTGAGCCGGCCGCCGGCCCGCTCGGGCCTCACTCGTCGGGCAGCACCTTGCCGGGGTTGAGGATGCCGAGCGGGTCGAGCGCCGCCTTGACCGCCCGCTGCATCGCCACCACCGCGGGGCTCTGCTCGAGCGCCAGGCCCGACCGCTTGAGCAGGCCCACGCCGTGCTCGCCGGTGACGGTGCCGCCGAGCTCGACGGCGTCGCGCATGATCTCGGCGAACGCCACCTGGACGCGCTCGCGGGCGGCGTCGTCGCCGGGCGGCGTGATGATCAGCGGGTGCAGGTTGCCGTCGCCGGCGTGCGCGATGTTGGCGATGAGCACGTCGTTGCGCCGGGCCGCGGCCTCCACCCGGCCGAGCATCTCCGGGACGGCGGCCTTCGGCACGCACACGTCCTCGGTGAGCACCGGGCCCAGCCGCTCGACGGCGGGGTAGGCGAGCCGGCGCGCGGAGAACAGCGCCTCGGCCTCGGCGGGGTCGGTGGAGGCGGCGGCCCAGGTGGCGCCGGCGTCGGTGAAGCAGCGCAGCATCCCGTCGGCCTCGGCGTCGCCGGCCGGGCCGGGGGCGTCGGAGCGGCCGAGCAGGACGACGTCGGCATCGACCGACAGGCCCATGTTCTTCCAGGCGTCGACGGCGGCCAGGCAGTGCCGGTCCACCAGCTCCAGCGCCGACGGCACGATGCCCGCCGCGCCGACCGCCTCCACCGCGCGGCCGGCGTCGACCACCGAGGCGAAGTAGCCGACGACCGTGCGCTCGGCCGGGCGGGCCGGGCGCAGCCGCACGGTCACCTCGGTGACGATCCCGAGGGTGCCCTCCGAGCCGACCATCAGCCCGGCGAGGTCGTAGCCGACGACGCCCTTCGCCGTCCGCCGGCCCAGCCGCACCAGCTCGCCGGTGCCGGTGACCACCTCGAGCTCGAGGACGTAGTCGCGGGTGACGCCGTACTTCACGCAGCACAGCCCGCCGGCGTTGGTGGCCACGTTGCCGCCGATGGTCGACCACGGCGCGCTCGCCGGGTCCGGCGGGTACCACAGGCCCTGCGCCGCGCAGGCCGCGCGCAGGTCGTCGTTGACCACGCCGGGCTGGACGACGGCGTAGCGCTCGACCGGGTCGATGGCCCGGATCTCCCGCATGGCCTCGGTGGAGACGACCACGCACCCGTCGACGGCGTTGGCCCCGCCGGACAGGCCGGTGCCGGCGCCACGGGTCACGACCGGCACCCGGTGCGCCACGCAGGCGCGCACGACCGCCTGCACCTCGGCCGACGTCCGCGGCCGGACGACGGCGACCGGGCGGCCGTGCGGCGCCCACTCGGCCTCGTCGTGCACGTAGGAGGCGACGACGTCGTCGTGGAGCAGCAGCCGGTCGGCGGGGAGCGCGGCGCGGAGGGCCTCGACGACCGTGGTGCTGAGGGTGGTCACCGGGACAGTCAACCCCTGCGTCGAGGATGGGCCGGTGAAGGTCTACCTCTCCTCCGACATGGAGGGCACCGCCGGCGTCGTCGACTGGGACCAGTGCCGCGGCCCGGGCGGCGAGTACGAGCACTACCGGCGGCTGCTGCAGGACGAGGTCAACGCGGCGATCGCCGGCGCCCTCGACGCGGGGGCCACGCAGTTCCTCGTCAACGACTCGCACTCGACGATGCAGAACCTGCGGCCCGGCGAGCTGCTCGGGCGGGCGCGCTACCTGTCGGGCCGGCACAAGCCGATGTACATGATGGAGGGCCTCGACGCGTCCTTCGACGCCGTCTTCCTGGTCAGCTACCACGGCTCGATGGCCGCGGAGCCCTCCACGCTGTCGCACACCTACAACCCGCGGGCGATCGCGCGGGTGACGCTGAACGGCGTCGAGGTGGGGGAGTCGGGCATCAACGCGCTGGTGGCGCTCGGCCACGGCGTGCCGGTGGTGCTGGTGACCGGCGACGACACGACGGCCGACGAGGCGCGGGCCGTCTGCCCGGGGGTGACCGCCGTCGTGGTGAAGCGGTCGGTGAGCCGGTTCGCCGCCGACAGCCTGCACCCCGACGAGGCCTGCCGGCTGATCCGCGAGGGCGCGGCCGCGGCCCTGCGCGGCCTCGACGGCGCGCCGCTGCCGGCGATCGACCTGCCGGCGACGCTGGAGGTCACCTTCCGCAACGCGGACCTGGCCGAGATGGCGACGCGGATCGTCGGGGTGCAGCGGGCCGGGACGCTCGCGGTGACGATCACCGGCGAGTACCCGGTGGAGCTCTACCGGACGTTCGTGACCGTCGTGCTGCTGACGCGGGGGATCGCGGAGTAGGGGCGGCCGCCGTCACCAGGGGACGGGCGCGCCCTCCCACGTGGTGAACGTGCCCGTCGGGCCGTCCGGCCCGAGGCGGGCGACCCGCACCACCTCCCGCGCGGCGTCCTCGACCGAGTCCGTCCCCTCGAAGTTGGTGAGGGCGGTCCGGGCGAAGCCCGGCGAGACCAGGTTGACCTTGATGCCGGTCCCTTCCAGCTCGAGCGCCATGGCCAGCGTGACGGCGTTGAGGGCGGTCTTCGAGGCGCCGTAGACCGGTTCGAACGCCGAGCGGAGCGGGAAGGCCGGGTCGGCGACGGTCGTCAGGGAGCCGAGCGCGCTGGTGACGTTGACGATGCGCGCGTCGGGCGACCGCCGGAGCAGCGGCAGGACGGCCTGGTACAGCGCCAGGACGCCGAGGACGTTCACCTCCCACACCGCCCGCACGTCGTCGAGCGGGGCGGTGCTGGGCCTCGACGTCGCGCGGAACGCGGCCACGTCCAGGCCGGTGCGCGTGGTGGAGATGCCGGCGTTGTTGACGAGGAGGTCGAGCCGGCCGGCCTCCTCGCCGATCCGCGCGGCGGCCGCCGCGATCGAGACCGCGTCGGTGACGTCGAGCTGGAGGGCGGTGGCGCCGCCCCCGATCCCGGCCGCCGCCTCCCGGCCGCGGGCGAGGTCGCGGGAGCCGACGTAGACGGCCACCCCGTCGGCGGCCAGCTCCCGTGCCACCTGCCTGCCCATCCCCTGGTTGGCCCCTGTGACGAGGGCGGTGCGTGTGGCGGGCACGGCGGGCATGGCGGACCTCGTCTCGTCGGCGGTCGGAGCCGGGCGGACGGAGTCGGCGCCGCGCCCTCGACGACGAGCCTGGGCGACCGCCGGCGGGCGAGGGAGGGCCTGCGGGTCCTGGGATCGGCGGTCCCCGCGGACGGGACGGAGGTGTGGAGCGGGTGACGAGAATCGAACTCGCGTAGCCAGTTTGGAAGACTGGGGCTCTACCATTGAGCTACACCCGCGAGGTGCCCGACCAGCGTACCGGCACCCCCGATAGCGTCCGCCGCGTGACGCAGACCACCGAGCTCGACGCCACCGCGCAGGCCGATCTCGTCCGCCGCGGTGAGGTGTCCCCGGCCGAGCTGGTCGACGCCGCGATCGCCCGCATCGAGGCCACGAACCCGCAGCTCGACGCCGTCCTCCGGGACCGCTTCGACGCCGCCCGCGCCGAGGCCGCGGGCGACCTGCCCGACGGTCCGTTCCGCGGCGTGCCGCTGCTGCTCAAGGACATGGGCTGCCACATGGCGGGGGAGGAGACCGCCCACGGGCTGGCGCCGCTGCAGCAGGCCGGCATCCGCTGGCGGCGCGACAGCCACCTCGCCACGGCCTTCCGCGCCGCCGGGTTCGTCGTCCTCGGCCGCACGAACGTCCCCGAGCTCGGCACCACCGTCACCACGGAGCCCGCCGCCAACGCGCCCGCCCGCAACCCGTGGGACCCGGCCCGTTCCACCGGCGGGTCCAGCGGCGGATCGGCCGCGGCGGTCGCCGCCGGGATGGTGCCGGTCGCGCACGCCAGCGACGGCGGCGGCTCCATCCGCATCCCGGCGAGCGAGTGCGGCCTGGTCGGCCTCAAGCCCACCCGCGCCCGCGTGAGCCAGGGCCCCGACGTCGGGGAGGGCTGGGCCGGCGCCACGATCGACGGGGTCGTCACCCGCACCGTCCGCGACACCGCCGCCGTCCTCGACGTCATCGGCCGCCCGATGCCCGGCGACCCCTACGCCGCCCCGCCGCTGCCGCGCCTGCTGTTCGAGGAGCTCGGCGCCCCGGTCGCCGGGCTGCGCGCCGGCCTGTGCGCCTCCCCGCCCGACGACCGGTGGCTCGACGACCCGGCCTGCCGCGAGGCGGTCGCCGTCGCCGGGCGGCTGCTCGAGGCCCTCGGCGTCGTCGTCGAGGAGGCACACCCGGTCGCGTTCTTCGAGGACGACTTCTCCCGGCACTTCAACACCACGGTCGCCGCCGACACCGCCCGCACCCTCGCCGACCTCGAGCGCGTCGTCGGCCGCCCGATCACCGACGACGAGATCGAGCCGCGCAACGCCCGCTACCGCGTCACCGGCGGCCGGCTGAGCGCCCCCGACTACCTGGCCGCGCGCGCCTGGCTCGGCTCCTGGTCGCGCCGGATGGCCGCCTTCTGGACGCCGGCCTCCGACGGCGGCCGGGGCTTCGACCTGCTGGTCACCCCGACCGTGGGCGCCCCGCCGCCGGAGCTCGGCTGGTTCACCGCGGCCGGCCCGCGCGAGGAGGGCCGCCGCGTCTCCTCCTTCATCCCCTGGACGGCGCAGCTCAACGTCACCGGCCAGCCCGCCGTCAGCCTGCCGCTGCACACCACCGACGGCGGCCTGCCGGTCGGCGTCCAGGTGGTCGCCGCGGCCGGCCGGGAGGACCTGCTGGTCCGCGTGGCGGCCGCGCTGGAGGAGGCGGCGCCGTGGGCGGGACGGCGTCCGGCCGTCCGACCGGGGAGGCCCGCCTAGACTCGACGGCGCCACGGGGTGTGGCGCAGCTTGGTAGCGCACCCGCTTTGGGAGCGGGGGGCCGTGGGTTCGAATCCCGCCACCCCGACCCCGCCCCCGGCGTCTCTAGACTCGGGGGTCGACCCGGCGCCGTCCCGGCGTCCCCGTCCGTCGTACCGAGGAGCACTGCCGCTGTGAAGAGCACCATCGAGGAACTGGGCCCCACGCGGGTCCGGATGGCGATCGAGGTGCCGTGGGGGGACCTGGACCACGCCTTCGGTGAGGTCTATAAGGAGCTCAAGAAGCAGGTCCGCGTCCCCGGCTTCCGCCCCGGCAAGGTGCCCGAGCGGGTGCTCGACCAGCGCGTCGGCCGCCCCGTCGTCCTCGAGCAGGTCGTCCAGCACGCGATCCCCGAGGTCTACTCCGAGGTCGTCCGCGAGAACCAGGTCCGCGTCCTGGGCCAGCCCGACATCGAGGTGACCCGCCTCGACGACAACGACACCCTCGCCTTCACCGCCGAGGTCGACGTCGCGCCGAAGATCGAGCTGCCGTCCCTGGACGACCTCGCGGTCACCGTCGACGACGTCGAGGTCACCGACGAGGAGATCGACGAGCAGGTCGCGGTCATGCGCGAGCGCTTCGCGATGCTCACCGCCGTCGAGCGGGCCGCGGAGGACGGCGACCACGTGTCCCTCGACCTCGAGGCGCGCGTCGACGACGAGGTCCTCGAGGACGGCACCACCAGCGGCATGTCCTACGAGGTGGGCTCCGGCTCGCTCATGGAGGGCCTCGACGACGCCGTCCGCGGGCTGTCGGCCGACGAGTCGGCGACCTTCCGGACCGACCTGCACCAGGGCCCCTACGCCGGCCAGCAGGCCGACGTCACCGTCACCGTCCGCTCGGTGAAGGCCAAGGACCTGCCCGAGCTCGACGACGAGTTCGCCTCCACCGCGAGCGAGTTCGACACCCTCGCCGAGCTGCGCGACGACGTCCGCACCCGCCTGGGCCGCGCCAAGACGATGCAGCAGGGGGCGCAGGCCCGCGACAAGCTGGTCGAGCACCTGCTCGAGGCCACCGAGGTGCCCGTGCCCGAGGGCCTGGTCGCCCGCGAGGTCGAGTGGCGCAACCAGTCGCTGTCCCAGGAGCTGCAGCGCGCCGGCATGACCTGGGAGACCTTCCTGCAGGCCGGCGGCGTCGAGAGCCGCGAGGCCTACGACGCGGACCTGTCGAAGCAGGTCGAGGAGGCCGTCCGCACCCAGTTCATCCTGGACGCGGTCGCCGACGCCCGGGAGATCACCGTCGACAACGACGACCTCTCTGCGCAGATCATGGCCCAGGCCTCCCGCCAGCGCGTGAGCCCGGAGCAGTACGCCCAGCAGCTGCAGCAGGGCGGCAACATCGCCGAGTTCGTCGCCGACGTGCGCCGCACCAAGGCGCTGGCCCAGCTGCTCGAGCAGACGACGATCACCGACGCCTCGGGCAACACCGTCGACCTCGACGCGCTGCGCCCGCAGACCGTCCGGGCCGGCGCGGGGTCCGAGGACGCCGAGGAGACCGCCGCCGAGGAGACCGCCGCCGAGACCGACGCCGCCGCCGACGAGGCGCCCGACGCCGAGGTCGCCGACGCGGCCGCCGTCGAGGCGACCGAGGGTGCCACCGAGGACACCGAGGACGTCGCCAAGAGCTGACGCGCCGCACCGTCCGACGACGCCGTCCTGCCCCGCACGCGCGGGGGAGGGCGGCGTCGTCGCGTCCGGGGCCGGGCCCCGCTGCGCCGACGGCGAACAGGCCCCCGCGCCGGGACTCCGGGCCCGGGGGTGCGCGTTAGGGTCGACGTGACTCGGGGTGGAGGCCGGGGGTACGGCCCGCCAGGGCCGCCGGCCCCGCTCCCGCCCACCGAGACCGACTCGAACCACCGCCAACGGAGGTCACCACACCCGTGAGCACCGACCCGAACCCGGCGTACTCCCCGCTCCTGCGGGGCGGCGCCGGTGGGATGAACCTCAACGACTCGGTCTACGAGCGCCTGCTGCGCGAGCGCATCATCTTCCTGGGCACCCAGGTCGACGACGTGATCGCCAACCAGCTGGCCGCGCAGATGCTCCTGCTGTCGGCCGAGGACCCCAAGAGCGACATCCACCTGTACATCAACTCGCCCGGCGGCTCCGTCAGCGCGGGCATGGCCATCTACGACACGATGCAGTTCATCGACTGCGACGTCGCCACCTACGGGATGGGCCTGGCCGCCTCGATGGGCCAGTTCCTGCTCACCGCGGGCACCAAGGGCAAGCGCTACGCCCTGCCGCACGCGCGGATCATGATGCACCAGCCCTCCGCCGGCGTCGGCGGCACCGCGGCCGACATCGCCATCCAGGCCGACCTGTTCCGCCGCACCAAGCGCGAGCTCAACGAGCTGCAGTCGCTGCACACCGGCCAGCCGGTCGAGCAGATCGAGCGCGACTCCGACCGCGACCGGTGGTTCACCGCGCAGGAGGCGCTCGAGTACGGCTTCGTCGACCACGTCGTCAGCCGCGCCACCATGACCGACAGCGCCAACCCGGTCACCGACAACTGAGTCCGGAGGGATCCCGATGAGCAACCCCCAGATGCCCTCCAGCCGTTACGTGCTGCCCTCCTTCGTGGAGCGGACCAGCTACGGCATGAAGGAGTCCAACCCGTACAACAAGCTCTTCGAGGAGCGCATCATCTTCCTCGGGGTGCAGATCGACGACGCGTCGGCCAACGACGTCATGGCCCAGCTGATCACGCTGGAGTCGGCCGACCCGGACCGCGACATCACCATCTACATCAACTCGCCCGGCGGCTCGTTCACGTCGCTGATGGCGATCTACGACACGATGATGTTCGTCCGGCCCGACATCCAGACCGTGTGCATGGGCCAGGCCGCCTCGGCCGCCGCCGTCCTGCTCGCCGCCGGCACCCCCGGCAAGCGGCTGGCGCTGCCGTACTCCCGCGTGCTGATCCACCAGCCCTCCGGTGAGGCCGGCGGCCAGGTGTCGGACCTCGAGATCCACGCTGCCGAGATCGAGCGGGTGCGCACGCAGATGGAGGAGATCCTCGCGCGGCACACCGGCCGCACCGCCGAGCAGGTCCGCTCCGACATCGACCGCGACAAGATCCTGACGGCCAACGAGGCCAAGGAGTACGGCCTCGTCGACCAGGTCGTGCAGAGCCGGAAGCTCAACGCGTTCGCCACGGCGTGAGCCGGTCGTCCCCCGGACGGTGCGGGAAGAGTTCGCGCGTGTCGCGTCCGCAGCCCGTACCGTTCGGGGGGCAGTGCCGGGAGTGACGAGCGAGTCGAGCGCCCCCGGCGCACCGGGGCGTCGGAGCCCCGCGGCGTCGGCGGTGACAGGTACCGTCGGCGAGCGCCCGATCCCCGGCCGGCAACGCCGGGAGGACCGTCCTCGCGGCACCCGCCACCAGCGGGACCGAGCACGGGCACATCAGTGACACATCATCTGCAGGTCCGCTTCCCCCAGGGCCTGCATCCCCCGAGGTGGAGGTCAGCAGGTGGCACGAATCGGTGAGAGCGGTGACCTGCTCAAGTGCTCGTTCTGCGGGAAGAGCCAGAAGCAGGTCAAGAAGCTCATCGCTGGCCCCGGCGTCTACATCTGCGACGAGTGCATCGACCTCTGCAACGAGATCATCGAGGAGGAGCTCTCGGAGTCGTCGGACCTGAAGTTCGACGAGCTGCCGAAGCCCCGCGAGATCCACGACTTCCTCGAGCAGTACGTCATCGGCCAGGAGAAGGCCAAGCGCACGCTCGCCGTCGCCGTCTACAACCACTACAAGCGGGTCCAGGCCGGCGGTGAGCGCTCCAGCCGCGACGACTCCGTCGAGCTGGCGAAGTCCAACATCCTGCTGATGGGCCCCACCGGCTGCGGCAAGACGCACCTGGCCCAGACGCTGGCCCGGATGCTCAACGTCCCGTTCGCGATCGCCGACGCCACGGCCCTCACCGAGGCCGGCTACGTCGGCGAGGACGTCGAGAACATCCTGCTCAAGCTGATCCAGGCCGCCGACTACGACGTCAAACGCGCCGAGACGGGGATCATCTACATCGACGAGGTCGACAAGATCGCCCGCAAGAGCGAGAACCCGTCGATCACCCGCGACGTGTCCGGCGAGGGCGTGCAGCAGGCGCTGCTGAAGATCCTCGAGGGCACGACGGCGTCGGTGCCGCCGCAGGGTGGCCGCAAGCACCCGCACCAGGAGTTCATCCAGATCGACACGACGAACGTGCTGTTCATCGTGGGCGGTGCCTTCGCCGGCCTGGAGAAGGTCATCGAGCAGCGCGTGGGCAAGCAGGGCATCGGCTTCGGCGCGGAGATCCGCGGCAAGAAGGAGATCGAGGCCTCCAGCGCGTTCGCCGAGGTCATGCCCGAGGACCTGCTGAAGTTCGGCATGATCCCCGAGTTCATCGGCCGGCTCCCGGTGATCACCAGCGTGCAGGCCCTCGACCGCGACGCGCTGATCCAGATCCTCACCGAGCCGAAGAACGCCCTGGTGCGCCAGTACCGGCGGCTGTTCGAGCTCGACGGCGTGGAGCTGGAGTTCACCGACGACGCGCTCGAGGCGATCGCCGACCAGGCGATCCTCCGTGGCACCGGCGCCCGCGGGCTCCGGGCGATCATGGAGGAGGTGCTGCAGTCGGTGATGTACGAGGTGCCCAGCCGCGAGGACGTCGCCTCCGTGGTGATCTCCAAGGAGGTCGTGCTGGAGCACGTCAACCCGACGATCGTGCCGCGCAAGCCCTCCCGCGAGCGCCGCGAGAAGAGCGCCTGATCCAGCGCTGACACCGCTGTACCCCGGTGGCCCAGGACCCGCGTGGTCCTGGGCCACCGGCGTTCAGAGCTCCGTGCGACACCGGCGCAGGACCGCCTCGATCTCGCGCCGGCAGCCGTCCGGGTCCGTGGTCAGCCGCCGGTAGCTGAAGCGGAGGACGACCCACCCGAGCGCTGCGAGCGCCGTGTCACGGCGCAGGTCCCGTTCCCGCTGCTCCCGGCTGCCGTGGAAAGCAGCGTCGTCGAGTTCGACGGCCAACCGGAGCTCCGGCCAGGCGGCGTCGAGGAACACCCGCCGCCCGTCCGGCAGGGCCACGGCGTGCTGCTGGACGAACGGCGGGATGCCGGGTCCGCCCAGCACCTGCAGGACGCCCCAGATCTCGAGCTCGCTCTGGCACCCGCCCGCCACCAGGTCCACCAGCGCGCCCAGCGCCACCCGGCCGGCGTGGCGCCGTTGAGCGTCCGACACCGACCGCAGGTCATCGACGTCCACAGCGCGGGTGCGCACCGCCTCGATGACCGCCTGCCGGACGACCGGGACCTCGGATCCTGCTCGCGGATTGCGACCCGGCGTGGCCGCCCACGTCCAGGCGTCGACCAGACTGCGGGCGGCGTCGAGCACCGGTAGGCCGGAGACGACGACGGGGCGCATCGGCAGCGTCGTGCGGTGGGCGATGACGCCGGCCGACCCGCGGGGCCAACGGTCAGCGGGGACGGTGACGTGGAGGGGACCGGGAGGCGCGGGCACGAGGTCGTGCACGGCCAGCGCGGAGAGGTGGCTGAGCGGGCCCCGCGCCCAGAGCACCGCAGCCCGTGCCCGGACCGGCCACTCGCCGGTGCGGTCCGCGAGGGCCAGCACGCCGGGGTGGAGCAGGACGACGTCGCCCTGGGCCATCCACCGGCTGACACTGCTGGAACTCGTGGCCAGGGTGAGCCGGTCGCGGCGAGCGGCACCGTACGGGACGAGGGCGGCGAGATCGTGCACGGCGGGCAGCCTGGCTGGACGGACGCCGCTCGCGCCGGAGGCCTGTGGACAGCCGCACCGCTGTACCCCGGTGGCCCAGGAGTACCGGCGGAACGGGCCACTGCGGTTCGACGGACGGTCAAGCCGGCGGGGACAACGCGGTCGGCGGGCCGGGGGAGCGGCCGGCTGGCACCCTCGGAGGGGTGCGCGCGCTGACGTCCCTGCCGGAGATGGCGCGCGAGGCGTTCCGCGCCCGCGTCTCGGGTGACCCGACCGGCGCGCCGGACTGGGTGCGCGACATCGCCCGCGTCGGCAGCGGCCCCGGCTGGTTCGAGCCCGACGGCGTCGTCTGGCGGGTGCACGGCGACCTGTCCACGCTCGTCGGCGGCGTCGCGGCGCTGCTCGGCCAGGCGGCGCACCCGCTCGCGCTCGCCGGCGTCCAGCAGCACTCCGCCTACCGCGAGGACCCGTGGAAGCGCCTCGCCGGCACCGCCCGCTGGCTCGTGGTGAGCACCTTCGGGTCCGAGGAGCTCGCCGAGCGCGAGGCCGCCCGCGTCCGCGGCATGCACGCCACCGTGCGCGGCAGGGTGCGGGGCCGGCCGTACTCCGCGTCCGACCCGGGCCTGCTCCGCTGGGTGCACCTGGCCTTCACGGACGCCTTCCTCGCCGCCCAGCAGGCCGTCGGCACCGACCTCACCGCCCGCTTCGGCCGCGGCTGGCCCGACGTCTACGTCCGCGACTGGGCCCGCAGCGCCGAGCAGCTCGGCACCACCGACCTCCCGCGCAGCGCCGCCGAGCTGGCCGAGGCGCTCGCCGCGTACCGCCCGCAGCTCGCCCCCGTCCCCGACTCGCTGCGCGCCTTCCTCGCTGCCCCGCCCGGGCTGAGCACCCCCGAGCGGGTCTTCTACCGCGGGCTGTCCGGCGCCGCTGCGCACCTGGTCTCACCGACGCTGGCCGGGTGCGCCGGCGTCCCCGGCCGCGGGCGCGGCGGCGCCCCGCAGATCGCCGTCGCCCGGGCGCAGCTGCGCGGGCTGCGGCTCGCGCTGGGTAGCCACAGCCCGTCGGAGGAGGCGGCCCGCTGGCGGCTCGGGATGGGACCCGCCCCGGCCTGGGCGGACGAGGAGGCCGCCTGAGCCCCGGCCGGGACGAGCGGGGGATCAGCCCTCGGCGGGCGGGGCCAGCACGACGTCGACCGACAGCGGACCGTCGCCGGCGACCAGCGACAGCGACGCGATCCGCCCGGCGTCGGTGAGGTCGGCGCGGCCGGCCTCCAGCAGCGGCAGCTGGGCCTCCGGCGCGGTCACCGTGGCGGACTCGACGTCGGCGCGCATCGACACCTTGGCGTCGGACTTCGCCTTGCGGACCCCGGCCAGCGCGGCGGCCACCACCGGCACGACCTCCGGGTCGCCGCCCTCGGGCAGCTCGCCGGCCGCCGGCCAGGACGCGCGGTGCACCGAGCCGGCCTGCCACCAGGACCAGACCTCCTCGGTGACGAACGGCAGCACCGGCGCGAACAGCCGCAGCTGCACCGACAGCGCGAGCGCCAGCGTGGCCTGCGCCGACTCGGCCGCAGCCCCCGTGCCGTAGGCGCGGGACTTCACCAGCTCCACGTAGTCGTCGCAGAAGGTCCAGAAGAAGGACTCGGTGACCTCGAGCGCGCGGGTGTAGTTGTAGGCCTCCATCGCGGCGGTCGCCTCGTCGACGACGCCGGCCAGCCGGCGCAGCAGCCCGAGGTCGATCGGCTCGGTGACCTGGTCCGCGGAGAGGTCGGCGGTGACGCCCAGGCCCAGCACGAACTTGCCGACGTTGAGGATCTTCATGGCCAGCCGGCGGCCGACCTTCATCTGCGCCTCGTCGAACGGCGAGTCCGCGCCCGGGCGGGCGCCGGCGGCGCGCCACCGGACGGCGTCGGTGCCGTAGCGCTCCAGCACGTCGACCGGGGTGACGACGTTGCCCTTCGACTTCGACATCTTCTTGCGGTCGGGGTCGACGACGAAGCCGGAGATGGTGGCGTGCGTCCACGGCACCGCACCGAACTCGAAGTGCGAGCGGACGACGGTCGAGAACAGCCAGGTCCGGATGATGTCGTGCGCCTGCGGCCGCTGGTCCATCGGGAAGACGTGCGCGAACAGCTCCGGGTCGGTGTCCCAGCCCGACGCCACCTGCGGCGACAGCGACGACGTCGCCCAGGTGTCCATGACGTCGGGGTCGGCCATGAACCCGCCCGGGACGCCGCGCTGCGACTCGTCGTAGCCCTCGGGCACGTCCGAGGACGGGTCCACCGGCAGCGACGCCTCCGGCGCGAGCAGCGGCGCGGAGTAGTCCGGCTCGCCGGCGTCGTCGAGCCGGTACCAGACCGGGAACGGGACGCCGAAGAACCGCTGCCGGCTGATCAGCCAGTCGCCGTTGAGGCCCTCGACCCAGTTCTCGTAGCGGTGCCGCATGTGCTCGGGCACCCACTGGATCTCCCGGCCGCGGGCGACCAGGGCGTCCCGGAGCGAGGCGTCGCGCCCGCCGTTGCGGATGTACCACTGCCGCGTGGTGACGATCTCCAGCGGGCGCTCGCCCTTCTCGAAGAACTTCACCGGGTGGGTGATGGCCTTCGGCTCGCCCTGCAGGTCGCCGCTCTCCCGCAGCAGCTCCACGATCCGCTGCTGGGCGCTGAACGCCGTCTTCCCGGCGAGCTCGGCGTAGACGTCGGCGGGCACGCCGTCGGGGGCGTCGGCGACGAAGCGGCCGTCCCAGCCGACGACGGCGCGGGTGGGCAGCTGCAGCTCGCGCCACCAGGTGACGTCGTTGAGGTCGCCGAAGGTGCAGATCATCGCGATGCCCGAGCCCTTGTCCGGCTCGGCGAGGCGGTGCGCGACCACGGGCACCTCGACGCCGAACAGCGGCGTGCGCACCGTCTGCCCGAACAGCGGCCGGTACCGCTCGTCGTCGGGGTGGGCGACCAGCGCCACGCACGCCGGCAGCAGCTCGGGCCGGGTGGTCTCGATGGAGACGGGGCCCTCGGGGCCGGCGAACGCGATCCGGTGGTAGGCGCCGGGCCGCTCGCGGTCCTCGAGCTCCGCCTGCGCGACGGCGGTGCGGAAGGTGACGTCCCAGAGGGTCGGCGCCTCCTGCGCGTAGGCCTCACCGCGCGCCAGGTTGTGCAGGAACATGCGCTGCGCGGTGGCCCGGGAGGTGGCCGAGATCGTCCGGTAGACGTTCGACCAGTCCACCGACAGGCCCACCCGGCGCCACAGCTGCTCGAAGGCGCGCTCGTCCTCCTCGGTCAGCCGCTCGCACAGCTCGACGAAGTTGCGCCGCGAGACCGGGACCTGGTCCTTGCCGGGCTTCGCCGGCGGCTCGAAGGACGGGTCGTAGGGGAGGGCCGGGTCGCACCGCACGCCGTAGTAGTTCTGCACCCGCCGCTCGGTGGGCAGGCCGTTGTCGTCCCAGCCCATCGGGTAGAAGACGTGCTTGCCGCGCATGCGCTGGTAGCGGGCGACGATGTCGGTGTGCGTGTAGCTGAACACGTGGCCCACGTGCAGCGACCCGCTCGCGGTCGGCGGCGGGGTGTCGATCGAGTAGACGTCGGAGCGCGGGGCGGCCAGCGCGGCGGCGCGGTCGAACGCGTAGGTGTCCTGCTCGGCCCAGCGGGCCACCCAGGTGTCCTCGAGACCGTCGAGGGTGGGCTTGTCGGGTACGCCCGCTCCGGCTCCCGGAGCGGTGCTGACCGGGGTGCGGGTGTCGGCGACCATGGCCTCCATCCTAGGAACCCGGTGGCTGGCATCCTGGGGAGGATGAGCAGCGACCTGTCACGCGTGGAGAAGGAGCTGCTGGCGCGCTGGCCGGAGACGCGGCTGGAGCCCTCGCTCAGCCGCATCGCCGCCCTCGTCGACCTGCTCGGCAGCCCGCACCGGGCCTACCCGGTGGTGCAGGTGGCCGGCACCAACGGCAAGACGACGACGGCGCGGATGGTCGACGAGCTGCTGCGCGGCTTCGGCCTGCGCGTCGGCCGGTTCACCAGCCCGCACCTGCAGTCGGTGCGCGAGCGGATCGTCCTCGACGGCGAGCCCGTCGACGCCGAGCGGTTCGTCGAGACCTACGACGACATCGCGCCGTACGTGCAGATGGTCGACGCCGCCGGCGAGCACCCGATGAGCTTCTTCGAGGTCACCGTCGGCATGGCGTACGCGCTGTTCGCCGAGGCGCCGGTCGACGTCGCCGTCATCGAGGTCGGCATGGGCGGCACGTGGGACGCCACCAACGTCGTCGACGCGCGGGTCGCCGTCGTGACGCCGGTGTCCCTGGACCACGCCGAGTACCTGGGCCCCGACGTGACGACCATCGCCGGCGAGAAGGCCGGGATCATCAAGCCCGACGCGATCGCCGTCCTCGCCCGCCAGCAGCCCGGCGCGCTCGACGCCCTGGTGCGCCGCGCCGTCGAGGTGGAGGCCGTGGTGGCCCGCGAGGGCACCGAGTTCGGCGTGCTCGACCGGAAGGTCGCCGTCGGCGGGCAGCAGCTGCGGCTGCAGGGCCTGGGCGGGGAGTACGAGGACGTCTACCTCCCGCTGTTCGGTGCGCACCAGGCGCAGAACGCCGCCACCGCGCTGGCCGCCGTCGAGGCGTTCCTCGGCGCGGGCGCGGCCACCGGGCCGGTCGACGTCGAGACGGTGCGCGCCGCCTTCGCCGCCGTGCGCTCGCCCGGCCGGCTGGAGCGGGTGCGCACCAGCCCCAGCGTGCTCGTCGACGCCGCCCACAACCCCGCCGGGATGGCCGCCACCGTCGAGGCGATCCGGGAGTCCTTCGACTTCACCCGGCTCGTCGGCGTCGTCGCCTGCGTGCGCGGCAAGGACGTCGAGGGGATGCTGCGCGAGCTGGAGACCGTCTGCGCCGAGCTGGTCGTCACGGAGAACGGCTCGGCGCGGTCGATGCCCGCCGACGAGCTCGGCGCGCTCGCCGTCGACGTCTTCGGCGCCGACCGGGTGAGCGTGTCGCCGCGGCTGCCCGAGGCGATCACCGAGGCGATCGAGCTGGCCGAGGCCGGTCCCGACGACGCCCTCGGCGGCTCCGGCGTGCTCGTCACCGGCAGCGTGATCACCGCGGGGGAGGCCCGCACCGTGCTCGGCGGGACCGCGTGACCGCGCCCGACCCGGTCCGCGCCGCGCGGGCGTTGCGCGGCGCGGCCGCCGCCGTCCTGCTGCTCGAGGGCATCGCCGTGCTGTTCGTGCCGCGGGCCATCGCGCAGACCGAGGCGGGCCTCGGCGGCGCCCGGCTGACGATCCTGCTCGTCCTGGCGCTGCTCCTGGTGCTGGCCAGCGGCATCCAGCGGCGGCCGCGCGGCCTGGAGATCGGCACCGCGCTGCAGGTCCCGCTGCTGCTGACCGGCCTGATCGACGCCTCGATGTGGTTCGTCGGCGGTCTGTTCCTGCTCATCTGGCTGTACCTGCTGCAGATCCGCAAGGACCTGCTGGGCTCGCCGTTCCGCGAGCCCACCGCGCCGCCGGAGGCGCCCCCCGGCAGCTAGGCCGCGTCGGAGGCGCCGTCGAGCGCGTCCCGAAGCCGCACGACGTCGGTGCCCAGCGAGCGCAGCACCCGCTGCACCACCGGGTCGGCGAGGGCGAGGACGCCGACGACGAGGTGCCCGGTGTCGATGACCCGGACGCGGCGCCGGCGCGGCTGCGCCAGGACGTGCCGGAGCGCGGCCTCCAGCGCCCGCTTGGCGCCGTCGGTGAAGGGGAGGTGGCCGGTGCGGGCGCCCGGCGCCCGGTCGAGCGCGCCGGCACCGAACGCCGACTCCGCCGCCGCGCGCACGCGGTCGAGGTCGATGCCCACGGCGGCCAGCGCGTCGGCGTCCAGCGGCCCGGCCGACCGGGTCAGCGCGTCGCGGACGGTGGCGTGGTCGAGGCCGGCTGCGCGCAGGGCCGCCCCGCCGCGGCCGGGGTCGCGGGCCAGCGCGAGCAGCAGGTGCACCGGCTCGATGTGCCCGGCCCGCAGGTCGCGGGCCTCCTCCTGGGCCACGACCACCGCGGTGCGGGCCTCGTGGGCGAAGCGTTCGAACACCTCAGACGTCCTTCCTGCTCCGGGCGTGCTTCTTGTGGACGGCCTGCCGGCTGACGCCGAGGGCCCCGGCGATCTGCTGCCACGACCAGCCGCGCGCCCGCGCGTTGCCGACCTGCAGCGCCTCGAGGCGCTCGGCCAGCTCGCGCAGCGCCCGGACGGCGCGCAGGCCGGTGTCCGGGTCGTCGGCCGCGGCTGCGGTGGTGACGTCGGTAGGAGTGGCCATGTGTCAACCATCGTTGACATCCGGCTCGATGTCAACTCGGGTTGACACGCGACGTCCCGTAGGGTGCCGCCTCGTGACTGATCGCACCCTGGTCCTCGTCAAGCCCGACGGCGTCGCCCGCGGCCTGGTCGGAGAGGTCGTCTCGCGGCTGGAGGCCAAGGGCCTGCGCCTGGTGGCCGCCGAGCTGCGCACCCTGACCCGCGAGGTCGCCGAGGAGCACTACGGCGAGCACCGCGAGAAGCCCTTCTTCGGCTCGCTGGTCGAGTTCATCACCGGCGGCCCGCTGCTCGCCCTCGTCGTCGAGGGCCCGCGCGCCGTCGAGGCGTTCCGCGCGCTGGCCGGCGCCACCGACCCGGTGAAGGCCGCCCCCGGCACCATCCGCGGCGACTTCGCCCTCGAGGTGCAGTCCAACATCGTCCACGGCTCGGACTCCGCCGAGTCGGCCGCGCGCGAGATCGGGCTGTTCTTCCCCGGTCTGTAATCGGGTGGACCGCGCCCCTGGGGCCCGGGTGAGCATGGGAGCCATGGCAGAACCGCTCGTCCGGGCCCGGGGGCTGGTCAAGCGCTTCGGCACGTACACCGCCGTCGACGGCATCGACGTCGACATCGCGCCCGGGGAGGCCTTCGGCTTCCTCGGGCCCAACGGTGCCGGCAAGAGCACGACCATGCGGATGGTGGGTGCGGTCTCCCCGCCGACCGCGGGCGAGCTGCGCATCCTCGGCATGGACCCGGCCGTCGACGGCCCGGCCATCCGCGCCCGGCTCGGCGTCGTCCCGCAGACCGACAACCTCGACCTCGAGCTCACGGTCGCCGAGAACCTGCTGGTCTACGGCCGGTACTTCGGCCTGCCGCGGGCCGTCGTCCGCGAGCGGACGGCGGAGCTGCTCGACTTCGTCCAGCTCACCGACCGGGCCGGCGACCGCGTCGAGCCGCTGTCGGGCGGCATGCGCCGGCGGGTGACCATCGCCCGCGCGCTGGTCAACGACCCCGACGTCGTCCTGCTCGACGAGCCCACCACCGGCCTGGACCCGCAGGCCCGCCACGTCCTGTGGGAGCGGCTCTACCGGCTCAAGCAGCGCGGGGTCACCCTCGTGCTCACCACGCACTACATGGACGAGGCCGAGCAGCTGTGCGACCGGCTGGTGGTCATGGACCGAGGCCGGATCGCCGCCGAGGGCAGCCCCGCGGAGCTCATCGCCACCTGGTCGACCCGGGAGGTGTGCGAGCTGCGCTTCCCGCTGACCGAGGGCGGGCCCGGGCCGGCCGCGCACGCCGACGCCCTGGCGCCGCTGGTCGCGCGCGGGCTCGCCGAGCGGGTCGAGGTGCTGCCCGACCGGCTGCTGCTCTACACCGCCGACGGCGACGCGGCCCTGTCCGCGGTGCTGGCGCACGGGCTGCAGCCGGTCTCCTCGCTGGTGCGGCGCAGCTCGCTGGAGGACGTCTTCCTCCGCCTCACCGGCCGCAGCCTGGTGGACTGACCGTGCCCACCGCCGCCGCGGTCTCGTTCTTCCGCCAGCGCCTGACCGCGCACCGCCACTACTGGCGCAGCAGCGCGATAGGCAGCGTGCTGGAGCCGGTGCTCTTCCTCGCCGCGATGGGCCTGACCCTCGGCACGCTGGTCGACCGCGGCCCCGGCGTGCCCGGCGGCGCCGGCTACCTCGCGTTCCTCGCGCCCGGCCTGCTCGTGGCCGCCGCCATGCAGACCGCCACCGGCGAGTCGAGCTACCCGGTGCTCGGCGCCATCAAGTGGGACCGGGTCTACGAGGCGGTGCTGGCCACCCCGGCCCGCGCCGTCGACCTGCTCGCCGGGCACCTGCTCTACGTCGCGTTCCGGGTGGCGACGTCCGCCGCCGCCTTCCTCGTCGTCCTGCTCCTGTTCGGCGCCGCGGAGAGCCCGCTGGTGGTGCTCGCGGTGCCGGTCGCGCTGCTCACCGGGCTGGCGTTCGCCGCGCCGGTCACCGCCATGGCCGCCCGGCTGGAGGAGGACGCCGCGTTCGCCGCGCTGCAGCGCTTCCTCGTCGTCCCGCTGTTCCTGTTCAGCGGCACGTTCTTCCCCGTGAGCCAGCTGCCGGCGGCGCTGGAGTGGTTCGCGTACGCCACCCCGCTGTGGCACGGGGTCACCCTCGCCCGGGAGCTGGCGCTGGGCACCGTCGACGGCGGCTCGGCGCTGCTGCACCTGGGCTACCTGCTGGTGTGGACGGCGGCCTGGGCGGCGCTGGCGGCCCGCGCGCTGGAGCGGCGGCTGGTCCGGTGACGGCGCCCCCGACCCCCGCGACGCCCGCCCCGGTGGCCCTGCTGCTGCGGGTGGTGCCGCTGTACCCGCTCTCGCCCCGCCGGGCCGGCCAGCTCGTGTACCGCAACCTGCTCGTGGCCCGGCGCAGCTGGCTGGTGTTCGTCTCCGGCTTCTTCGAGCCGTTCTTCTACCTGCTCTCGATCGGCGTGGGCATCGGCGGCCTGGTCGGCGACGTCGTCACCGACACCGGCGCGGCGCTCACCTACCAGGAGTTCGTCGCGCCGGCCCTGCTCGCCTCGGCGGCGATGAACGGCGCGGTCTACGACGCCGTCTTCAACCTCTACTTCAAGCTGAGGCACGCCAAGACCTACGACGCCGTGCTGGCCACGCCGCTGTCGGCGGCCGACACCGCGGTGGGGGAGACGGTCTGGGCGCTGCTGCGCGGAGCGGTCTACTCGACGGCGTTCCTGCTGGTGATGCTCGCGATGGGCCTGGTCGGCTCGTGGTGGGCGCTGCTCGCGCTGCCGGCGGCGGTGCTCATCGGCTTCGCCTTCGCCGCGGTGGGCCTCGCCGCCACCACCTGGCTGCGCGGCTGGCAGGACTTCGAGTTCGTGCAGGTCGCCGTCCTGCCGCTGTTCCTGTTCTCGACCACCTTCTACCCGCTGTCGACCTACCCGCGGGCGCTGCAGGTGCTGGTCGAGTGCACGCCGCTGTACCACGGCATCGAGCTGGTCCGGGGGCTCGTGACCGGCGACGTCCGCTGGGGTCTGCTCGGGTCGGCGGCCTACCTGGTGGTCATGGGCGTCGCCGGGCTGGCCGTCGGCGCCCGCCGCCTGGAGCGGTTGCTGCTGCGCTGACGCTCGCGCGTCACGCCACGGCGATGAGCGGGCGGCCCGAGCGCACCATGTGCTCCACGGCGGACGCCGGCACCGGCGAGCCGAACAGGTGCCCCTGGGCGGCGTCGCAGCCCAGCGACCGCAGCGCGGCGAGCTGGCCGGGCTGCTCGACGCCCTCGGCCACCACCTGCAGGCCCAGGCTGTTGCCCAGCGCGATGACGGCGTCGGCCAGCGAGCCGGCCGCCTGGCCCGCCGCGAGCAGCGCCACCGACGACGAGTCGATCTTCAGCCGGTCCAGCGGCAGGTCCTGCAGCCGGGCCAGTGAGGAGGAGCCGGTGCCGAAGTCGTCGATCGCCACGTGCACGCCGAGCGCCCGGACGTCGCGGATGCCGGCCGCGGCGTCGGGCCCGGACGCCACCGCCTCGGGCACCTCGATCTCCAGCCGGGACGGGGCGACCCCGGAGGCGCGGGTGGCCGCGGCCAGCGTGACGGCGAGGTCTCCGGTGGCCAGCCGCCGCGGCGACACGTTGACCGCCATCCGCAGCTCGGGCAGGCCCGCGTCGTCCCAGGCGCGCAGCTGGCCGCAGGCCTGGCCGATCACCCAGTCGTCGATCGCGTCGATGACGCCGGTGGCCTCCGCGACCGGGATGAACCCCGCCGGCTCGACCAGGCCGCGGCTGCCCGACTGCCAGCGCGCGAGCGCCTCCACGCCGGTGACCGCGCCGGTGCGCAGGTCCACCTGCGGCTGGTAGAGCACCCGCAGCTCCCCGCCGTCGACGGCGGCGCGCAGGTCGCGCACCAGCTCGTCCTGCGCGGCGACCTCCTCGCGCATGCCCCGCTCGAACACCCGCACCCGGTTCTTGCCGCCGGACTTCGCCACGTACATCGCGAGGTCGGCGTCGCGCAGCAGGTCGTCCATGCCGCGGCGGTCGGTCGGGTCGGTGAGGGTGACGCCGACGCTGCCGCCGACGGTGAACCGCTCGTCGCCCCACGGCACCGGCTCGCGCAGCGCCCCGAGCAGCCGCTCGGCCACGGTGACGACGTCGCGGCGGCCCTCGACGTCCTCCATGAGCACCACGAACTCGTCGCCGCCGAGGCGGGCCACGGTGTCGGCCGGGCGCACGTGCGACTCCAGCCGCCGGGCCACCGCGACCAGCACCGCGTCGCCGGCCTCGTGGCCGCACTCGTCGTTGACCGCCTTGAAGTCGTCGAGGTCGAGCAGCAGCACCGCGTGCCGGCGCACCCGCCGGTCGGCGAGGGCGTGCTCGAGCCGGTCCTGCATGAGCGCGCGGTTGGCCAGCCCCGTGAGCGGGTCGTGCAGCGCGCGGCGGGCGAGCTCGCCGGCCTGCGCCTCCAGCTGCCGGGCGGCGGCGCGGGCCTCGGCCTCGCGGCGCTTGGTCCCGGTGATGTCGCGGCTGATGCCGGCGACGCCGGTGGGCCGGCCGTCCTCGCCGCGGATGAGGGAGAAGGTCACCAGGGCGTCGAACACCGAGCCGTCGCGGCGGCGGTGCACCCGCTCCTGGGCGCCGGGCGGCAGCGTCGTCATGTCGGCAGGCAGCGCGGCGCCGCCGGACAGCAGCGAGGCGTGCCGGCCGAGCACCTCCTCGGCCCGCCAGCCGTACAGCCGCTCCGCGCCGGGGTTCCAGCTGGTGATCGTCCCGTCGACCGTGGTGGTCACGACGGCGTCATCGGTCGACTGCACGACGGCGGCCAGCCGGGCCAGCTCGTCGCGCTGCGCCCGCAGCTCGCCGGTGCGCTCGGCGACCACCTGCTCGATCTGCTCGCGCCGGTCGTCGAAGCGGCGCCACGCCGCCAGGCAGGCCCAGCTCTCCAGCAGGACGAACCCGGCGTGCAGGGCGGCCATCGGCAGCGGCGCGGCGGAGTGCGAGAAGACGGCGTGCGGCACGAGGGTGCCGAGCAGGAGGTGGTGCGCCGCGACGAAGCCGACGGCGAGCAGGAACGGCGCCCGCGCGGCGTACAGCGCGGCCAGCGGCAGCAGCGCGAAGAACAGGAAGTGCGCCTCGGTGGCGCCGTCGGACAGGTACACCACCACCGCGGCGGTGGCCATGAGCCCGAGGGCGGCGGCGGCGGCGCGGGTGCTGCGGTGCAGCGAGGGCAGCCGGGCGACGGAGGCGAGCGCCAGCAGGGGAGCGGTGGCCAGCACCGCCGGCCCCGGCCCGGTGCCCCGCAGCAGCGCGTAGACCGGCACCGCGGCGACCAGGACGGCCAGCGCGCGCAGGACGAAGGCGTGGTGAGCGTCCCACTGCTCGGCCGGCATCGCGCGGCCGTGCGGGAGCGCGGGGAGGACCGCCCGCGCCCAGCCGCGGGGTCGGGTCGGAGCGACGCCCTCGGCGTCGGGCTGCGTACCGGTGGTCCCGGCCGGCTGGGTCATGCTCCCCCTCGGAACCGCCCCCGCTGGTCACCGTCAGTGTAGAGACGATCACGCATCGGCGCCTCCTGATGGAGGCGGTCGGAACCGGGCGGGACGGCGTCTACCCTGGACCGGTCATGAGCGGAGAGAGCCTCTACCCCCGTCTCGAGCCCCTGCTGGCCCAGGTGCAGAAGCCCATCCAGTACGTGGGCGGTGAGCTGAACGCCCAGGTCAAGGCCTGGGACGACGTCGCCGTGCACTGGGCGCTGATGTACCCCGACGCCTACGAGGTGGGGCTGCCCAACCAGGGGCTCATGATCCTCTACGAGGTGCTCAACGAGCGCCCCGATGCGCTGGCCGAGCGCACGTACGCCGTCTGGCCCGACCTCGCCGCCCTCATGCGCGAGCACGGCGTCGGCCAGTTCACCGTCGACGCGCACCGCCCGGTGCGGGACTTCGACGTCCTCGGCGTCAGCTTCGCCACCGAGCTCGGCTACACCAACCTCCTCGAGGCCCTCGACCTCGCCGGCGTCCCGCTGCACGCGGTCGACCGCGACGAGACGCACCCCGTCGTCGTCGCCGGCGGGCACGCGGCGTTCAACCCGGAGCCGGTCGCCGACTTCGTCGACTGCGCCGTCCTCGGCGACGGCGAGCAGGTCGTCGGCGACGTCACCTACGTGGTGGCGGCGTGGAAGGAGCAGGGCCGCCCGGGCGGCCGCGAGGAGCTCCTCGCGCGCCTCTCCCGCGTCGACGGCGTGTACGTGCCGCGCTTCTACGCCGTCTCCTACGGCCCCGACGGCGCGATCGCCGCGGTGACCCCCACCCGCGACGACGTGCCCGCCCGGGTCGGCAAGCGCACCGTCATGGACCTCGACGAGTGGCCCTACCCGAAGACGCCGCTGGTGCCGCTGGCCGAGAGCGTGCACGAGCGGATGAGCGTGGAGATCTTCCGCGGCTGCACGCGCGGCTGCCGGTTCTGCCAGGCCGGGATGATCACCCGCCCGGTGCGCGAGCGGACGATCACCGGCATCGGCTCGATGGTCGACCAGGGGCTGCGCGCCACCGGGTACGAGGAGGTCGGGCTGCTCTCGCTGTCGAGCGCCGACCACTCCGAGATCGCGCAGGTGGCCAAGGAGCTCGCCGACCGCTACGAGGGCACCAACACCGGCCTGTCGCTGCCCTCCACCCGCGTCGACGCCTTCAACGTCACCCTCGCCAACGAGCTGTCCCGCAACGGCCGCCGGTCGGGGCTCACCTTCGCCCCCGAGGGCGGCAGCGAGCGGATCCGCCGGGTGATCAACAAGACCGTGTCCAAGGAGGACCTGGTCCGCACGGTCACCACCGCGTACGCCAACGGCTGGACGCAGGTGAAGCTGTACTTCATGTGCGGCCTCCCCACGGAGACCGACGAGGACGTGCTCGAGATCGCCGAGCTCGCCGTCGAGGTCATCCGCGCCGGCCGCGAGGCCAGCGGGCGCAGGGACATCCGCTGCACCGTCTCGATCGGCGGGTTCGTGCCCAAGCCGCACACCCCGTTCCAGTGGGCCGCGCAGGCCAGCGCCGAGACGATCGACCACCGGCTGCGGGTGCTGCGGCAGGCCATCAACGCCGACCGCCGCATCGGCCGCTCCATCGGCCTGCGCTACCACGACGGCAAGCCCGGCGTGATCGAGGGACTCCTCTCCCGCGGCGACCGCCGCGTCGGGCGGGTCATCGAGCGGGTGTGGCGCGAGGGCGGCCGCTTCGACGGCTGGAGCGAGCACTTCTCCTACGAGCGGTGGACGGCCGCCGCGGCCGAGGAGCTGGCCGCGTTCGGCGTCGACCTCGACTGGTTCACCACCCGCGAGCGCACCCAGCACGAGGTCCTGCCCTGGGACCACCTGGACTCGGGGCTGGACAAGGAGTGGCTCTGGGACGACTGGCAGGAGGCGCTCTCGGAGGAGGAGGTCGCCGACTGCCGGTGGACCCCCTGCTACGACTGCGGCGTCTGCCCGACCATGGGCACCGAGATCCAGATCGGCCCCACCGGGCGCAGCCTGCTGCCGCTCACCGTCGTCGGGCGCTGACGGGTGGCCCGCTCGCCGGAGGGCCCGCCTCCGCCGCCCACGGTCCAGAAGCTGCGGCTGCGCTACGCCAAGCGCGGCCCGCTGCGCTTCGCCTCCCACCGCGACCTCGCCCGCGCGCTCGAGCGGGCGCTGCGCCGGTCGCGGGTGCCCATGGCGTACTCGGCCGGCTTCACCCCGCACCCGAAGATCAGCTACGTCGGGGCGGCGCCCACCGGGGCGGCCAGCGAGGCCGAGTACCTGGAGATCGGGCTGGCCGAGCGGCGCGACCCGGAGGAGGTCCGCGCGGCGCTGGACGCCTCGCTGCCGCCGGGCATCGACGTCCTCGAGTGCGTCGAGGCGGCCGAGGGCGGCGGGTCATTGGCCGACCGGATCGACGCGGCGCGGTGGAGCATCGAGCTGCCCGGGATAGAGCCCGAGCACCTGTCGGCGGTGGTCGCGGAGTTCCTCGCCCGCGACGAGGTGACCGTGGCCAAGCGCACGAAGAACGGCCTGCGCGACGTCGATGCGCGGGGCCCCGTGGCGTCGGCGTCCGTGGGCGGTGCGGCAGGGCGTGCCATACTGCACGTGGTCGTCCGGCAGGTGACGCCCGCCGTTCGACCCGACGACGTGGTGGCCGCTCTGGCTGCCGTCGCCGACCTGCGCCCGCCGTCGCCCCCACGGGCCGTGCGTGAGGCGCAGGGCCGGCTCGACGGCAGCGGGACCGTGGCCGATCCGCTCGGTCCCGACCGAGAGGCGCGCACCCGCTGCCAGGGGGAGCACGCCGCGGTCTGACCGGAGCAGCCCGGGAGCCACCCGCCGTCGCGCGACACGGCTGCCAGACGTGCCGCACCCCGACCGGTACCACCCGAGACCACCGGCACCACCGCACCACCCAGACCACCGCACCACCTGCAGTCCGCACCACCTGCAGTCCGGCCCCGGCCGCGGCGACCGCCGACCCGGGACCGACCCACAGACTTCGCAGGCCGGGCGAGCCCGCCGTACCCAGTGCGGCCGCCCGGCCCGCCCAACCCGTGCTCCTGCGCGGCCGCCTGTCCCCGCCGGGGACCGGCGCCCGGGAGCACCACACAGGAGGCGAGCCCTCGTGGCCGACCAGGACGACGACACCACCACCACGCCCGGGGGAGCCGGCAGCGGCACCCCCGACCTCCCACCCGGCGACGCCGCGGCCGCGGAGGTCCTCACCGGGGAGGCGGCGACCGGAGAGAGCGTCGGCGAGCCGCTCCCGGAGCCGGGGGCCGAGGCCTCCGCCGGGGAGGCCCCCGCCGAGGAGGCGCCCGTCGCGGAGGCGCCTCCCGTCGAGGCCCCTGCTGAGGCCCCTGCTGAGGCCACTGCTGAGGATCCCGCCGACGAGGCCGAGGACGAGGAGCCGGTCGGCCCCCGCTTCGGCGCCCAGTTCAGCTCCCCGGAGCCCACCGCCGTCATCGCCCGACCCCGCCGCCGGGCCACCCGCCCCGCCGGCGCCGCCGACCCCGGCAGCGTCGAGGCCGCACCCCCGCCGCCGGCACCGCCGCGGCCGGCCTTCGTCAGCTTCGTGGCACCGCTCGAGCCCGAGGTCGCGCCCGCTCCGCGCCGCCGCAGCCGCCGGCCGCTGCCCGAGTCGCCCGACGTCGAGGAGCTCGAGGGCCTCGACGACGTCCCCGCGCCCGCCGCGGACGACGAGGACGCGCCCGCGCCGCGCTCCCGCCGCGGCCGCTCCCGCCGCCGCGCCGCCGCGGACGCCGAGGCGCCCGCCGAGGAGGCCCCGCTCGAGGACACCTCCGACACCGGCCGGGACACCGGCCGGGACGACGACGCCGACGACGAGGTCGACCGCGACGACGCCGAGGACGGCGACCGCGAGGAGGCCGGCGGGAGCAGCCGCCGCCGTCGCCGGGGCCGCCGGGGCCGCGGCCGGGGCCGCAGCGGCGAGGACGCCGCCGACGAGGCCGACCGCGACGACGCCGACGTCGACGAGGACGCCGGGCGCAGCGGCGAGCGCGGCGGCGAGCGCGCCGCCGACGAGGACGCCGAGGACACCGACGACGACGCCGACACCGGAGACGACGCCGAGGGCGACGAGGCCGAGGGCGGCTCGACCACCCGGCGCCGCCGCCGTCGCCGCCGCCGTGGCGGGGAGCCCGCGGGCGAGGCGGCGGCCGAGGACGACGACGACCGTCCCGAGCGCGCCGGCCGCAACGGCCGCGCGACCAGCGACGACGACGTCCGCGGGGTCACCGGCTCCACCCGGCTCGAGGCCAAGCGCCAGCGCCGCCGGGAGGGCCGTGACAGCGGGCGCCGCCGCGCGCCGATCCTCACCGAGGCCGAGTTCCTCGCCCGCCGCGAGGCGGTGGAGCGCCGCATGGTCATCCGCCAGCGCGGCGAGCGCACCCAGATCGCCGTCCTCGAGGACGGCGTGCTCGTGGAGCACTACGTCACCCAGGCGCAGGCGACGTCCTTCGCCGGCAACGTCTACCTCGGCCGGGTGCAGAACGTGCTGCCCAGCATGGAGGCGGCGTTCGTCGACATCGGCAAGGGGCGCAACGCCGTCCTGTACGCCGGTGAGGTCAACTGGGACGCCGCCGGCCTGACCGGCAAGCAGCGCTCCATCGAGCAGGCGCTCAAGTCCGGCGACAAGGTGCTGGTGCAGGTCACCAAGGACCCGATCGGCCACAAGGGCGCCCGGCTGACCCAGCAGGTCAACCTGCCCGGCCGGTTCCTCGTCTACGTGCCCGGCGGGTCGATGACCGGGATCAGCCGCAAGCTGCCCGACACCGAGCGGCAGCGGCTCAAGGACATCCTCAAGAAGATCGTCCCCGAGGACGCCGGCGTGATCATCCGGACCGCCGCGGAGGGTGCCTCGGAGGAGGAGCTCACCCGCGACGTCGCCCGGCTGCAGGCGCAGTGGGAGGTCATCCAGCAGAAGTCGCAGTCGACGAGCAACGCCCCGGCGCTGCTCTACGGCGAGCCCGACCTCGCCATCCGGGTGATCCGCGACGTCTTCAACGAGGACTTCACCGAGCTCGTCGTCCAGGGCGACGACGCGTGGGACACCGTCGAGGCCTACGTCGCGCACGTCTCCCCGGAGCTGACCGGTCGGCTGACCCGGCACACCGGCGAGGGCGACGTCTTCCGCGACCTGCGCGTCGACGAGCAGCTGGCCAAGGCGCTCGACCGCAAGGTGTGGCTGCCCTCGGGCGGCTCGCTGGTCATCGACCGCACCGAGGCGATGACCGTCGTCGACGTCAACACCGGCAAGTTCACCGGCTCCGGCGGCAACCTCGAGCAGACCGTCACGCGCAACAACATGGAGGCGGCCGAGGAGATCGTCCGCCAGCTCCGGCTGCGCGACATCGGCGGCATCATCGTCATCGACTTCATCGACATGGTGCTCGAGAGCAACCGCGACCTGGTGCTGCGCCGGCTCACCGAGTGCCTGGGCCGCGACCGCACCAAGCACCAGGTGGCCGAGGTGACCTCGCTGGGCCTGGTCCAGATGACCCGCAAGCGCGTCGGCCAGGGCCTGCTCGAGGTGTTCTCCGAGCCGTGCGAGCACTGCCGCGGCCGCGGGGTCCTCGTGCACACCGACCCGGTGGACGACAAGCGCCGCGGCGGCTCCGGCTCCGGCGGCTCCGGTGGGGGCAACGGCGGCAACGGCCGGCGCGACCAGCGCGGTGACCAGCGCAAGGACGCCGAGCGCAAGGAGACCGAGCGCACCGAGACCGCCTCGGCCGAGCAGGCCGCGACGGACGCCGACGGCTCCGGCGACGGGTCCGGCGCCGGCAACGGCCCGGGGGAGGGGCAGCGCTCGGGCGGCCGCCGCAACCGGGGACGCCGCAACCGCGGCCAGTCCGGTGAGGAGCGCGCCGCCGAGGACGCCGCCGTGCTCGCCGCGGCCGCCGGGGGCGACACGGCGTCCGGGGACACCGCCGTTGCGGACGCGGCAGCGAACAGTGCTGCCGGGGACACCGCTGCCGAGGACACCGCCGCCGACGCCGCCCAGGACGTCGCGCCGGCCGAGGACGCCGCCACCGAGGACGCCCCGGCCCAGGACCCGACGCCCGCCGACGTCGCCACCGAGGTCACCGTCCCCGACGAGACCACCCCGGAGCTGCCCGCGGCCGACGCGGTCGCCGGGCCGGCCGAGGTCGACGTCACGGTGCAGTTCGGCACCGAGGTCCCGGGGGCCGAGGTGACCGAGCCCGAGCCCGCCGCGGCCGAGCCCGAGCCGGAGACCGCCGCGGCCGCGGACGAGGACGTGCCCCCGGGCGCCGGTCCGGACGACGCGGGTCCCGGGGACGACGAGCCGGTGCCCGCCGACGGCGTCGCGGGGAACGGCACCGGCGACGCCGCCGGCGCCGAGGACGCGGCCGTCCCGCCCGCCCGCCCGCGCCGGCGCCGGGCCGCCAGCCGCCCGGCGGGCCCGCCCGCCAGCTGACCTCCGGGCGCCCGGGGCCGCGTTCGACCCGGTCCCGGGCGCTCGGGTACGCTGGTCGGGTTGCACCGCCCCGGACCGGGCTCCCTCCCGGGGCCGAGGAGGCGGTGCGGCCCGTCCAGCACCCGGTGCCCGCGCCGGGGTGCGCCCAGGACGCATCGCGGGACAGACAGCAGCGATCGAGGAGTTCAGTGGTGTACGCAGTCGTGAAGGCCGGTGGCCGGCAGCACAAGGTGGCCGTGGGCGACCGGTTCACGGTCAACCGTCTCGCGGGTGAGGCGGGCGACTCCGTCACCCTCCCGGCCCTGCTCCTGGTCGACGGCGACACCGTCACCAGCGACGCGCAGGCGCTGGCCGGCGTGACCGTGACCGGCGAGATCGTCGGGCACGGCAAGGGCCCGAAGATCCGCATCCACAAGTTCAAGAACAAGACGGGCTACCACAAGCGTCAGGGCCACCGTCAGCCGCTGACCGACGTGGTCGTCCGCGACATCACGAAGGGCTGACGACGACATGGCACACAAGAAGGGCGCCTCGTCCTCCCGCAACGGCCGCGACTCGAACGCCCAGCGCCTCGGCGTGAAGCGCTTCGGCGGCCAGGTCGTCAAGGCCGGCGAGATCATCGTGCGCCAGCGCGGCACCCACTTCCACCCGGGTCTCGGCGTCGGCCGTGGCGGCGACGACACGCTGTTCGCCCTGACCCCGGGCGCGGTCACCTTCGGCACCAGCCGTGGCCGCAAGACCGTCTCGATCACGACGGTCGACGCCTGAGCCGCAGGCTCGGGACCAGATCTCCGTACCGCCACGAGCGCACGGGCCGTCCGGCCCGTGCGCTCGTCGGCGTTGAGCAGGCAGTGAGCAGGTAGAGCAGAGATGGCCGCGTTCGTCGACCGCGTCGTCGTGCACGTCGCCGCGGGCAACGGCGGTCACGGCGTCGCGTCCGTGCACCGCGAGAAGTACAAGCCCCTCGGCGGCCCCGACGGCGGCAACGGGGGCAACGGGGGCGACGTCGTCCTCGAGGTGGACCCCAACGTCCACACCCTCCTGGACTTCCACCACCGCCCGCACCAGAAGGCCGGCAACGGCCGCCCCGGCGCCGGCAGCCACCGGCACGGCGCCAACGGCGAGGAGCGCGTGCTGCGCGTCCCCGAGGGCACCGTGGTCAGCGTCGGCGGCGAGGTGGTCGCCGACCTGGTGGGCGCCGGCACCCGGGTCGTGCTGGCGCAGGGCGGCAAGGGCGGCCTCGGTAACGCGGCGCTGGCCAACCCCCGCCGCAAGGCGCCGGGCTTCGCCTTGCTCGGCGAGCCGGGCGAGGCCTTCGACGCCGTGCTGGAGCTCAAGAGCGTCGCCGACGTCGGGCTGGTCGGGTTCCCCTCGGCCGGCAAGTCCTCGCTGATCGCCGCCATGTCCGCGGCGCGGCCGAAGATCGCCGACTACCCGTTCACCACGCTGGTGCCCAACCTCGGCGTCGTGCGGGCGGGCGACACCGTCTTCACGATGGCCGACGTCCCCGGGCTGATCCCCGGCGCGGCCACCGGCAAGGGCCTCGGCCTGCAGTTCCTCCGGCACGTCGAGCGCTGCGCGGTGCTGGTGCACGTGGTCGACATGGCCACCCTCGAGCCCGGCCGCGACCCCGAGACCGACATCGACGCGCTCACCCGGGAGCTCGCGGAGTACGGCGGCGACGAGCTGGACCTCGTCGGCCGGCTGCGGGTCGCCGTCCTCAACAAGATCGACGTCCCCGACGGGCGGGAGCTGGTCGACCTGGTGCGCCCGGCGCTGGAGGCGCGCGGGCTGCGGGTCTTCCCGGTCAGCGCCGCGACGGGTGAGGGCCTCGACGCGCTCGGCTACGCCCTGGCCGCCGCCGTCGAGGAGTACCGGGCCGCGCTGCCGGCGCCGGAGCCCGCGCGGGTGACGATCGTGCCGCGCGCCGTCGACGACTCCGGCTTCACCGTCACGGCCGAGGACGAGGACACCTTCGTCGTCCGCGGCGCCAAGCCCGAGCGCTGGGTGCGCCAGACCGACTTCAGCAACGACGAGGCCGTGGGCTACCTCGCGGACCGGCTCAACCGGCTCGGCGTGGAGGAGGAGCTCACCCGCCTCGGTGCGCAGGAGGGCGACACCGTCGTCATCGGCGACGTCGCCTTCGACTTCCAGCCGAGCCTGCCCGCCGGCACGCCGCTGGCGGAGGAGACCGCGGGCCTCGGCGGCCGCGGCACCGACAGCCGCATCGACGCCCCGCACCGCGTGCGCGCCGCCGAGCGGCTGGCGGCCAAGAAGGCCCGCCGGGTGCCCTACGAGGTCACCGACACCTGGACCGACGAGGAGCTGCCTGCCGACGACCCGACCGGCGAGGACGACGCGTGACCGCCCGCCCGGGGATCGCCGGGGCGGGCCGGGTCGTCGTCAAGGTCGGCTCCTCCTCGCTCACCACGCTGCCCGGCGGGCTCGACCCGGCCCGGCTGACCGCGCTGGTCGACGTCCTCGCCGCCGTGCGGGCGCAGGGCCGCGAGGTCGTGCTCGTGTCCTCCGGCGCGATCGCCGCGGGACTCGCGCCGCTCGGCGTGGAGGGCCGCCCGCGCGACCTCGCGACCGCCCAGGCGGCGGCCAGCGTCGGGCAGCTGCGGCTGGTGCAGACCTACGCCGACGCCTTCGACCGGCACGGCATCACCGTCGGCCAGGTGCTGCTGACCGCCGACGACCTCACCCGGCGCGGCCACTACCGCAACGCCCGCCAGACGCTGGAGCGGCTGCTCACCCTCGGAGCGCTGCCGATCGTCAACGAGAACGACACGGTCGCCACCGAGGAGATCCGCTTCGGCGACAACGACCGCCTCGCCGCGCTCGTCGCGCACGTGGCCGCCGCGGACGCGCTGGTGCTGCTCTCCGACGTCGACGGCGTCTACGACGGCGACCCGCGCACCGGCCCGGCGCAGCTGGTCGACCGGGTGACCGGGCCGGCCGACCTCGCCGCGGTCACCCTCGGCACCGCCCGCCGCAACGGCGTGGGCACCGGCGGCATGGCGACCAAGGTGGAGGCCGCGTTCATCGCGTCCGGCGCCGGCGTGCCCGTCGTCGTCACCTCCACGCCGCAGGCCGCCGCCGCGCTGGCGGGGGAGCGGGTGGGCACGCTGTTCGAGCCCTCGGGCCGCCGCCCGTCGGGCCGCCAGTTCTGGCTGCGCTACGCCAGCCGCCCCCGCGGGCGCCTGGTGCTCGACGACGGCGCGGTGCGCGCGGTGCGCGAGCGGTCGGCGTCGCTGCTGGCCGCCGGGATCACCGGGGTGGACGGCGACTTCCTCGCCGACGACCCGGTGGAGCTGGTCGGCCCCGACGGCGCCGTCGTCGCCCGCGGGCTGGTCGCCTACGACGCCCGCGAGCTGCCCGGCCTGCTCGGCCGGCGCACGCCCGACCTCGACCCGGAGTACCGCCGCGAGGTGGTGCACCGCGACGAGATGGTGCTGGTCGGGCGCCCGCGGGCGGCTGGGAGACTGCCCGGGTGACGATCCGCCCCATCCGCGAGCTCGGTGACCCCGTGCTCCGCACCCCCGCCGACGAGGTGCGGGCCTTCGACCGGGAACTGGCCGCCCTGGTCCGCGACCTCGAGCAGACCGTCGACCACCCCGGCCGCGCCGGGCTGGCCGCGCCGCAGATCGGTGTGAGCGCGCGGGTGTTCAGCTACAACGTCGACGGCGAGATCGGCCACCTGGTCAACCCGCGGGTCGTCGAGCTGTCGGAGGAGACCCAGGACGGCGACGAGGGCTGCCTGTCGATCCCGGGCATCTGGGCGCCCACGGTGCGGGCGATGCACGCCGTCGTCGAGGGGTTCGACGTGCACGGCGAGCCGCTGCGGCTGTCCGGCTCGGGCCTCATGGCGCGCTGCCTGCAGCACGAGGTCGACCACCTCGACGGGAAGGTGTTCCTCGACCGGCTCACCGGGGACGCCCGCAAGGCGGCCCTGCGGGCGCTGCGCGACCGTTGATGAAGGACCTCGTCCTCCTCACCCCTCGCAGGCTCGGGGCGAGCCTCTGGACGAGGCCGTACGGTCAGGTCTCGTGACCGACCTCGCGACCCGCGCCCGCACCCTCCTCGACCTGCACACCGCCCCGGAGATCCTGGTCCTCACCAACGTGTGGGACGTCGTCTCCGCGCAGGTGGTCGCCGCCACCGAGGGGGTGCGCGCCCTCGCCACCGCCAGCCACGGGATCGCCGCGACCTTCGGCTACGAGGACGGCGAGAACATCCCGCTCGACCTGCACCTGGACATGGTCGGCCGGATCACCGCCGCCGTGGACCTGCCGGTGAGCATGGACATGGAGGCCGGCTACGGCGACGCCGGCGAGACCGCGCGCCGGGCGATGGAGAAGGGCGTCGTCGGGGGCAACCTCGAGGACCAGATGAGGCCGATCGACGACGCCGTCGCCGCCGTGGAGGCGGTGGTCCGCGCCGGGCGCGACGCCGGCATCGACTTCGTGCTCAACGCCCGCACCGACGTGTTCCTGGAGGCCGCCGAGGGCGCCGACCGCGGCGAGCTGGTGGCCGAGGCGATCCGCCGCGGGAGGGCGTTCCTCGAGGCCGGCGCGCCGGTGGTCTTCGTGCCGCGGCTGGTCGACCGCGACGAGATCGCGCAGGTGGTCGAGGGGCTCGGCCGGAACAAGCTGACGCTGATCAGCCCGCCCGGTGCCGCGCTGCCGGCCCGCGAGATGCAGGAGCTCGGCGTCGCCCGCGTCTCCACCGGCCCGTTCACCCAGCGCGTGGCGCTCACCGCGCTGCAGGACGCCGTCGACGACATGGTCGGCGGCGGGGTGCTGCCGCCCGGCACCCGCGCGCTCAACTGAGGCCGGGCGGTCAGTCCGCGTAGGTGTCGGCCGGCGGGTCGACCGGGGTCACCGACTCCGGGGCGATGACCGGCTCGGGCCAGCCGCGGGTGGGGTGGGGGACCGGCGGCGCCCAGGTGCCGACGACGTCGACCCACTGGTCGGCCGCGAGGTCACCCCGCGGGCCGTCGACCACGACGGTGTGGGCGACGGCGTCGGCGGCGCAGCACTGGATGGCGATGCGGGTGACGTACCAGCCGCCGCCCTCCCGCGGGGTGACGAAGCCGGTGAGCCGCACGCGCCGGCCCTCGAACGCCGACGTGTCCTCCGCGACGGCGCGGATGGCGTAGGCCGACAGCGGCAGGGTCCGGAAGTCCTCGCCGGGGTCGTCGGGTCCGATACCCACCGCGACCGGCTGCTCGGCCACCACCTGCTGCGGCTGCCGGGCGGCGGTGAAGGACCCGAGCGCGGGCGGCGCCACGAGCAGCAGCACGGCGACCGGGGCCAGCATCAGCCAGGCCACCCGGGGGCCGTGCGCGTGGCCGTGCCCGTGGTCGTGCCCGTGGTCGTGGTCGTGGTCGTGAGCCTGGTCGTGCCCGTGGTCGTCCGTCCCCAGGGCGCGGCCGGGCCGCTCCCGGACCGCCCCGATCACGCCGAGCACGAGCAGGACGGCCGCGGCGGCGAGCAGGAACGGCCGGAAGCCGGCCTGCACGTAGGCGAGGTACGCGTCGGTGAGCGACACCCGCAGCGTCACGCCGCCGAGCAGCAGCAGCACCAGCGAGGCGGTCAGGCGGTCCACGGCCGGCTCCTCACCACACGACCCAGGCGACGGCCAGCGCCGCGAGCACGGCGACCGCGAACGTCGCCGGCGCGAAGCGCAGCGCGAACCGCCGGCCGAAGGTCCCCGACTGCAGGGCGACCAGCTTGACGTCGACGACCGGGCCGACGACGAGGAACACCAGCCGCGAGGTCAGGCTGAACGACGTCAGGCTCGCCGCCACGAACGCGTCGGCCTCCGAGCAGACGGCCAGCAGCACCGCGAGGACCGCGAGCACGAGCACCGACAGCACCGCCGAGCCGGCCACCGAGTGCAGCCACTCGCGGGGGACGGCGACGTTGAGGGTGGCCGCGGTGAGGCCGCCGACGACGAGGTAGCCGCCGGCGTGCACCAGGTCGTGCTGCGCCGCCTCCCGGAACACCGCGGACCGGGGCGTGCCCGCGGGGGCGCCGGCGCGGGCGGGCAGCCGCAGCCACTCGCCGCGGCCGAACCGCGCCCACAGCCAGCCCATGACCAGGGCGACCGCCAGCGAGGCGGCGAAGCGGGCCGGGGCCATCCACGGCTCGTCGGGGAAGGCGACCGCCGTCGCCACGAGGACGACGGGGTTGATCGCCGGCGCCGACAGCAGGAACGCCAGCGCGGCGGCCGGGGCGACCCCGCGCCGGACGAGGCTGCCGGCCACCGGAACCGCCGCGCACTCGCAGCCGGGCAGCACCGCGCCGCTGAGCCCCGCCACCGGCACCGCCAGCCCGGCGCGCCGCGGCATGGCCCGCTCGAAGAAGTCGGCCGGCACGAACGCGGTGATCGCCGCCGACAGCAGCACGCCGAGCACCAGGAAGGGCAGCGCCTGCAGGCAGACGGCGACGAACACCGTGGACCACGCCTGCAGCGCCGGCGCGGTGAACGCCCCGGGCGCGAGGAACCGCACCGCCACGATGGCCAGGCAGGCGGCGACCAGGACGTCGGTGGGCAGCAGCCGGCGCCGCGGCGGCGCGGCGGGCGCCTCCGCGGTGGTGGTCGGGCCGGTCACGAACGGCGATCCTGCCCGGTCAGCCCGCGGAGGGGCCGGTGCCGCGCGGCACGCCGCGGGTGCGCACCAGCCGCGCGGAGTTGAGCGCCACGGCCACCGACGAGGCGTTGTGCAGCACCGCGGCCAGGACGGGGGACAGCGCGCCGCCGGCCCCGACGAGCAGGCCCACGCCGTTGACGGCGATGGAGACGCCGTAGTTCTGGCGCACCACGCGCAGCGTGCGGTCGCCGAGGTCGCGCAGGTCCAGCAGGCGCCGCAGGTCGTCGCCGACCAGGGCGACGTCGGCGGTCTCCACGGCGACGTCGGTGCCCGCGACGCCCATGGCGACGCCGATGTCGGCGGCGGCCAGCGCCGGGGCGTCGTTGGTGCCGTCGCCGACCATCGCCACCGTGTGCCCCTCGGCCTGCAGCGCCGTCACCACGTCCTGCTTGTGCTCGGGCAGCACCTCGGCGCGCCACTCGTCGATGCCGAGCTCGCCGGCCACGGCGGCTGCGGTGACGGCGTGGTCGCCGGTGAGCATCACGATCCGGCGGACCCCGGAGGCGCGCAGCGCGGACAGCACCTCGGGCGACTCCGCGCGGATCTCGTCGCGCAGGCTGACCAGCCCGACCAGCTCGCCGTCGACGGCCAGCAGCAGCGGGGTCTCGGTGGCCGCCCGCAGGTCGGCCAGCCAGGTCAGCGCCTCGGGGCCGACCGCGACGCCCTCGGCGGCCATGAGCGCCTCGCTGCCGAGGAGCAGAACGCGGCCGTCGGCCTGGGTGCGCATGCCGAGGCCGAGCAGCACCTCGCACTCCTCGTGCGGCGGGATGAACACGTGCCGCTCCTCGGTGGAGCGGATCACCGCCTGGGCCAGCGGGTGCCGGGAGTGGATCTCGGAGCTCGCCGCGTACCCGAGCACCTGCTCGGGCTCCCAGGCGGGGGAGAAGGAGACGACGTTGGTGACGACGGGGCGCCCGACCGTCAGCGTCCCGGTCTTGTCGAAGACGACGGCGTCGACCCGGCCGGCCGCCTCGAGGTGGGCGCCGCCCTTGACGAGCACGCCGCGGGAGGCCCCGTTGCCGATGGCGGCGCTGACAGCCGTGGGGGTGGACAGCCCGACCGCGCACGGGCAGGCGATGAGCAGCATGGTCATCGCCCGGCGCACGTCGCCGGTGACCAGCCAGGTGAGGCCGGCCAGCGCGAAGGAGGCGGGCACGAACCGGCGGGAGAAGTTCTCGGCGACGGTCTGGATCGGCGCCTGGTCGTCCTGCGCCTCCTCGACGCGGGCGATGATCCGCCCGATCGCGGTGTCGGAGCCGGTGGCCGACGCGCGCACCACGATCCGCCCGCGGAGGGTGACCGAGCCGGCGTGCACCCGGGCGCCCGGCGCGACGGCGACCGGCAGCGGCTCGCCGGTGAGGGCGGCCTGGTCGACGACGCCCTCGCCCTCGACGACCTCGCCGTCGACGGGCACGGTGACCTGCTCGTGCAGGACGACGAGGTCGCCCACGCGCAGCCGCCGCAGGTCCACCTGCAGCTCGCTGCCGTCGTCCTGGCGGACCCACGCGGTGGTCTCGCTGCCGGCGAGCAGGTCGGAGATCGCCCGGCGGGTGCGGCGCAGGGTGAGCGTCTGCAGCCACTCGCCGATGTTGAGCAGCCACAGCACCGTCAGCGCGACGACGTTCTCCCGCAGCAGCAGGCTGGCGAAGGTCGCCGCGGTGACCAGTGCGTCCGTGCCGGCGGTCCGCCGCCCGGTCAGGGTCCCCACCGCCCCCTTCGCGAAGGGGTAGCCGGTGAAGACGGTGAGGGCGGTGACGGCCAGCCGGCTGCGACCGGACAGCACCGGCGGGCGGCGCAGGCCGTAGCGGCGGACGCCGAGCAGGACCAGCGCGGCCCCGCCGACGACGATGCGTACCAGTTCGGCGTTGGCGACGTCGGCCGACCGGGGCTCGCGCGACACCTCTGCGTCGGCCGGCCGCTGCCCGGCCGCGTCGACCGCGGCCAGGACCGCCGCCCGGTCGGCGTCGTCGGACAGCCACACGACGACGTGCCCGGTGACCGGGAAGGCGTGCACCGCCAGCACACCGGCGACGTCGTCGAGGACCTCCTCGGCGAGCACCGCCCGGGCGGGGGACCCGGTGAGCGCCGGCGCGGACAGCCGCAGCCGGCCCGCCGCGTCGGCGACGACCGTGGCCGGCATCAGTGGCTGTGGTCGTGGCCGTCCGCGGAGCGGTCGGCCGGCGGGGGCACCTGCTCGCCGAGCCCGGCGTAGGCCTCCGCCCGCACGTCGCCGGCCGACAGCCGCATCCGCTCGACCGCCGCGTTCGCCCGCCGCGAGCCGACGATGCCCCAGCGGGTCAGCGCGACGGCGGCCCTGCGCGGGAGGCTGCCCGGCTCACCGCGCTCGGCGGCCCGGACGACGAGCACGCCCACGACGCCGGTGCCGACGGTGCCGGCGGCCTTGCGGAGCAGGTGGGCGGTACCGCCGCCGGTGCCCCCGGTGCGCCTGTTCGTCGTGCTCCCGTGCTCGGACATCCGGCCTCCCGTGTATCGCTAACGACAATCGTTATCGCGGGAGCCTACGGGTCCCCGCCCTCGGCGACTCGGCTGCGTCCCGACGACGGGTACGGGAGGAGGGCCATCTCCCGCGCCGTCGCGACGGCCCGCGCGACGCGCCGCTGCTGCTGGGCGGACAGGCCGGTGACCCGGCGGGCGCGGATCTTCCCCCGGTCGGACAGGAACGTCCGCAGCAGCTCGACGTCGCGGTAGGAGACCGGCCCGTCGATCCGGCGGGGCCGGCGCGACCGGGTGCGGCGCTGCGGGCTCACCAGCTGGACTTCCGGATGCCCGGGAGCTCACCGGCGTGCGCCATCGCGCGGAACCGCACGCGGGACAGGCCGAAGTCGCGCAGGTGCCCGCGCGGGCGGCCGTCGACCACGTCGCGGTTGCGCAGCCGGGTCGGGCTGGCGTCCCGGGGGAGCCGCTGCAGGGCCATGCGGGCGGCGTCGCGCTCATCCTGGGTGGGAGCCGTCCGGGCCGCCTCCTTGAGCTCCGCGCGCCGCGCGGCGTACCGGGCGACCACCTCGCGCCGCCGCCGGTCGGCGACCCTCTTCGACGTCTTGGCCATGTCAGCGCTCCTCGCGGAAGTCGACGTGCCGCCGCACGACCGGGTCGTACTTCCGCAGGACCAGGCGGTCGGGGTCGTTGCGGCGGTTCTTGCGGGTCACGTACGTGTAGCCGGTGCCGGCGGTGCTCTTCAGGCGCACGACGGGGCGGACGTCGGTGGCGCGGGCCATCAGCCGCGCCTCCCCGAGCCGAGGCGCCGGCGTGCGTCCGGGTCGGTGGCGCGGATCCGTGCGACCACCGACTCGATGCCGCGGGCGTCGATCGTCCTGATGCCCTTGGCGGACACAGTCAGGCGGATCCAGCGGTTCTCGCTGGGGAGGAAGAAGCGCCTGGACTGCAGGTTCGGGTCGAACCGGCGCGGCGTGCGGCGGTGGGAGTGGCTCACGGCCTTCCCGAAGCCGGGGCGACGGCCGGTCACCTCGCAGTAGGTGGCCATGGGTTCCTCTCGTCAGGGGCGGACGCGCACACACTAACGAGAACGATTGTCGTTAGCGCTAGGGTGGTCACATGAGCGACCGCCGCACCCCCGTCGTCCTGGTGCCGTCCCTGTCCCGCCACCTCGGGGCCACCGCCGTGCGGACCCTGCTCGACCGGCCGGGAACGGTCGTGGTGCACCACGACGTCGGGCAGCTCGGTCAGGGGGTCGTGGTCCGCACCGTCCTCGGCCCGGGCCCCGGGCGCGGGACCACGACGGCGCTCGAGCTGGCCCACGGCTGCCTGTCGTGCACGCTGCGGCTGGACCTGCTGCCGCTGCTGCGGGACCTCGCCGGTCGCCCCGACGTCGACCGGGTGGTCCTCCACCTCGACCCGGCGCTCGAGCCCGAGCACCTGTGCTGGGCGATCGAGCAGGTGGTGCTGGAGGACGGGTCGGGAACGGCCGGGGACGCGGTCCGGGTCGAGACCGTCCTCGCGGTGGTTGACGCCGCCACCTGGCTCGACGACGCGACGGGCGGGGAAGAACTCGCCGACCGCGGGCTCGCCGCCACCGCGGAGGACGACCGCACCCTCGCCCAGGTCGCCGTCGACCAGGTCGCCTTCGCCGACGCGGTGCTGGTCGCGGGGGAGGCGGCCGGCCCGTGGGAGGAGCTGCGGCTGGCCGCCGTCCTCGACCGCCTCGTGCCCGGCGTCCCGCGGGCGGGGGCGGACACCTCGCCGGAGGTCCTGCTCGCGGCCGTCCCGGACGGCGCCCGGCGCGGCCGGACCGCCTCCGCGCACGACCCGCTGCTGCCCGGTCAGCCGCCGCTCCACGAGGACGCCGGCGTGCGGCTGGTGCGGATCGCGCCGCGCCGCCCCCTGCACCCGGGCCGCCTCCACGACGCCCTCGACGTCCTCCTCGACGGGGTCGTCTGCTCCCGCGGCCGTCTGTGGCTGGCCACCCGGCACGACCGGGCGGTCTGGTTGGAGTCGGCCGGCCAGGGGCTGCGCGTGGCCGACGCCGGGCCGTGGCTCGCCGCGCTCGACGACCCCGCCTGGGACGAGGTCGACGCCGAACGGCGGGTGGCTGCCGCGCTGCGCTGGCACCCGCTGTTCGGCGACCGGCACACCGAGGTCGTCGTGCTCACGCACCGTCGGCCGGGCGAGGAGATCGTCGCGGCGCTCGCCGCGGCGCAGCTGACCGACGACGAGCTGGCGCTCGGCCCCGACGGCTGGCGCGACCTCCCCGACCCCTTCGGCGGCTGGCACGAGGACCCCTGTGAGGCGTCCACCCCGGCCGACGACGACAGCACGCACGCCACCACCCGAGAGGAGCACTCCTGATGCGTCCCGGCATCCACCCCGAGTACCGCACCGTCGTCTTCCGCGACGCCTCGACCGGCACCACCTGGCGCACCCGGTCGACGATCACGTCGTCGGCCACCGTCGAGGTCGACGGCGAGGTGCTGCCGCTGGTCGTCGTCGACACCAGCGCGGCCTCGCACCCGTTCTGGACCGGCAACCAGCGGGTGCTGGACACCGCCGGCCGGGTCGAGCGGTTCCGCCGCCGCTACGGCGACCGCGGGCGCGGCTGACGTGGCCGCCCCGGTCCGGCAGCGCGTCGCCGACCCCGGCGGGCCGGTCCTGGCCCTGTGCCTGGGGCGCCGCTGCTCCGCGCTGCGCGAGCTCTCCGGCACGTCCGGCACCGTCGAGGCGCTGCGGGAGGCCGTCGCCGGCACCCGCGGCGCCGTGCTGGTGACCGCCGGGTGTCTGGGCCCGTGCGCGTTGGCCGCGGTGGGCGCGGTCGCCCACCGCGACGGCGAGAGCGGGTGCTCCGGGCGGACCGTCTGGCTCGCCGGCGTCCACGAGGGCGAGCGGGCCGACGCGCTGGCCGGCTGGATCGGTGCGGGAGGGCCGGCGCCGGACGAGGACCCCGACGCCGGCCTCCCGGTCCCGCTCGTGCCCGCCGTCGCGGGACTCGGCCCGCCGATGCGCCTGGGCGGCTGAGGCGGGCGGCCGGGCTCAGACGGTGACGCCGGCCCGGGGGAGCACCAGGCCGCGGACCTCGAACTCGGTCACCGTCGTGGGCGGGAGCTCCCGGCCGCCCAGGACCTCCGCGGACACCGGCCCGACCACCTCCCGGATCCCGCGCTCGTAGGCCTCGCGCGACTCCCACACGTCGATCACCTGGAAGCCGTCCGCGGTCGCGCGGGCCAGGTGCAGCAGCAGCCCCGTCGTCGCCGGGTCCATCCGCGCGAGCATCGCCGCGTGGACCGCGTCGTAGGTCTCGACCGGCGCGGACACGTCCGTGATCACACCCAGGGTCATGTCGCCCTCCTCGGCTCCTCCCGGCGGCCCTGCGCCGCCGGCAGTCCCTGCAGGCCCTCCCCGGAGAGCCGGTGCACCGTCGCGGTGCGCCCCGTGACGAGCAGCAGCAGGTCCCCGGTCGTGCCCTCGACGGGTGCGCCCTCGCCGAGCACGAGGTCGCTGTCGGTGGCCCGCAGCTGCAGGCCGGCCAGCCGCCTCCGCACGCCGAACGGGAAGCTCATCGCCCAGGCGCGCCGCGCCGACACGGCCGCGGCGGCCGGCGGGACCGGCCGCGTGCGCTCGAGCGGCAGCGCGATGTCCTGGCCGTGCACGAGGACGTCGGTGAGCGGCTCGACGGGGGAGACGAACGGCGCCCGCCGGCGGGAGCCGACCATCGCCCGGATCCGGCGGCCGTACTCCCGGTCGGGCAGCGGCCCGAGGCGCAGCGCGGTGTCCCGGATCATCCGGTCGAAGCTGCCCCCGGCGCGGATCGCGGCGACCGTCGCCGGCCACGGGCCCATCTGCGCCAGCGTGAGGTGCGCGGCGACGTCGCGGACCCGCCAGGCGCCGCACAGCGACGGCGTCTCCCACTCGGCGGGCGAGAGGTCGTCGAGCAGGTCGGCGAGGCTCGCCCGCTCGGAGTCGATCGTGCGCCAGACGTCGTCGGTGTCCATGGCGGTCTCCGCGAGATCGGTACGATGTCCTGACCATCTAGTCAGAACATCTGACCATCGTCAAGGGGTCCCGTGACCGAGCCCGACCACCAGAACCTGGGCCTGCTCTGCTTCTACCCGCACCGGGCCATGGAGGCCCGGCTGCTCGCGGCGATGGCCGAGGAGGGGTTCGACGACATCACCGCCGCCCAGGGGCGCATCGCCGCGCGGATCGGCCCGCAGGGGACGCGGCTGACCGACCTCGCCGAGCAGGCGCTGGTGACCAAGCAGACGGCGGGCCACCTCGTCGACCAGCTCGAGCGCGCCGGCTACGTGCGGCGCGTGCCCGACCCCACCGACGCGCGCGCCCGGCTGGTCCAGATCGCCGAGCGCGGCTGGGCCGTCATCAACCTGGCCCGCGAGGTGGAGGCGCGGGTGGAGGCCGAGTGGACCGCCCACCTGGGGGAGGAGACGACGGCGCAGCTGCGCGCGGCCCTCACCCGGCTGCGCGAGGTGACCGACCCCTACCGCTGAGCGGCGTGGCAGGCGGCGCAGGTGCCGAAGACCTCGACCTGGTGGGAGACGTCGGTGAACCCGTGCTCGGCGGCCACGCGGGCGGCCCAGCGCTCCACGGGCGCGTCGGCGACCTCGACCGTCGTCCCGCACGAGCGGCAGACCAGGTGGTGGTGGTGCACCGGCGAGCAGCGCCGGTAGGACGCCTCGCCGTCGTCGCCCCGCAGCACGTCGAGCAGGCCGTCGTCGACCAGGGCCTGCAGCGCGCGGTAGACGGTGGCCAGGCCTACGGCGTCGCCGCGGTCGCGGAGCAGGGCGTGCAGGTCCTGCGCGCTGCGGAAGCCGTCCTGCTGCTCGAGCAGCGCGAGCACCGCCGTCCGCTGGCGCGTCTGCCGGCGGGCGGGCGCCTCGGTCGTCTCCGGGCTGCTCACGCGCGCTCCGTCCTCCCCGCCGGGGGCGTCCCGACCGGGTCGCCCGTGTGCTCGTCGTCGTGCTCGTCCGTGTGCTCGTCGTAGTGCACGCCGCTGTCCGTCCGGTGCGGCGCGTGCAGGTGGCCGTCGTGGTCGTAGTCCACGTGGTCGCCGTGCGGCACCGCCCGGTGCCCGCAGCCGGTGCCGTGCTCGTGCGGGTGGGCGGCGTGGACGACGACCCTACGCCCGTGCCGCCGCCGCGCCGTCGCGTCGCGGAGGGCGACGGCGGCCGTGACGGCCAGGAACAGCGCGATCGCCAGCAGCACGATGGTGCCGCCCGAGGGGGTGCCCGTGTAGTACGAGCCGGCGGTGCCGGAGACGCTGACGACGACGCCGATCGCGCACGCCAGGTACAGCGTGGTGCGGAAGCTGCGACCCACCAGCTGGGCCACGGCGCTCGGCAGGATCATCAGCGCGCTGATGAGCAGCAGGCCCACGACCCGCATCGACAGCACGACCGTCGAGGCCACGAGCGCCGCGAGCACCGTGTTGAGCGGCAGCACCGGCAGCCCGACGGCGCGGGCGTACTCCTCGTCGTCGCTCACCGCGTACAGCCGCTGCCCGAGCAGCCAGACCACGCCCAGCACGACGACGGTGATCACGCCGAACACCGCGACGTCGGCGGCCGTGGTCGTGGTGATGGCGCCGAACAGGTAGGCGTCGAGGTTGGTGGCCTGCCCGCGCGGCGCCAGGGACAGCAGGACGACGCCGCCGGCGATGCCGCCGTAGAAGAGGACGGCGAGGGCGACGTCGCCGCTGGTGCGCCCGCGCGCGCGGACCAGCTCGATGAGCACCGCGCCGAGGACGGCGGCCACCAGGGCGGTGCCCACCGGGGCGCTGGAGGTGAGCACGCCGACGCCGACGCCGGTGAGCGCGACGTGGCCGAGGCCGTCGCCGAGCAGCGACAGCCGCCGCTGGACGAGGAAGACGCCGACGGCGGGCGCGACCAGGCCGACCATCAGCGAGGCCAGCAGCGCCCGCTGCATGAAGCCGTACTCGAGCAGTTCCACGTCAGCGGCTCCCGTCGCGCACCCGGACGGCGTCGGGCGCCGGGCGCGGCTGGTCGAGCGAGTAGCCGCGGGCCGGCCGCCCGGCGGCCTCCGCGGGGTGGTGGCAGTCGGGCCCGGCCGGGGCGCCCGCGCCGGCCAGCGGCCCGTCGTAGGTCAGCAGCCCCGAGTCGACGACGACCGCGCGGGTGAGCACCCCCGCCAGCGGGCCGGTCTCGTGGGTCACGACCACCAGTGTCGTGCCGCCCGCGGACACCCGGGCGAGCACGCCGGCCAGCGCCGCCTGGCTGGCCGCGTCCACGCCGGCGGTCGGCTCGTCCATGATCAGCAGCTCGGGCTCCGCGGCCAGCGCCCGGGCCACGAGCACCCGCCGCTGCTGCCCGCCGGACAGCGAGGCCACCGGGTCCTCGAGCCGGTCGGCCAGGCCCACGGCGGCCACGGCCTCGGCGACGGCGGCGCGGTCGCGCGGACCGGGCCGGCGGAACAGCCCCAGACGAGGCAGCCGGCCGACGGTGACGACCTCGCGGACGGTCGCCGGCATCGCGCCGCTGACCGTGTGGCGCTGCGGCACGTACCCGACCCGGCCGCGCTCGCGCAGCCGGCCGACCGGGGCGCCGAGCACCTCCACGGTGCCGCCGAGCACCGTGGCCAGGCCGAGCACCCCGCGGGAGAGCGTGGTCTTGCCCGACCCGTTGGAGCCGAGCACCGCGACGGCCTCGCCGCGCCGCACGGTCAGGTCGGCGTCACGGACGATCGCGACGTCGCCGTACCCGATGGTGGCGCCGGCGAGGCGTAGCGCGGGGTCGCTCATGCGCAGCCCTGTCCCTCCTGCAGCGTGGCCAGGTCGGCGCGCATGACCTCGAGGTAGTCCGAACCGGCCGACTCGTCGGTGAGGCCCTCGAGCGGGTCGAGCACGGCGGTCTCCACGCCGGCCTCCTGCGCGACGGTCTCGGCGACGGCGGGGTCGACGAGGGTCTCGGTGTAGACGGTGGTCACGCCGGTCTCGCGCACCAGGGTGGAGATCTCGGCGAGCTGCCCGGGGCTGGGCTCCGTCGAGGGGCTCAGGCCGCTGATGCCGACCACCTCCAGACCGTACCGGTCGGCGAGGTAGCCGAAGGCGTCGTGGGAGGTGACCAGGGTGCTCACCGCGCAGTCGGCCAGCCCCTCCTGCATCTCGGCGTCGAGGGCCTCGAGGTCGGTGCGCAGCGCGGCGGCGTTCTCCTCGTAGGTGGCGGCGCCGTCGGGGTCGGTCTCGGCCAGCCGCTCGGCCAGCGCGTCGCCGACGTCGGCCAGCCGGGTCGGGTCGAGCCAGAAGTGGGGGTCGGTGACCTCCTCGCCCTCGGCGTGCTCCTCCTCGCCGCCCTCCTCGGCGTGCTCGGCGTGCTCCTCCTCGCTCTCGCCCTCGTGCGAGTGCTCCTCGGTCGTCAGCGAGAGGTCGGCTGCCTGGCCGGCGTCCCAGGTGTTGTCGCCGGCCTCGGCCGCGGCGTCGTCGAGCGCCGGCTGGAAGCCCTGGAGGTAGACGACGAGGTCGGCCTCGGTGAGGGAGGCGACGTCGCGCGGGGTCAGCTCGAGGTCGTGCGGCTCGGCACCCGGCGGGGTGAGCGAGGTGACGTCGACGCGGTCGCCGCCGACCCGCTCGGCCGCCCACTGCAGCGGGTAGAAGGCCGCCACGACGCCGACGCCGTCGGACGCCGCGGCCGCGTCGTCGCCGGACCCGCAGGCGGTCAGCAGGAGGGCGGTGGCCGAGGCGGCGGTCGCGGCGAGCACGCGCGTCGAGATCGTGGGCATGAGAACCATTCTCACACATCGGCGACACGCCCGGCCGGGAGGGGCGCCGGGTAGCGTGAGGGGGTGTCCGACGCCGTCGAGCTGCCGCTGATCGGGGCCGCCGTCACGCGCGCCCGCGCCGCCTCCCGGGTGCTGCGCACCCTGCCGACCGACGTCAAGGACGCCGCGCTGTCCGCGATGGCCGACGCGCTGGTCGAGCGCACCGACGAGGTGCTCGCCGCCAACGCGAGCGACGTCGAGGCCGCGGCCGCCGACGGCACGCCGGCGTCGGTGCTCGACCGGCTGCGCCTCGACGCCGGCCGGGTCGCCGGGGTGGCCGCGGCGCTGCGCGAGCTGGTCGCGCTGCCCGACCCGGTGGGCGACGTCGTCCGCGGGTCCCGGCTGCCCAACGGGCTCGAGCTGCGCCAGGTCCGGGTGCCCTTCGGCGTGATCGGGATCGTCTACGAGGCGCGGCCCAACGTGACCGTCGACGCCGCGGGCCTGTGCCTGAAGAGCGGCAACGCGGCGCTGCTGCGCGGCTCGGCGTCGGCGTTCGGCACGAACACCGCGCTGGTCGCCGTCCTGTCCGAGGCGGGGCAGAAGGCCGGGCTGCCGGAGGGCGCCGTCGAGCTGCTGCCGGCCGACCGCGCCTCGGTGGGCGAGCTGCTCTCCGCGCGCGGGCTGGTCGACCTCGTCATCCCGCGCGGCGGGGCCTCGCTCATCCAGCGGGTGGTCCGCGAGGCGCAGGTGCCGGTCATCGAGACCGGCGTCGGCAACTGCCACGTCTACGTCGACGCCTCCGCCGACGCCGCCACGGCCGAGGCGGTCGTGCTCAACTCCAAGACGCACCGGGTCAGCGTGTGCAACTCCGCGGAGACGCTGCTCGTGCACCGCGACGCGCCGTTCCTGCCGCGGCTGCTCAGCGCCCTCGCCGACGCCGGCGTGACGCTGCACGGCGACGACGCCGCCCGCGCCGCGCACGACGCCGTCGTCCCGGCCACCGACGAGGACTGGGCCACCGAGTACCTGTCGATGGACATGGCCGTGCGGGTGGTCGACGACCTGCCGCAGGCCCTCGACCACATCGCGCGGTGGGGGAGCGGGCACAGCGAGGCGATCGTCGCCGACTCCGCGACCGCCATCGCCGCGTTCACCGCCGGGGTCGACGCGGCCGCCGTCCTGGTCAACGCCTCCACCCGGTTCACCGACGGCGGCGAGTTCGGGTTCGGCGCCGAGATCGGCATCTCCACCCAGAAGCTGCACGCGCGCGGGCCGCTGGGTCTGCCCGAGCTGACCAGCACCACCTACGTCGTCACCGGGAACGGCCACACGCGCTGATCCCGCACCCCTGAGGAGTCCGATGCCCCGCCCGCCGACGCAGTTGCCGCAGTTCTCCTCCGTCGCCGACGTCGAGAAGCGGCTGTCCACGGCGGGGTACCTGCCCGACGAGCGGATCGCGACGACGGTCTTCCTCGCCGACCGGCTGGGCAAGCCGCTGCTGGTCGAGGGACCGGCCGGCACCGGCAAGACCGAGCTCGCCAAGGCGCTGGCGGCGGCGACGAGCGCGGAGCTGATCCGGCTGCAGTGCTACGAGGGCCTCGACGAGGCGCGGGCGCTGTACGAGTGGAACTACAAGAAGCAGCTGCTGCGCATCCAGGCGGCGCAGGGGGACGGCGGCGCGGACTGGGACACCGTCCACGACGACATCTTCGGCGAGGAGTTCCTGCTGTCGCGGCCGCTGCTCACCGCGATCCGGCGCACCGAGCCCACCGTGCTGCTCATCGACGAGACCGACAAGGCCGACGTCGAGGTCGAGGGCCTGCTGCTGGAGGTGCTCAGCGACTTCCAGGTGACCATCCCCGAGCTCGGCACGGTCGCCGCCACCCGCCGGCCCACGGTGGTGCTCACCTCCAACGCCACGCGTGAGCTGTCCGAGGCGCTCAAGCGGCGCTGCCTGTACCTGTCGCTGGACTACCCGTCGGCCGAGCGGGAGCGGGAGATCGTGCTCTCCCGGGTGCCCGACCTCGCGCCGGCGCTGGCCGAGCAGCTCGTGCGCACCATCCGGGCGCTGCGGGCGATGGAGCTGAAGAAGTCGCCGTCGATCTCCGAGACCCTCGACTGGGCGCAGACGCTGCTGGAGCTGGGCCTGGACACCCTCGACGAGACGGCGGTGCGCGCGACGCTCGGCGTGGTGCTCAAGCACGCCAGCGACCAGGACCGGGCCGCCGCCGAGCTGCGGCTCAACTGATGAGCGCGCCGGCGGCTCCCGGCCCGGTCGCCGCGGGCGGTCTGGCCGGGCACCTCGACGGGTTCGTGCGCGCGGTGCGCGAGGCCGGCATCCCGGTCGGCATCAGCCAGGCCGTCGACGCCGCCGAGATCCTCACCGTCGTCGACCTGCTCGAGCGCGAGCAGCTGCGGCACGGCCTGGCGGCGGTGCTGCTGCAGCGGGCATCGCAGCGGCCGGCCTACGACGTGCTGTTCGACCTGTGGTGGCCGCTGTCCGACCGCCCCGCGTCCGGCCCCGACGCCGACGGGGACTCCGACGGCGGGGATGCGGACGAGGACGCCGACGACGGCTCGACGCTCGACCTGCCCGACGGGCACGGCGACGGCGACGAGCGCGACCTCGCCGAGCGGATGCGCGCCGAGCTCGCCCGCCTGCTCGCCGACGGCGACGACGAGGCGCTGCGCCGCTTCGCCCGCAAGGCCGTGGAGCAGCTCGGCCGGGCGCCGGCGTCGCCGTCGGGGCAGTCGTTCTTCGGGTACCGGGTGATGCGGGCGCTCTCGCCCGACACCCTGGTCGCCCAGCTGCTCGCCGGGCTCCTCGGGGACGGCGGCCGTGGCGGCCTGGCCGAGCAGGTGGCGCGGCAGACGGTGCGCGAGCGGCTGGCCGCGTTCCGGGCGGCCGTGGACGCCGAGGTGCGGCGGCGGGCGGCGGCCGAGCGCGGCCGGGACCGCGTGGCGAAGAGCGCGGTGCGGCCGCTGGCCGAGCAGGTCGACTTCCTGCGCGCGCAGCAGGCCGACCTCGCCGAGCTGCGGCGGGCGGTGGCCCCGCTGGCCCGCCGGCTGGCGGTGCGGCTGTCGGCGCGGCGGCGGATGGGCCGCGAGGGCCGGCTGGACTTCCGCAAGACCGTGCGCGCCTCGCTCGGCACCGGCGGCGTCCCGGTGGTCACCCACCACCGGCCGCGCAAGGTGCACAAGCCGGAGCTGGTCGTGCTGTGCGACGTCAGCGGCTCGGTCGCCGGGTTCAGCCACTTCACGCTGATGCTCACCCAGGCGCTGCGCGAGCACTTCTCCGGCGTGCGGGCGTTCGCGTTCGTCGACGCCACCGACGAGGTGACCCGCTTCTTCCGGCCCGGCGCCGACGTCGCCCAGGCGATCGCCCGGATCGGCCGGGAGGCCGACGTGGTGGCCTTCGACGGGCACAGCGACTACGGCAACGCCCTCGAGGTGTTCGCCGACCGCTGGCCCACCGCCGTCGGGCCGAAGACGTCGCTGCTCGTGCTCGGCGACGGGCGGACCAACTACCGCCAGCCGGGGCTGCCGGTGCTCGCCGACCTGGTGCGCCGTGCCCGCTCGGCGCACTGGCTCAACCCGGAGCCGCGGCGGCTGTGGGGGAGCGGCGACTCGGCGGCCGACCGCTACGGCGAGGTCATCGACATGGTCGAGTGCCGCAACGCCACCCAGCTCGCCGACTTCGTCACCACCCTCTGACCCGTGACTGCCGCGGTGCGCTCCGTGGCGGCACGCGTGCCCGACACGCCCGGGACGGTGGATCCGCGCCGCAGCCGTAACCGGATCCCGCTCGTTCCGTTGGTCAGCGCGGTGCCGGGTCCGGTCCGGCGCCACCCCGGCTCCTCCGCCTCGGCGGCGGAGCCCGGGGGAGCGACCGACGGCACGGGGGTGCCGGTCGTGACCGGACCCCGGTCCCGGCGGCCGGGTGCGGCGACGACCGCGCCCGGCCGTCCGGACCGGGAGCCGTCCACCGCCCGTTCCACCGGGGCCGGACCGGTCCGGCCCGCATCGCCCCGCCCGGCTAGGCTCGATCGGTGGCTGGGACGCGGATCGGCGTGATGGGCGGGACGTTCGACCCCGTCCACCACGGCCACCTGGTCGCCGCCAGCGAGGTCGCCGGTCTGTTCGGTCTCGACGAGGTCGTCTTCGTGCCGACCGGCCAGCCCTGGCAGAAGACCGAGCGCGAGGTCAGCCCCGCCGAGGACCGCTACCTCATGACCGTCATCGCCACCGCCTCCAACCCGCGGTTCTCCGTCAGCCGGGTCGACGTCGACCGCGAGGGGCCGACGTACACGATCGACACCCTCTCCGACCTGCACGCCCAGCGCCCCGACGCCGAGCTGTTCTTCATCACCGGCGCCGACGCGCTCGCCCAGATCCTCAGCTGGCGCGACAGCGACCGCTTCCTCCGGCTGGCGCACTTCGTCGGGGTCACCCGCCCCGGGTACGCGCTCGCCGACGGCCACCTGCCCGAGGGCGCGGTGAGCCTGGTCGAGATCCCGGCCCTGGCCATCAGCTCCACCGACTGCCGCGACCGCGTCGCCCGCGGGATGCCGGTCTGGTACCTCGTGCCCGACGGGGTCGTGCAGTACATCGAGAAGCGCGGGCTGTACCGGACCGGGCAGACCGCCCGCCGCCCCGGCGCCCCGCGCACGGGCCGGCCCGCCGCCGGCCCCGCCGACCCACCCACCGAACACCTCCGGGAGATGCCCCGATGACCGCCTCCGCCGAGGCGCGGGAGACCGCACTGCTCGCGGCCCAGGCCGCCGCCGACAAGCTCGCCACCGACGTCTCGATCGTCGACGTCAGCGACCGGCTCGCCATCACCGACGCCTTCGTGCTCGCCTCCGCGCCCAACGAGCGCCAGGTGCAGTCGATCGTCGACGAGGTCGAGGAGCGGCTGCGCCGCCACGGCGTGAAGCCGGTGCGCCGCGAGGGCGTCGCCGAGGCGCGCTGGGTGCTGCTGGACTTCGTCGACGTCGTCGTGCACGTCCAGCACACCGAGGAGCGGGCCTACTACGCGCTCGAGCGCCTGTGGAAGGACTGCCCGACGATCCCCTTCGTCGACCGGGCGCTGCCCGCCGACGGCGGCACCGGCCCGGCCGGAGACCGTGCCGTCGCTGACGGTGCGGTCTCCGGCGGTGTGGTCTCCGGGGACGACGTCGACCCGGCCGGCGCCTCGCCCGTGCTGCTCGCGCCCGACCCGGACGCCGAGCAGGCCGACGCGGGCGGCGCGACCGACGAGGACCTCCTCGACGACGACCTGCTCGAGGCCGACCCGCTGCTCGACGGGGGGACCGGCGGGGACGGCGCGACCGGGGACGCGAGCGGTGAGCCGGGGGCGTCCGGCCGCTGACGGCCGCACATCCCCGATGAGCCTGCCCGAGCTGCCGCCCCTGCCCGTCCCGCGCCTGCTCGTCTGGCGGCACGGCCGGACGGAGTGGAACGCCACCGGCCGCTTCCAGGGCCAGATGGACCCGCCGCTCGACGCCGAGGGCCGCGCCCAGGCCGCCCGCACCGCGCCGCACCTCGCGGCGGGCGGACTGCGCACCGGGTCGTCCGTCGTCGTCTCCAGCGACCTCGTGCGCGCCGCCGACACCGCGCTGGCCCTCACCGACCTCCTCGGTGTGGACCTGCGGATCGACGAGCGGCTGCGCGAGCACGGGCTCGGCTGCTGGGAGGGCCTGACCCGCGGCGAGGTCGAGCAGCGGTACCCCGAGCAGTTCGCCGACTGGCTCGCCGGCCGGCCGGTGCACGGCCGCGGCGGCGAGGAGAACGCGGCGGTCGTCGCCCGGGCGCTGGCCGCGCTCGTGGACCTCCCGCCCGTCGACGTCGCCGTCGTCGTCACCCACGGCGGCACGGCCGGGCGGCTGATCGAGGCGCTGCTGGGCCTGGGCCCCGAGCACCGGCGGGTGTTCGGCCCGCTGTCGAACTGCGGCTGGAGCGAGGTCGCGCGGCAGGGCGACCGCTGGCGGCTGATGCGGCACAACAGCACGGTGGCCGCCGTCCCCGCGGCCGAGGGCGACGGCCGGGTCGCCCGGCCCGCCGACGGCGCCACCCCCGAGGGCGCCCCACCGCCCGCCTCGGACGCCGACGCGCTGTCCTGAGGACACCCGCCGGACGCCCGCCGGCTCCCTCCGCGACACGCCACCGCCGGCGCGCGGTCTAGCCTCGCCTGGTGTCCGTCGCCGTGGTCACCGACTCCACGGCCTACCTGCCCCCGGACGTCGTCGCCCGGTACGGCATCGAGGTGGTGCCCTGCTACGTCGTCCTGGCCGGCCGGTCGGGGCGCGAGGGCGAGGAGATCACACCGGAGGACGTCGCCCGGGCTCTCGGCACCCGCGGGCAGCGGGTCTCCACGTCGCGGCCCACGCCCGGCGACTTCGTCGCCGCCTACCGCCGACGGCTGGCCGAGGGCGCCGACCGCGTGGTGTCGGTCCACCTGTCCGCCGACCTCTCCGGCACCTGGGACGCCGCGCGACTGGCCGCCGGGCAGGTCGGTGAGCACGTGGTGACCGTCGTCGACACCCGCTCCACCGCCATGGGCACCGGCTTCGCCGTCCTCGCGGCCGCGCGGGCGGCCGCCGAGGGCGCCACCGCGCAGGAGGTGGCCGCGGTCGCCAACGGCACCGCCGCCCGCACCCGCACGCTGTTCGTCGTCGACACCCTCGAGCACCTGCGCCGCGGCGGCCGCATCGGGCCCGCCGCCTCGCTGCTCGGGACGGCGCTGTCGATCAAGCCGCTCCTGCACGTCGTCGACGGCACGGTGGTGCCGCTGGAGCGGGTGCGCACGACCGGGCGGGCGATGACCCGCCTCGTGCAGCGCGCCGTCGAGGCGGCCGGCGGGGCGGGCGCGTCGGTCGCCGTGCACCACCTGGCCGCGGCCGACCGCGCGGAGAAGCTCGCCGCGCAGCTGCGGGAGGCCCTCCCCGGGATCCGCGAGATGCACGTCAGCGAGCTCGGCGCGGTGATCGGCGCGCACGTGGGCCCCGGCGCGGTGGGCGTCGTCGTGGCGCCGGCCGAGGTGGCGCCGGAGGAGCCGGAGGACACCCCGGAGGGCACCGCGGAGGACCCCGGGGAGGGCTGAGCAGGAGGCGGGCACGGGCGCAGGCTGCACCCGGGGACCCCTCGGACGGCTCCGCGCGTCCACAGGCGCGGTCGCCGTCCACAGCCCCGCCGCGACCGGCGTGGTGACCGGTGGAGCTGCCTAGCGTCCGCCGTGTGCGCCTGACCTCCCGCCGCGACGACGATGCCGACGTCATCCGTGCCCGGCTGCGGGTGCTGCTGGCGGAGGGCCGGCGGTCGGGCTGGCTGCCCGAGGACGACCCCCCGGACCACGACGTCCCCGACGAGGACCGTTGGGGCGAGGAGCCGGAGGAGGACGCCGGGCGGGACGCCGGACGGGACGCCCCTGCCGCACCCGGCGACGACCTCTCCGACGGGCTCCCTCCCGGGCTCGGCCGCCACCGCGCGCCGGCGCGGACGGTCCGCGTCGACCCCGGCCGGCGGGGCAGCCGGGCGCTGTGGGCCGCCGGGCTGCTGGCCGCGCTGCTGCTCGCGGGCTGGACCTGGCTCGACCGGCCCGCCGTCGAGATGGCCCCGCCGGCTCCCGCCCCGGCCTCGGCGTCGCCACCGCCCGCCGACCCGCCGGGAGGGGTGGCCGCCGACGTCCAGCCCGCCGACGCCCAGCCCGCCGATGCGCAGCTCAGCGTCGTCGTCTCGGTCGTGGGTCTCGTGGTGCGCCCCGGCCTGGTCACGCTGCCGCAGGGCTCGCGCGTCGCCGACGCGGTCGCCGCGGCGGGCGGACTGCTGCCGGAGGCCGACCCAGCGTCGGTGAACCTCGCCGCGGTGGTCGCCGACGGCGAGCAGGTGGCCGTCGGCGTGCCCGGCGCCGCACCGGCGGCCGCGCCGGCCGGAGGTGCCGCGACCGCCGGGCCCGTCGACCTCAACACCGCCACCGTGGCCGACCTGGACGCGCTGCCGGGCATCGGCCCGGTCCTGGCGCAGCGGATCGTCGACCACCGGCAGAGCGCCGGCCGGTTCACCAGCGTCGAGCAGCTCGACGACGTCCCGGGCATCGGCCCGTCGATCTACGCCGACCTCGCCGACCGGGTGCGGGTGTGAGCCGCGCGCCGGAGGGCCGCTGGACGTGGGTGGACCTCCGGCTCGTGCCGGTGGCCGTCGCCGTGTGGGCCGTGACGCTGGCCGCCGGACCGCTGCCGCCGCTCGTCCCGGCGCTGGTTGCGGCCGGCGCGGTCCTCACCGCCGCCGTCCTGCTCCGCGCCCGCGACCGGCCGCGGGTCCTGGTGGCGCTGGCCGTCCTCGCCGCGGTCGCCACGACGGCCGGTGCGGCTGCGGTCCGGGGTGCCGCGCGGGCCGCCTCGCCGCTCCTCGACGTCGCCGGCGCAGGCCCGGTGGCGCTGGTCCTGGAGGTGGACGGCGACCCGCGGCTCATCGGTGCGGCCACCACACCGCGGCTCGCGCTCGACGCCACGGTCCTCGTCCTCGACCACGCGGGCCGCCGGGTGCACCTGACCGCGGACGTGGTCGTCTTCGCGCCGGTGGAGGGCTGGACGGGCCTGCTGCCCGGCCAGCAGGTGCGCGCCCGCGCCGCGGTCACCGCCGCCGCACCGGCCGAGGGCGTGGTCGCCCGGTTGTCGGCGCGGGGCCCGCCGGAGGCCGTCGGTGCGGTGCCGGGGTTCCAGGCACTGGCCGGCGGGCTGCGCGACGGCCTGGCCGCCTCGGCGGCGCGGGTGCTCGGCGATCCCGCGGCGGGGCTGCTGCCCGGCCTGGTCGTGGGGGACACGCGGGCGATGGACCCGGTCCTCGCGGAGGACTTCCGCCGCGCGGGCCTGTCCCACCTGACCGCGGTCTCCGGCGCGAACGTGGCGATCGTGCTGGCCGGCGTGCTGGCGCCGTTGCGCCGCCGGGCGGTCGACCGGCGCGTGCAGGCGGGAGTGGCGCTGGTCGCCCTCGCCGGCTTCGTCGTCCTCGCCCGGCCGAGCGCGAGCGTCGTGCGGGCCGCGGCGATGGGCGGGGTCGGGCTGCTGGCGCTCGCGTCGGGGCGGTCGCGGGTGGCGGTGCCCGCGCTGGCGGCCGCGGTGACCGTCCTGCTGCTCCTCGACCCCGGACTGGCCCGCGACGCCGGCTTCGCGCTGTCGGTCGGCGCCACCGCGGCCATCGTGCTGCTCGCGCCGGGCTGGTCCCGCCGGCTGCGCGACCGCGGCTGGCCGGGGCCGGTCGCTGACGCCGTCGCCGTCTCGGCGGCCGCGGGGCTGGCCACCGCACCACTGGTCGCCGGCCTCTCGGGCCTGGTCAGCCCGGTCTCGCTGCCGGCCAACCTGCTGGCCGCGCCCGCGGTGCCGCCGGCCACCGTCCTCGGCCTGCTGGCGGCCCTCGCCGGCGCCGTCGTGCCGCCGCTGGGCGACGCGCTGACCTGGCTCGCCGGCTGGCCCGTGCGGTGGCTGGTCGCCGTGGCCCGGGTCGTGGCGGGCCTCCCCGACGGGGCGGTCGGCTGGCCCGCCGGCACCCGCGGCGCGCTGCTGCTCACCGCCCTGCTGCTCGCCGCCGGCCTGCTGATGTGGCGGTTCGGGCGGCTGCGCGCCCTGGCCCTCGCCGCCGTCGTGGGCCTGGTGCTGCTCGGCTGGCCGCTGCGGCAGGCGGCCGACGGCTGGCCGCCGGACGACGCCGTCCTCGTCGCCTGCGACGTCGGCCAGGGCGACGGCCTGGTGGTGCCCACCGGGCCGGGGGAGGGCGTGCTCGTCGACGCCGGCCCCGAGGTCGGGCCGATCGACCGCTGCCTCGACCGGCTGGGCATCGACGCGCTGCCGCTGGTCCTGCTGTCCCACCTCGACGCCGACCACGCCGGCGGGCTGGCCGGCGCGCTCACGGGCCGGGAGGTCGGCACCGTCGCCACCGGCGCGCTGTCCCCGGCCGACGACCGCCTGCCCGCCCTCGACGCGCTCACCACCCGGGCCGGCGCGCGCCGCGAGGTGCTCGCGCCCGGCGACGTGCGCACCGTGGGCGGCGCGACGCTGGAGGTCCTCGCCCCGCCGCCGGAGATCGCGACGGCGGCCGCCGAGCCCAACGACCTGTCGCTGGTCGTCCGGGTCACCGTGCGCGGGGTCCGGGTGCTGCTCACCGGCGACCTGAGCGCGGCGGCCGAGGCGCGGGTGCTCGCCCGCGGGGTCGACCTGCGCGCCGACGTCCTCAAGGTGCCGCACCACGGCAGCGCCGACGCCGACCCGGCGTTCCTCGCGGCATCGGGCGCCCGGGTGGCACTGGTCAGCGTCGGCGCGGACAACACCTACGGGCACCCGGCGCCGCGGCTGCTGACCTGGCTGTCCCGCGCCGGCATGCAGGTGCACCGCACCGACCGGGAGGGCGACCTCGCGGTGGTCGGCTCGGCGGGGGAGTGGGGCGTCGCGGCGCGCGGTGCCCCGGGTGCCGGCGCCGTGGCGGCCGAGAGCGCCGGCAGCGGGCCCGGCGGGGGCGCTCCCCGGCACGCACTGCCGGAGCGCCGGTCCCGTCGGCAGCGCGTGACACCATCGGGACGTGGCAGCGGCACCCCCGGCACCGACCTCCCGCCTGCGGGCCGTCGTCGGTGAGGAGGAACTGCTGCGCTCCCGCGCCGTGGCCGCCGTGCGCGCCGCCGTCCTCGAGCGCCACCCGCAGGCGGAGCTGCACGAGCTGACTGCCCTGGGCCTGCCCGTCGGTCAGCTGGCAGACGTGCTGGCGCCCTCCCTGTTCGGCGAGCACCGCCTCGTCGTCGTGTCGGGCGTGCAGGAGGCGGCCGGCGCCCTGGTCGACGCGCTGACCGCCTACTGCAAGGACCCCGACCCGGAGCTGACGCTGGTGGTCGTCCACCACGGCGGCAAGCGCAACGAGGCCCTCATCAAGACGCTCACCGCCGCCGGCGGGGCCGTCGACGAGTGCGCCAAGATCTCCTCCCCGGGCGACCGCGCGGCGTTCGTGCGCAACGAGGTGCGGTCGGCCGGCGGCCGGATCACCCCGGACGCGATCGGCGCGCTGGTCGACGCGGTCGGCGGTGACCTGCGGGCGCTGTCGTCGGCGGCCACCCAGCTCGTGGCCGACTTCGGCGGCACCATCGACGCCGACGCCGTCGCCCGGTTCCACCGGGGCCAGGCCGAGGTCACCGGGTTCACCGTCGCCGAGCGGGTGCTGGTGGGTGACCGCACGGGTTCGCTGGAGATGCTGCGCTGGGCGCTCGACCGCGGCGTCGCGCACGTGCTCATCGCCGACGCGATCGCCGACGGCATCCGCACCGCGGCCCGGGTGACCTCGCTGAACACCGCCAACACCGGCGACCTGGCCCGCGCGCTGAAGCTGCCGCCGTGGAAGGTCAAGAAGGCCCAGACGCAGGCGCGCGGCTGGAGCATCGACGGGCTGCAGCAGGCCATCGGCGTGGCCGCCGAGCTCAACGCCGACGTGAAGGGCGTCGCCGCGAGCGCCGACTACGCCCTGGAGCGGGCGATCCGCCGGATCGTCGACATCCGCGCCACCACCGGCCGCGACGCCCGGGCCCGCAGCCTGCGCTGACGTCGCGGGCCGCCCGGGACCGCCGGGCCGCCCGGACGCGCCGTTCCGAGCCGGAGGGCCCCGGAACGCGACGAGCCCCGTCCCTCACGGGGACGGGGCTCGTCGCAGGAGCGCTGGGACGCAGCTCAGAGGCTGGTCAGCTGCTTGGCCATGCCCGACTTGCGGTTGGCGGCCTGGTTCTTGTGGATGATGCCCTTGCTGGCGGCCTTGTCGAGGGCCTTGCCGGCCTTCTGCAGGGCGGTCGTCGCGGCCTCGGTGTCGCCGGCGGCGGCGGCCTCGCGGAAGCGGCGGACGGCCGTCTTCAGGGCGGACTTGACGGCGACGTTGCGCTGCCGCGCCTTCTCGTTCGTCTTGTTCCGCTTGATCTGGGACTTGATGTTCGCCACGCGTGAGCCTCGGTGTCTCGCAGGAAGGGAGTCTGTCAGTGCGTCCGGACGGCATGCGTCGGCGGACCGGCCTGCCAGGTTACCAGCGCCCCGACCGCCACCCCAACCCGCGTCGCACCCGGCCCGGGGCGGGTGCTCGGCAGGGCGGCGAGGTCGTGGGACGATGGCGGCACTGTGACGACTCCCGCTGCCACCGATCCCGCCCGGATCCGGAACTTCTGCATCATCGCCCACATCGACCACGGCAAGTCGACGCTGGCCGACCGGATGCTCGAGGTGACCGGGATCATCGAGGCGCGGCAGATGCGCGCGCAGTACCTCGACCGGATGGACATCGAGCGCGAGCGCGGCATCACCATCAAGGCGCAGAACGTGCGCCTGCCCTGGAAGGTCGGCGACGCCGAGTACGTCCTCGACATGATCGACACCCCGGGTCACGTGGACTTCACCTACGAGGTGTCCCGGTCGCTGGCCGCCTGCGAGGGTGCGGTCCTGCTGGTCGACGCGGCGCAGGGCATCGAGGCGCAGACCCTGGCCAACCTCTACCTGGCCCTGGAGAACGACCTCACGATTATCCCGGTCCTCAACAAGATCGACCTGCCGGCCGCCCAGCCGGAGAAGTACGCCGCCGAGATCGCGCACATCATCGGCTGCGACCCCGAGGACGTCCTGCGGGTCAGCGGCAAGACCGGCGAGGGCGTGCCGGAGCTGCTCGACGCGATCGTCGCCCAGATCCCCGCCCCGGTCGGCGACGCGCAGGCGCCGGCCCGCGCGATGATCTTCGACTCGGTCTACGACATCTACCGCGGCGTCATCACCTACGTGCGCGTCGTCGACGGCCGGATCTCCAGCCGCGAGCGCATCAAGATGATGTCCACCGGCGCCACGCACGAGCTGCTCGAGATCGGCGTCATCTCACCCGAGCCCAAGCCGGTCGAGGGCCTCGGCGTCGGTGAGGTCGGCTACTTCATCACCGGCGTGAAGGACGTCCGCCAGTCCCGCGTCGGCGACACCGTCACGCTGCAGCACAAGCCGGCCGCCGAGCCGATCGGCGGCTACAGCGACCCCAAGCCGATGGTCTACTCCGGGCTCTACCCGATCGACGGCAGCGAGTACCCGCTGCTGCGCGAGGCCCTGGACAAGCTGCTGCTCAACGACGCCGCGCTCACCTACGAGCCGGAGACCTCCGCCGCGCTGGGCTTCGGCTTCCGCGTCGGCTTCCTCGGCCTGCTGCACCTGGAGATCGTGCGCGAGCGGCTGGAGCGCGAGGCGGGCATCAGCCTCATCTCCACCGCGCCCAACGTCGTCTACCGGGTGGTGATGGAGGACGGCACCGAGCACACCGTCACCAACCCCAGCGACTGGCCCGAGGGCAAGATCGACCGCGTCTTCGAGCCGATCGTCAACGCCACGATCATCGCGCCGAGCGACTACACCGGCGCGATCATGGAGCTGTGCCAGAGCCGGCGCGGCCAGCTCGGCGGCATGGACTACCTGAGCGAGTCCCGCGTCGAGCTGCGCTACACGCTGCCCCTCGGCGAGATCATCTTCGACTTCTTCGACGCCCTGAAGTCGCGCACCCGCGGCTACGCCAGCCTCGACTACGCCGAGGCGGGCGAGCAGGAGTCCTCGCTGGTCAAGGTGGACATCCTGCTGCAGGGCGAGGCCGTCGACGCGTTCAGCGCCATCGTCCACAAGGACAAGGCGTACAGCTACGGCGTGATGATGGCCGGGAAGCTGCGCGAGCTCATCCCGCGGCAGCAGTTCGAGGTGCCCATCCAGGCCGCCGTCGGCTCCCGGGTCATCGCCCGCGAGACGGTGCGCGCCATCCGCAAGGACGTCCTCGCCAAGTGCTACGGCGGTGACATCACCCGCAAGCGGAAGCTGCTGGAGAAGCAGAAGGAGGGCAAGAAGCGGATGAAGATGGTCGGCCGCGTCGAGGTCCCCCAGGAGGCGTTCGTCGCCGCGCTCTCCACCAACGAGCCCTCCGCCGCGAAGAAGTGAGCGGCCGGCTCCTCGCCGTCTGCGTCTCCGGCTCCGACCTGCTGCCCCTGCCCGGGCGCCGGCCCGACCGCAGCGGCATCGACAAGCGCCCGCGGGAGGGCCGCGTCGCCGTGCGCGAGCTGGGGCTCGACGGCGACGTCCAGGTCAACCGGAAGTACCACGGCGGGGAGGGCCAGGCCGTCTACGCCTTCGCCCAGGAGGACGCCGACGTCTGGGCCGCCGAGCTCGGCCGCGACCTGCCGCCGGGCCGGTTCGGGGAGAACCTGCGGACGGCGGGCGTCGACCTCACCGCCGCCGAGGTGGGGGAGCGCTGGCGGGTCGGGACGGCGCTGGTCGAGGTGACCGCGCCGCGCATCCCGTGCGCCAACTTCGCCCGCTTCTGGGACGTCCCGGACCTGGTCAAGCGGTTCACCGCGCGCGGCGCCACCGGCGCCTACCTGCGGGTGCTCGAGACCGGCGACCTCGGCGCGGGCGACGAGGTGACCGTCGTCCACCGGCCGGGCCACGGCGTCACCACCGGCCTGGCCTTCCGCGCGCTGACCACCCAGCGGTACCGGGTCGCGCAGCTGGAGCCGGCGCTCGCGTCGTTCCCGGTCAAGGACCGGCCGAAGCTCGCCGAGCGGATCGCGCGCGCCACGGACACGGCCGCCCGGGCCTGACCCGAGCGGCGCGCTACCGTGCCCGCGCCGGGCGCACCCGGCGCGAACGGGGAGGTCGGGATGCTGTTGCGCCGCGCTGTCGCGCTGGGGGCCGGGCTGGTGGTCGCGCTCGCCGGCTGCGGGGGCGGTGAGCCGGAGGAGTCCGCCGGCGACCTGCTCCAGCGGGCCAAGACGACGCTCGACGGGACCAGCAGCCTGCACTTCGTGCTCACCAGCGAGGGTGCCCCGACCACCGGCACCGCGCTGACCGGCGGCGAGGGCGACGTCCTGCGGCCGGCCTCCTTCGAGGGCACCCTGCAGGTCCTGGCCGCGGGCTCCTCCCTGGACCTGGCCGTGGTCTCCGTCGACGGGACCGTCTACGCCCAGCTGCCGTTCACCAGCGGCTACAGCGAGGTCGACCCCGCCCAGTTCGGCTTCGGCGACCCGGGCGCGCTACTCGACCCGGACACCGGCATCTCGCAGCTGCTCGCCGAGGCCGACTCGGCGCAGCTGGGGGAGGAGCGGCGGGTCGACGGCGAGGTGGTGCGCGAGGTGACCGCCGAGCTGCCCGGCGAGCTGGTCGAGCAGGTGCTCACCAGCGCGGACCCGGCGCAGCCGGTGCAGGCGCGCTTCTCCGTGGTCCCCGACAGCGGCGAGCTGCGCCGCGCCGAGCTGACCGGCCCGTTCTACGCCTCCGGCCAGGACGCCACCTTCACGATCGAGCTGTCCGACCCCGGCGCCGATGTCGAGATCACCGCACCGCCAGTCGGCTGAGCCGCGGGAGGACGCCCGCCCGGTCCCGGGGCTGCCGCTGGTCGTCCTCGCGACGCTGGCGGTCCTGGTCACCGCGGCCGACACCTACGTCGTCGTCCTGGCGCTGCCCGACATCCTCGCCGGGGTCGGCGTCGGCATCGACGAGCTGCAGCGGGCGACGCCGATCATCGGCGGCTTCCTGCTCGGCTACACCGCCACGCTGCCGCTGCTGGGCCGGCTCGCCGACCTGCGCGGCCGCGTCCCGGTGCTGGCCGGCTGCCTGCTGCTGTTCGCCCTCGGGTCGCTGCTGACGGCGACGGCGGACGGTCTCGGGCTCGCGGTGGCCGGCCGCGGCCTGCAGGGCGTGGGCGCCGGCGGGCTCGTCCCCGCCACGCTGGCGCTGGTGGCCGACCGGTGGCCGCCGGAGCGCCGTGCGGTCCCGCTGGGTGTCGTCGGCGCGGTGCAGGAGGCGGGTGCGGTGCTCGGGCCGCTGGCCGGCGCCGCGGTGCTCGCCGTCGCCGACTGGCGCGCGGTCTTCTGGCTCAACCTGCTGCTCGGCCTGGCGCTGACCGCCGGGGTCGTCGTCACCGGGGGACGGCGGCCGGACCCCGTGGGGCTCGCGCTGCTCGCGCTGGCCGGCGCCGCGGGCGGCCTGCAGCTCGCCGAGCCCGCCGCGCTGGCCGAGGACGTCACGCTCGGTCTGGCCTGGGTGCCACTGCTCGACGGCGTCCCCGCGACGACGCCGCTGGTGCTCATCGCCGTCCTCGCCGGGGTCGCGCTCGGAGCGCGCAGCCTCGCCGCACCGGACGGCGCCGTGCTGCCGCTGCGCGGGGTGCCGCGGCTGGTGCGCGAGGTCGACGTCGTCGGCTCGCTGCTGGCCGTCGTCGCGCTCGGGGCGCTGGTGTGGTCCTTCGCCGCGGCCGACCCGGCCACCGAGGTCGTCGCCCACGGGCCGGTCCTGCTGCCGGTGGCCGCGGCCGCCGCCGTCGCGTTCTGGCTGCACGAGCGGCGCACGCCCGACCCGGTGCTGCCCCTGGGGGCGCTGCGCCCGGCCGGCGCCTGGGGCGCGCTGCTGGTCAACCTGCTGGTCGGCGTGGCGCTGGTGGCCGCGCTGGTCGACGTGCCGCTGTTCGCCCGCGCCACCACCACGCCCGGCGACCAGCTCGGCGCGGCACTGGTGCTGCTGCGGCTGCTGGTCGCCGTCCCGGTGGGCGCGGTGGCCGGCGGGTGGCTGTGCCGGCGGGTGGCGCCGCGGCTGGTCGCCGCGGCCGGCATGGCGCTGGCCGCGCTGGCGCTGTGGGCGATGACCGGCTGGGGCGAGACCTCGCTGGACTCGTGGACCTCGACCGTCGTGCTGCTCGCCGCGGGTCTCGGCTTCGGCCTGGCGATCGCGCCGGTCAACGCGGTGCTGCTCGCCGTCACCGGGCCGGAGGTGCACGGCAGTGCCAGCGCGCTCGCCGTCGTCGCCCGGACCGTGGGGATGCTGGTCGGGCTGTCGCTGCTGACCGCCGTCGCGCTGCGGAGGTTCACCGCCGAGGTCGAGGCGATCGGCTCGCCGCTCACCGTCTGCCCCGACACCCCGGCCGACTGCCCCGCGTACGACGCCGCCGCGAACGCCGCCGTCCTCACCCAGCTGCACACGGTCTTCGCCGGCGCCGCGGTCGCCGCGGGACTCGCGGCGGTCGCGGCGCTGGTGCTGCTGCGGGAGCGCCCCGTCAGAGCGTGAAGACGATCTTCCCGGCGGTGCGGCCCTCGAGCATGCGGGCGAACCCCTCGCGGGCCTCGGCCACGGGCAGCTCGACGTCGATGACCGGGCGCACGCCGGTGACCGCGCACATCCGCATCAGCGACTCGAGCTCGTCGCGGGTGCCCATGGTGGAGCCGACCACCGACAGCTGGGTGAAGAAGACGCGGTTGAGCTCGGCGCTCGGGTCGAAGCCGGTGGTGGCGCCGGAGGTGACGATGACGCCGCCGGGCTTGAGCGACTTGACGCTGTGGCCCCACGTCGCCTTGCCGACGGTCTCCATCACGCCGTCGACCCGCTCGGGCAGCCGGGCGCCGGTCTCGAAGGCCTGCTCGGCACCGAGCTCCAGCGCGGCGGCCCGCTTCTCCTCGCTGCGCCCGGTGACCCACATCCGGTAGCCGGCGGCCCGGCCGAGCACGACGAGCGCGGTGGCCACGCCGCCGCTGGCGCCCTGGACGAGCACGGTCTGCCCGGGGCGCAGGCCGGAGCGGACGAACAGCATCCGGTAGGCGGTCAGCCAGGCCGTGGGCAGGCAGGCCGCCTCGGCGAAGGACAGCTCGGCGGGCTTGGGCAGCACGTTGCGCCGGGGGACGGCGACCCGCTCGGCCATCGTGCCCTGGTGCAGCTCGGAGAACAGCGAGCGCTTGGGGTCCATCGTCTCGTCGCCGGTCCAGCCGGGGCTGGCGACGACGCCGTGGACGACGACCTCGTTGCCGTCCTCGTCGAGCCCGGCCGCGTCGGTGCCCAGGATCATCGGCATCCGCTCCTGCGGCAGGCCGATGCCGCGCAGGCTGAACAGGTCGTGGTGGTTGAGCGAGACGGCCTTCACCTGCACCGTCGTCCAGCCGTCGGGGACCTCGGGCTCGGGGCGCTCGCCGACCTCCAGGACGGAGAGCGGGTCGTCGGACGAGGGCGAGGACACGAAGACGGCGCGCATGACCGGACGTTAGGACACCCCGGTCCGGCGGGCGACACCGCGCCCGCCGGACGGAGGTCACGCACTTAGTGCGGTGCCGCGCAGTTCGACAGGGCCGACCGGATGTCGCCCGGCACGTCCTCCAGGGTGGCCGTGGTGTCGATCCCCAGGGCCGGGACGTCGAGCCGGATCGAGCCGGTGAGCACGGCCTGGCGGATGAGCACGCGGAGGTCGCACTGCGTCGGGAAGGGAGGTTCCGGCTGCTCGGTGGCCCGTCCCTCTCCACGCCACTCGACGTCCACGGTCACCGTTCCGGTGGCCTCCGGCAGCCCCTCCCCACCGCAGGTCACGGTGACGGTCCCGGACGTCCTGACCGACCCGAGCCCGCGGAAGTCCGCGGGGAGCCGCTCCTCCGTGAGGCACTCGTAGGCGCCGGCGAAGACCTCCGGGACCGCGAAGGCGGCCTCCCGGTCGGGTGCCCACGCGCTCAGGAACACCCCGGCGTCCCCGACGAGCGGGAAGGCGTTGGCCGACCCCGTCGTCGTGTTCCCGGGTGGTGCCGCTGCCGCGCTGCCGGTCAGCGTGCCCAGGGTCCCGGCAGCCAGCAGCAGGGTCACCGCCGCGGCCGTCCTCGTCCTCATCGTCGTCCTCCTCCGCGCCTCCCGGGCCCTCCGGGTCGGGCGCGGGCGGCAGGGTGGCAGCGGCGGGGGAGGCGCGGAACGGATCGGGGCGCGGGCCCGGCCGGGGACGGCGCGTCGGGCGGGACGCGCCGTCAGCGGACGACGACCTCAGCGGACGACGACGACGGCGTCCTGCCGCGGCACGAACTCGCCGATGACCGGGGCGCCGGGCACCTCGCCGGCCAGCAGCAGCCCGCCGGAGGTCTGCGCGTCGGCCAGCAGCAGCGCCTCGTCCTCGCCGACGGCCGACAGGTCGGTGTGCGGCCGCACCCAGTCGAGGTTGCGCCGGGTGCCGCCGGACACGAAGCCGTCGGCCAGCGCCTGCCGCGCGCCGGCGAGGTAGGGGACGGCGGCAGCGTCGACCACCGCGGTCACCCCGCTGGCCCGGGCCATCTTGTAGAGGTGGCCGAGCAGGCCGAACCCGGTGACGTCGGTGCCCGCCCGGATGCCCGCGGCGACGGCGGCCCGCGCGGCGTCCCGGTTGAGCGCCGTCATCGAGGCGACGGCCTCCTCGCTCACCTCGCCGGTGGCCTTCATGCGGCTGTTGAGCACGCCGACGCCGAGCGGCTTGGTCAGCGACAGCGGCGTGCCGGCGACGGCGGTGTCGTTCCGGATGACCCGGTCGAGGTCGAGCAGGCCGGTGACCGCCATGCCGTACTTGGGCTCGGGGTCGTCGATGGAGTGCCCGCCGCCGACGTGGCAGCCCGCCTCCTGCGCCACCTCCAGCCCGCCGCGCAGCACCTCGGCGGCGAGCTCGGCGGGCAGCACGTCGCGCGGCCAGCCGAGCAGGTTGACGGCGACGACGGGGGTGCCGCCCATGGCGTAGACGTCGGACAGCGCGTTGGCCGCGGCGATCCGGCCGAAGGTGTACGCGTCGTCGACGACCGGGGTGAAGAAGTCGGTGGTCAGCACCAGGCCCTGGCCGCCGGGGATGCGCACGACGGCCGCGTCGTCGCCGTCGTCGAGGCCGACCACCAGCTCGGCGGCCGGGTCGGCCGGGCCGGTGCGGGTGAGCCCCGCGACGACGGCCTCGAGCTCGCCGGGCGGGATCTTGCAGGCGCAGCCGCCCCCGTGCGCGTACTGCGTGAGCCGGACGGTGGCGGGCGCGCTGGTCACCCGGCCGACGCTAGTCCGCCGCGGCTGGACACGTCGGGCGCGCGCGAGGACGCTCGCGGCAGACCCCGGGAGGCCGCCCGTGACCCGCCTGCTGCCCGCCGCGCTGCTGGTGCTGCTCGCCGGCTGCGCGACCGGCGCCGAGCCCCCACCGGCGGCGTCGACGGCGTCGCCGCCCGCCGCGGCGGCACCCGCCACCGGGTCCGCCGCGCCCACCGCGGCGACGCCGGTGCCGACCGGCTCGGACCCGGCGCTGCGCGCGGAGCTGCTGGCCATGCTCGAGCGCGACCAGAGCGGGCGCACCGGCGGCCCCGACCCGGAGGGCGACGCCGCGCGCACCGAGCGGCTGGCGCAGATCCTCGACGAGCACGGCTGGCCCGGCCGCGACCTGGTGGGGGAGGACGGCGCGGAGGCGGCGTGGGCGATCGCCCAGCACTCCGACCTCGACCCGGCGTTCCAGCAGCGGGCGCTGGAGCTGCTGCGCGCGGCGGTCGACGAGGGGCGGGCCTCGCCCGGCGACCTCGCCTACCTGACCGACCGGGTCGCGGCGAACACCGGGCAGCCGCAGACCTACGGCACCCAGGTGTCCTGCACGCCGGAGGGGCCTGAGCCGGCGGTACCGCTGGCCGACGAGGCCGCCGTCGAGCAGCTGCGCGCCGACGCCGGCCTGGACCCCTGGGCCGACTACCTGGAGGAGATGGCCGCGATCTGCGCGGAGGAGTGAGCGCGCCGTAGGCTGCCCGGCGGAGGCGTCAGGGTGCCTGGTGGCCCCCGCGGCCTCTAAAGCCGACGTGGCCGAGCAGCTCGGTCAGGCGGGTTCGATTCCCGTCCGCCTCCGCCAGCCTCCCCGCGGGCCGGCGCGCATACGCTGCGACAGCGATGAGCGCCGACCCGCGGCGGGCAGTGCCCCGCACCGACACGCTGCTGGCCGACCCGGCGCTGGCCGAGGCCGCCGCCCGGTTGGGCCGCGACCTGGTGAAGGACGCCGTCCGCGCCGTCCAGTCCCGCGTCCGCGCGGGCGACCTCGCGCCGGACGACGCCGTCGCCGCGGTGCTCGCCGGCCTGCCCCCGACCGCGTCGTCGCTGCGCCCGGTGCTCAACGCCACCGGCGTCCTGGTGCACACCAACCTCGGGCGGGCGCCGCTGTCGCCGGCCGCGGTCGAGGCGGTGGTCGCCGCCAGCGGCACGACCGACGTCGAGCTCGACCTGGTCACCGGCCGCCGCGGGCCGCGCGGGGAGGCGGCGCTCGCGGCGCTGCTCGACGCCGTGCCCGCGGCCGGGGCGGCGATCGTGGTGAACAACTGCGCGGCCGCGCTGGCGCTCGTGGCGACGGCGCTCGGCGGCGAGCTGGTCATCGCCCGCGGCGAGCTGGTCGAGATCGGCGACGGCTTCCGCATCCCCGAGCTGCTGGAGGCCACCGGCGCACGCCTGCGCGAGGTCGGCACCACGAATCGGGTCGCGCTCGAGGACTACACGCGGGCGGTCGGAACGGGCACCGGCGCGGTGCTCAAGGTGCACCCGTCGAACTTCGTCGTCCGCGGCTTCACCCGTGCGGTGCCGGTCGCCGACCTCGCCGCCGGGCTGGCCGGCACCGGCGTCCCGCTGGTGGCCGACGTCGGCTCCGGCCTCCTCCGCCCGCACCCGGCGCTCCCCGACGAGCCGGACCTGCAGACCACGCTCGCCGACGGCGCCGACCTCGTCCTCTCCAGCGGCGACAAGCTGCTCGGCGGCCCGCAGGCGGGACTGGTGCTCGGCCGCGCCGACCTCGTGCAGCGGCTGCGCCGGCACCCGCTCTACCGGGCGCTGCGGGTGGACAAGACGACGCTGGCCGCCCTGGAGGCGACGCTGCGCGGACCGCTGCCGCCGGTGCCGCGGATGCTGGCCACCGACGTCGACGGACTGCGCGCGCGCGCCGACGCGCTGGCCGCCCGGCTCGCCGCCGCCGGGATCGACGCCCGCGCCGTCGACTCCGCCGCGCGGGTCGGCGGCGGGGGAGCACCGGAGCACCCGCTGCCCAGCGCCGCCGTCTCGCTGCCGGAGCCCTTCGCCGAGCCGCTGCGGCGCGGCGCGCGTCCCGTCGTCGGGTACGTGGCCGACGGCCGCACCCTGCTCGACGTGCGCAGCGTCCCGCCGTCGGCCGACGACGACCTGGCCGCCGCGGTGCTGGAGGTGGCCCGCCGGTGGACGTGATCGCCACCGCGGGACACGTCGACCACGGCAAGTCGACGCTGGTCCGCGCCCTCACCGGGATGGAGCCCGACCGGTGGGAGGAGGAGCGCCGCCGCGGGCTGACCATCGACCTCGGCTTCGCCTGGACGACGCTGCCCTCGGGTCGCGTGCTGGCCGTCGTCGACGTCCCGGGGCACGAGCGGTTCGTCGGCAACATGCTCGCCGGCGTCGGGTCGGTGCCCGCGGCGCTCGTGGTGGTGGCGGCCGACGACGGCTGGTCGGCGCAGACCGCCGAGCACGTCGCCGTCCTGGACGCGCTCGGCGTGCGCCACGCGCTGCTCGCCGTCACCAAGGCCGACCTCGCCGACCCGGGGCCGGTGCTCGCCGACGCCACGGAGCGGCTGGCGGCCACGTCGATGGGCGCGGTGCCCGGGGTGGCGGTCAGCGCGCCGTCGGGCCGGGGCGTGCCGGAGGTCGCGGCCGGACTGGGGACGCTGCTGGCGGGCCTGCCGGCGCCCGACCCCGCGGCGCCGGTGCGGCTGTGGATCGACCGGGCCTTCCCGATCCGCGGGGCGGGCACGGTGGTCACCGGGACGCTGGCCGCGGGCTCCGTGGCGGCGGGGGACCGCCTGGCGCTGGGCGGCCGGGAGGTGACGGTGCGCGGGGTGCAGTCGCTGGGCCGGCCGGTGGAGGGGGCGCGGGCGACCGCGCGGGTGGCGCTGAACCTGCGCGGCATCGCCGTCGAGGACCTCTCCCGCGGCGACGCGCTGCTCACGCCGGGCGCGTTCCGGGACACCGCCGAGGTCGACGTCACGCTGGCCCGCGAGCCCGCCGACCGGCTGCCCGCCGAGGCGGTGCTGCACGTGGGCTCGGCGGCGGTGGCCGCGCGGCTGCGGCCGCTGGAGGGGACGGCGGTGCGCCTGCGGCTGGCCGCGCCGCTGCCGCTGCGGGTGGGCGACCGGGTGCTGCTGCGCGACCCGGGTGCCCGGCGGGTGCTCGGCGCCGACGTCCGCGACGTCGCCCCGCCGGAGCTGCGCCGCCGCGGTGCCGCCCGGCAGCGGGCCGCCGATCTCGACGCGCAGTCGGCCGGGCCCGCGGGCGCGGCGGCCGACCTGGCCCGGCGCCGGGTGGTGCGGGCCGACGACTTCACCGCGATGGGCTGGCCGGTGCCCGAGGACGCGGTGCGGGCCGGGCCCTGGCTGCTGGCGCCGGGTCTCGTGGACACCCTGGCCCGCCGGGTGCCGGGGCTGGTCGCCGCGCACCGCCAGGCGCACCCGCTGGAGCCGGGGCCGCCGGTCGCCGTCGTGCGCCGGGAGCTGGAGCTGCCGGCCGACGACCTGGTGGCGCTCGTGGTCCGCCCGCCGCTGGCGCTCCGCGAGGGCCGGGTGGTGGTCGCCGCGGCGGGGCTGCCGCCGGCGGTGCAGCGCGCGGTCGACGGGATCCGCGCCCGGCTGGCGTCCGACCCGTTCGCGGCGCCGGACGCCGAGGAGTTGCGCGCCGCGCGGCTGGGCCCCCGGGAGCTGGCGGCGGCGGTGCGCGACGGGCAGCTGGTGCGGATCGCCGACGGCGTCTACCTGGCGCCGGGCGTGGAGGCGGCGGCGCGGCAGCGGCTGGCGGCGGTGCCGCCGCCGTTCACGCTGAGCCAGGCGCGGTCGGCGTGGGGCACGACCCGGCGCGTGGCGGTGCCGCTGATGGAGTGGCTGGACGCCCGCGGGGTGACCGAGCGGCTGCCCGACGCCTCCCGCCGGCTGCGCTGAGGCCCGCCGGCCGGAGCGCGACACCAGTCCCGGGCGCGGTCGTGCTCTGCACACACCTGCGTGCAGAGCACGACTCCGCTGGAGGGCACATGCAGGCTCCGGAGCGGAGTCGTGGGGGGGGGGGGGGGGGGGGGGGGGGGGGGGGGGGGGGGGGGGGGGGGGGGGGGGGGGGGGGGGGGGGGGGGGGGGGGCGGGGTGGGGGGGGGGGGGGGGGGGGGGGGGGGGGGGGGGGGGGGGGGGGTCGGGGGGGGGCGGGGGGGGGGCCGGGCCGCTGCGCCGGGCCGGCGCAGCGGTGTCGCTGGAGGTCGACGGCGCGCTGCGGGTGGAGGGGCTGGGCGCGGCGGCCGTCGGCGACGTCGCCTTCGCCGCGGCCGTGCCGGTGCACGAGCTGACCACGGTGGTCGCCTCGCTGGAGGCCGCCTACCTGGCGCTGACCGGGGCGGACGTCGAGTACCGGGCGGGTGTGGCGTGAGGGTCCCGCTGACGGCGGTGCTGCGCAGCGAGTGGACCAAGCTGCGCGCGCTGCGCTCCACCTGGTGGTGCACCGCGGTGTACGTGCTGGTCGTCGGCTCGTTCGCGTGGCTGGCCGCGGCGACCACCCGCAGCGCGCCGACCGCGGACTCCGCCGTCGGCGTGGTGCTCACCGGCTTCGCGTTCGGGCAGGTGGTGCTCGTCGTCCTCGGCGTGCTGGCGGTGACGTCGGAGTTCGGCGGGATGGCGCTGTCGTCGCTGGTCGCGGTGCCCCGCCGCACCCGGCTGCTGGCCGCCAAGACCGCCGTCGTCGCGGCCTGGGCGGCGGGGGTCACCGTGCTGCTGGTGGCCGGCTGCGTGCTGGCCGCGCGCACGCTCGTCGCCGTGCCCGGGGGCGTGTCGCCGGGCGACCCGGAGGTGCTGCGCGCGGCGGGGCTGCAGGTGGCCGGCGCCGTGCTGGTCACGGTGCTCGCCGCCGGGCTCGGCGCGGTGCTGCGCTCGACGGCGGGGGCGTTCGGGCTGGGCATCGCGCTGGTGTTCGTGGGCCCGCCCGCGCTCGCCATCGCCGGCGGGCGGACGGCGGAGCTGCTGTCGCAGGCGCTGCCGTCGCTGCGGGTGGGCGAGGACTCCTTCCTGGCGGTGCCGACCACCTGGCCGGTGGGGCTGGCGGTGGCCGGGGCGTGGGCGGCGGGCGCCTGGGCGGCCGGCGCGGTGCTGCTGGAGCGCCGCGACGTCTGAGCCGTTCAGCGCGGGCCGAAGGCGGCCGCGCGGAACGCCTCGAACACCGGCGGCGGCGCGGGCGAGGCCCACATCTGGTTGGTCAGCAGCACCGCCGTCGTGCCGGTGACCGGGTCGCTCCACCACGAGCTGCCGAGGCCGCCGTCCCAGCCGAAGGAGCCGGCGTGCCGGCCACCGGGCTCGTCCTCGCGCCGCACGCCGAGGCCCAGCCCCCAGCCGCCGCCCTCGTCGTCGACCGGGCCCGCCTGCTCGGTGAGCATCGCCCGCACCGTGCCGGGGCGGAGCACCGGTGCGCCGCCGGCGAGCAGCACGCCCGCGAGGGCGGCGAGGTCGTCGACGGTGGAGACCAGCCCGGCGCCGCCGTCGGGGAAGGCGGGCGGGCGGCTCCACTGGCCGTCGGCGGGGTCGTACACCTGCCGCGTGCCGGCGTCGTCCGGCGGCGTCCAGTGCGGGCCGAACCGGTCGCGGGCGCCAGCCGGGACGGAGAAGCCGGTGGAGGTCATGCCGAGCGGCTCGAGGACGCGCTCGGCCAGCAGGGCGGGCAGCGGCCGGCCGGCGGCGCGGGCGGCCAGGACGCCGAGCACCTGCGCGCCCAGGTGGTAGAGCCAGCGCTCGCCCGGCTGGTGCGCGAGCGGCACGGAGGCCACCCGGCGCAGCCACTCGTCGGGCGGTGGGAGGGTCTGCGGCGCCGGCGGGCCGGTGGGCAGCCCCGCGGCCTCCAGCGCGGCGACCGTCGGCGTCGGCCAGGGCGCGGTGAAGTCGAGACCGAGACCGAGGCGGAACGTGAGGACGTCGCGGACGGTGACCGGCCGGCGGGCGGGGACGGTGCCCGCGGCGGCGTCCGCGGGGTCGGCCAGCACGCGGCGGCCGGCCAGCTCCGGCAGCAGCCGGTCGACCGGCTCGTCGAGGTCGAGCGAGCCGTCGTCGACCAGCGTCAGCGCGGCCACGGCCACCACCGGCTTGGTGGTCGAGGCGATCCGGAAGACGGCGTCCGGCGTCAGGCGGTCGTCCCCGCCGGGCGTGTGCGCGCCCGCGGCGCCCCGCGCCACCTCACCGCCGCGCGACACCCACCAGGCGGCGCCCGGCACCTCGCCCGCGGCCACCGCGGCGGCCACCACCCGCTCCACGTCCCCGGCCGGTCCCATGCAGGGGTGACCGGAGGAGTGCCGCGGACTCATCGGCTGCGGCACGATCCGCTGCGTGACCGCGCCCGCCACCGTCGAGGAGTACCTGGCCGCCCTGCCGCCCGAGGCCCGGGACGTGCTGCAGCAGGTGCGCGCCGCCGTGCTGCGCGGGATGCCGGGCGCCACCGAGACCATCCGCTACGGGATGCCCGCCGCGATGCTCGGCTCCCGCTACGGCCTGCACTACGCCGCGTGGAAGAGGCACGCGGCGCTGTACCCCGTCCCGGTCCTGGACGCCGGGCTCGAGGCCGAGGTGGCGCCGCTGCGCTCCGGCAAGGACGCCGTCCACCTGCGCTACGGGCGGCCGGTGCCCGGCGACCTGGTGGAGCGCGTCGCGTCGGCGGTGGCCGCCCGCCGCAGCGACGCCAGGTAGCGCCGCGTCGCCAGCCCCTGCACGAACCGGGCCACCGGCGGCACGGCGCGCGCGGCCGGGGTGGCCAGCCGGGAGAACACCCGCAGGGCGACGACGACCTCGCCGGCCGGCGTCAGCGTCACGGTGAAGCACTCCTCGCCGGCCTCGGGGTGGCCGGGCAGCGTGCCGTAGGCGAAGCCCCGCTCGTCGCCGGTCGTCGACGCCCACACCACGCGGCACGGGATGTCGTAGCCCAGCCACGGCAGCCCCGCCGTCAGCACGACGACGGTGCCCACCTCGCCCGGCGAGCCGGTGGCGCGCACCCGCAGGCCGACGCTGCGCTGCGGCGTCCAGTCGAGGATGGCGGCGGCGACCCGCTCGAGGGTCTCCCGGCCCGAGCCGACGACCTCCCGCCACTCGCCGTGCTGGTAGCCGGCCGGCATGCGCTCCTCGCGGGTGCCGCCGACCTCGGCGTAGGTGAACGGCGCGTCGCGCAGGCCCTCGGGCGACGCGGCCCGGAACAGGCCCATGTCCCCAGTGTGGACCGGCGTAGGTTGACCGGCACTGTGCTGCCCGCCGTCACCGCCACCCGCTACGTCACCCCGCTGCGCGAGGGTGGCTCGCTGCCGGGGCTCATGGAGGCCGACGACCTCGGCACCTACGTCGTGAAGTGGCGCGCCGCCGGCCAGGGCGTGCGGGTGCTGGTGGCTGAGGTGGTGTGCGGCGAGCTCGCCCGCGCGCTGGCGCTGCCGGTGCCCGCGCTGGTCACCGTCGACGTCGCCCCGGAGCTCGCGGTGGGGGAGCCCGACCCCGAGGTGCAGGAGCTGCTGCAGCGCTCGGCCGGGCTCAACCTGGGCCTGGACTACCTGCCCGGCGCGCTGGACTTCGAGGCCGGCGTGGACGGCGTCGACGCCGAGCTGGCCGGGCGGGTGCTGTGGTTCGACGCGCTCGTCGGCAACGTCGACCGCTCCTGGCGGAACCCGAACATGCTCTCCTGGCACGGCCGGCTGCAGCTCATCGACCACGGCGCCGCGCTCACCTTCCACCACTCCTGGCCCGGTGCGCAGGCCGCCGTCGCCCGGCCCTACGACGCCTCCCAGCACGCGCTCGTCGAGTGCGGGCCCGACGTGCGGGCCGCCGACGCCGCCCTCGCCGGCCGGGTGACGCGGCCGCTGCTGGAGTCGGTGCTCGCCCGCGTCCCCGACGGCTGGCTGGAGGGCCCCTCGCCGGAGGAGACACCGGGCGAGGTCCGCGAGCGCTACGTCGCCCAGCTCCTGGCCCGGCTCGGCGCCCGCGACGCCTGGCTGCCCGGCCTGGTCGCCGCAGCCGCCGCGGGCGGCGGCCGCCGCCGGGCGCCGCGCGGGGAGAACCGGCCCGCCTGGCTCGGCCCGCCACCCCCGCCCGGGGTGAGCCAGCGGTGAGCCGGGAGACCTTCGAGTACGCGGTGCTGCGCGTGGTGCCCCGGGTGGAGCGCGGCGAGGCGCTCAACGCGGGCGTCCTCGTCTACTGCCGGCAGCGCGACTACCTCGGCAGCCGCGTGCACCTCGACGTCGACCGGCTGCGGGCGCTGGACCCGACCGCCGACCCGCGCGCGATCGGCCGGGCGCTGCAGGCCGCGGCCGACGTCTGCTCCGCCGACCCCGCCGCCGGGGCCGCCGGCCGGGAGGCGCTGGGCTCGCGGTTCCGGTGGCTCACCGCGCCGCGCAGCACCGTCGTCCAGCCCGGCCCGGTGCACACCGGCCTGACCGCGGACCCCGACGCCGAGGCCGACCGCCTGCTGCGGCTGCTCGTGCTCCCCGTCGAGGGCTGAGCACCCCCGCACAGGTCACGCCGGTTTCACCTGCCGGCCACCTGCGGACGGACCGGTCCTCCTTAGCGTTCGGGGGCCTCGTCACCCGTTCGAAGGAATCCGATGACGGAACTCGCCGGTCGCCGCCGACTGCTGCCCCTGCTGACGCAGGTGCGGCACGGCTCCCGCAGCCACGTCACCTGCCACTACAAGTGCGGCAACGCCTGCGACGCGCCCGTGCCGAACCGGACCGACAACCCGACGTTCGAGTCGGTCGTCCAGGCCTCGCTCAGCCGCCGGAACCTGCTCAAGGTGGCCGGCACCGGCGCGCTCGTCGTCGCGGCGGCGCCGCTGTTCCCGCAGCAGGCGGCCGCGGCCCCCGGGCGGCACCGGGGCGGCCCGGGCGGCGACGGCGCCCTCACCTTCCAGCCCGTGCAGCAGAACTTCCTCGACGAGCTGGTCGTGCCCGCCGGCTACGGCTACGCCGTCGTCATGCGCTGGGGCGACCCCGTCGAGGAGGGCGCGCCGGCCTTCGACGTCGACGCCCAGACGCCGGAGGCGCAGGCCAAGCAGTTCGGCTACAACTGCGACTTCCTGGGCTTCCTCCCGCTGGGCCGCGACAAGGCGCTGCTGGTGGTCAACCACGAGTACACCGACGAGCAGCTCATGTTCGGCGGGGTCGCCGACGAGGAGGGCGCCGGCGACATCACCGACGAGCAGAAGCGCGTCGCGATGATGGCGCACGGCATCTCGGTCGTGCAGATCGAGCGGTCGGGGAACACCGGGATCTGGCAGCCCACCCGCCGGCTCGACCGCAACCGCCGGATCACCACCGACACGCCCTTCGCGCTCACCGGGCCCGCCGCCGGCTCGACCTACCTGCGCACCAGCGCCGACCCGGCCGGCCGCACCGTCCTCGGCACGCTGAACAACTGCGCCGGCGGCATCACCCCGTGGGGCACGACCCTGCACGGGGAGGAGAACTTCAACCAGTACTTCGGCACCTCGGCGCCCATCCCGGAGAACCCGGCCGAGCCGCGGCTGGCCCGCTACGGCGTCAGCGCCGAGGACGCGCCCACCCGGCGCTGGGAGACGGTCGACCCGCGATTCGACCTGTCCCGCGAGCCCAACGAGGTCAACCGCTTCGGCTGGGTGGTGGAGGTCGACCCCCACGACCCGCACTCGACGCCGCGCAAGCACACGGCGCTCGGCCGCTTCAAGCACGAGGGCGCCAACATCCAGATCGCCGAGGACGGCCGCGTCGTCGCCTACTCCGGCGACGACGAGCGCTTCGACTACGTCTACAAGTTCGTCTCCAAGCGCCGCTTCGACCCCGGCCACGGCGCCCGCGCGCGGGCACACAACATGACGCTGCTGGAGGAGGGCGATCTCTACGTCGCCCGCTTCACCGGCGACTCGCCGGCCGCCGAGATCGACGGCAGCGGCCGCCTGCCCTCCGACGGGGAGTTCGACGGCACCGGCACGTGGGTCCCGCTGGTGCAGGACGGGCGGTCGATGGTCCCGGGCAAGGACGTCGCCTGGGTGCTCACCTTCACCCGGCTGGCCGCCGACCGGCTCGGCAAGCAGCTCGACGCCCGCGGCGACTTCCCCGACCCGGCGGCCCCCGTCGTCGTCGACCCCGCGAAGGTCCCCACGCGGATGGACCGGCCCGAGGACATCCAGGTCAACCCGGTCAACGGCCGCGTCTACGCCGCGCTGACCAACAACTCCAACCGCACCGGCGCGGGCGGGCGTCCCGGCGCCGACGAGGCGAACCCGCTGACCCGGTCGTTCGCCTTCGACGCGGAGTCGGGCACCTACGAGGAGCGGGCGGGCAACCGCAACGGCCACGTCATCGAGTGGGAGGAGACCGGCTCCATCGCCGGGACCACGTTCAGCTGGCGGGTCTTCCTCCTGGCCGGCGACCCGCAGGACCCGGGCACCTACTTCGCCGGGTACGACAAGTCGCAGGTCAGCGCGATCTCCTGCCCGGACAACCTCGAGTTCGACCCGGCGGGCAACCTCTGGATCTCCACCGACGGCAACGTGCTGTCCACCCGCAACCAGGAGGCCGGGACGGTCGCCGGCACCAACGACGGCCTGTTCGCCGTCCCGGTCGAGGGTCCCGAGCGCGGGCACCTCAAGGCGTTCCTCACCGTGCCGCTGGGCGCGGAGTGCAGCGGCCCGCTGATCCCCGGTGACGGCCGCTCGGTGTTCGTGTCGGTGCAGCACCCGGGGGAGACCACCGGGTCCACCCGCGACACGCCGTCCAGCGTCTGGCCCGACCGGCTGCCCGAGCGCCCGTTCCCCCGGCCGAGCGTGGCGGTCGCCTTCCGCCACGACGGGGGCCGCGTCGGCGCCTGACCGCCGCACGCCACGGGGGCCGGCCCGGGGAGGATCCCCCCGGGCCGGCCCTCCGGCTCAGGCGGGCAGCAGCGCGTCGATGCGGCGCGCGAGCTCCAGGTCCAGCGCGCTCACGCCCTGCTCGGAGTGGCTGACCAGCGTCAGGTGCAGCGTCCGGAAGCGCAGGTCGACGTCGGGGTGGTGGTCCATCTCCTCCGCGACGTCGGCGATGGCGACGATCGCGGCCACCGCCGCGGGGAAGGACGCGAGCTGCACCGTCCGGTGCAGGCCGCCGGTGTCCCCGCTCCACAGCGGGAGGGAACGCAGCCCGGCCGCGACGTCGTCGGGGGACAGGCGGGGCGGCCGGGGCACGTCGGGATGCTCCTACAGGTGCAGGCCGCACTCGGTCTTGCCGCGCCCGGCCCAGCGCCCGGCACGCGGGTCCTCGCCGGGGGCGACCGGCCGGGTGCAGGGCGCGCAGCCGATCGAGGCGTAGCCGATCTCCTGCAGCGGGTTCACCGGCACCCGGTGCTCGGCGATGTAGGCGTCGACGTCGTCCTGCGTCCAGGCCGCCAGCGGGTTGACCTTCACCATGCCGCGCTTCGCGTCCCAGTCGACGACGCGGGTGCCGGCGCGGGTGGCGGCCTCGTCGCGGCGCACGCCCGAGCCCCAGGCCGTGTACCCGGCCAGCGCCTGCGCGAGCGGCTGCACCTTGCGCAGCGCGCAGCACAGGTCGGGGTCGCGGTCGTGCAGCGCCGGGCCGTGCTCGGCGTCCTGCTCGGCGACCGTCAGCGGCGGCGTGACGTTGACCAGGGTGATCGGCAGGACGCTGCTGATCCAGTCGCGCGTGCCGATCGTCTCGGCGAAGTGGTAGCCGGTGTCGAGGAAGACGACGTTCACGCCGGGCACCGCGCGGGACGCGAGGTGGGCCAGCAGCCCGTCGGCCATCGAGGAGGTGACGGCGAAGCTCTCGCCGAAGGTCTCCCCGGCCCAGCGCAGCACGGCGAGCGCCTGCTCGACCGGGTCGGCGATGCCCTCGAAGCGGGCGTCGGCCTCGGCCGCGAGCTGCGGCGTCGCCGCGACCGGCCGGGTCTCCTCCACGGCTGTCACTCCGTCACCCCCGTCGCGATCAGGCGGACCGAGAAGGCCCGCAGGCAGGCGCCGCAGCGCCAGCCCTCCTCGTGCGGCGTGAGCTCCTCGTCGCCGCAGTACGGGCAATGGAACACAGGAAGCGGACGCACGCTTCCCTGGGACACGGGGAGCTGCCGCTGCCTTCCCGACCGGCCCGCCGTGTCCTCGGCCCCCTCGCTCACAGCAGCCAGGCCTCCTCGGCCCGGGAGACGTAGTGCGCGAAGGACTCGCCCGGGGTGCGGCGCTCCTGGAAGCCCCGCAGCACGCGCTCGCAGTAGTCGGCGGTCTCGGCCTTGGTCACCTTGTGGCCGCGGAACTTGCGGCCGAAGGTCGCCTCGACGCCGAGGTGGCCACCCAGGTGCACCTGGAAGCCCTCGACCATCTCGCCGTTCGCGTCGCGGACCATCGAGCCCTTGAACCCGATGTCGGCGGTCTGGAAGCGGGCGCAGCTGTTCGGGCAGCCGTTGACGTTGATCCCGATCGGGGTGTCGAAGTCCGGCAGCCGCTTCTCGAGCTCCGCGTAGAGGTCCTGCGCGTGCTGCTTGGTCTCCACGATCGCGAGCTTGCAGAACTCCAGGCCGGTGCAGGCCATGGTGCCGCGGCGGAAGGCGCTCGGCCGCACCTGCAGGTCGTGCTCGGCGAGCGCGGCGACGAGGTCCTCGACCCGCTCGTCGGGCACGTCGAGGATGACCATCTTCTGCTGGGTCGTCGTCCGGATGCGCCCCTGGCCGTACTCGTCGGCCAGGCCCGCGATGGTGGTCAGCAGCGAGCCGCTGATGCGGCCGGTGCGCAACGCGAAGCCGACGGCGTTGAGGCCGTCCTTCTGCCGGCTGACGCCGACGTGGTCGCGCTGGTCGTGCTTCGCCGGGGCCGGCGCGGGGCCGTCGGGCAGCGCCTCGTGCAGGTACTCGTCCTGCAGCACCTGCCGGAAGCGCTCCGGCCCCCAGTCGGCCATGAGGAACTTGATGCGGGCGCGGTTGCGCTGCCGCCGGTAGCCGTAGTCGCGGAAGACCGCGGTGCAGGCGGCCCACACGTCGGTGACCTGGTCGGGGCGCACGAAGACGCCGACCCGCTGGGCGAACATCGGGTTGGTCGACAGGCCGCCGCCGACCCACAGGTCGTAGCCGGCCTCGCCGGCCTCGTTGCGCACGCCGACGAAGGCGACGTCGTCGATCTCGGGCTCGGTGCAGTGGTCGACGCAGCCGGACATCGACGTCTTCCACTTGCGCGGAAGGTTGCTGAACTCGGGGGAGCCCACGTACTTCTCGACGGTCGCCGCGATGACGTCGGTGGCGTCGAGGACCTCGTCCTCGAGGATGCCGGCCAGCGGGCAGCCGAGCATGACGCGCGGGACGTCGCCGCAGGCCTCCATGGTGGACAGCCCGACCGACTCCAGGCGCCGCCAGATCTCGGGCACGTCCTCGATGCGGATCCAGTGGTACTGCACGTTCTGCCGGTCGGTGACGTCGGCGACGTCGCGGCCGAACTCCGTGCTGATGCCGCCCAGGACGCGCAGCGCGTCGCTGGTGAGCTGCCCGCCGTCGATGCGGGCCCGCATCATGAAGTAGGAGTCCTCGAGCTCCTCGGGCTCCAGCACGGCGGTCTTGCCGCCGGGGATGCCCTGGGCGCGCTGGGTGTAGAGGCCCATCCAGCGCATGCGGCCGCGCAGGTCGCCGGGGTCGATGCCGTCGAAGCCGGTCTTCGAGTAGATGTCGAGGATCCGCTGACGGACCTCGAGCCCGTCGGAGTCCTTCTTCATCCGCTCGTTGGGGTTCAGCGGCTCCCGGTAGCCGAGCGCCCACTGGCCCTGGCCGCGCTGCGGGGTGTCGCGACGCGGGGGCCGGTTGCTCGGACGCGGAGGAGCGGACACGGTGCACTTCTCTCTGCGCCGTCCGCGCCGGTTCGCACCCGCACGGAGGGCGCTGCCAGGTCGGGTCGCGGCGACGGCCGCGGGGGAGGACTGGTGGTCAGCGCGCAGCGCGACAGGCGGCGCTGCTGACCAGGGCGAGGTCGATGTGCAGGCGCGCGACGAGCAGGCTGCCGCGATCCGTCACGCACTCCATGGTCGCACACCGGCGACCGGGGGCGGCCGGGCTCAGGCCGGTGCGTCCATGGCGGCGCGGATCCGGGCCACCGACTCCTCGAGCGGCGTGACCGACGTGTCGATGACGAGCTCGGCGCGCGCCGGCGGCTCGTAGGGGTCGTCGATGCCGGTGAACCCGGCGATCTCCCCGGCCCGCGCGCGGGCGTACAGGCCCTTGACGTCGCGGGCCTCGCACACCTCCAGCGGCGTGGCCAGGTGCACCAGGACGAACCGGCCGTGCCGCTCGACGAGGGCCCGGGCCTCCTCGCGCGCCTGCTCGTAGGGCGCGATCGCCGCGACGACGACGGTGCCGCCGTGCCGCACCACCTCGCCGGCGACGAAGCCGATCCGGCGGATGTTGAGGTCGCGGTGCTCCCGCGAGAAGGACAGCTCGCTGGACAGGTGCGTGCGGACGACGTCGCCGTCCAGGACGGTGACCGGCCGGCCGTCGGCCTCCAGCCCGGCGACGAGGGCGTCGGCGATCGTGGACTTGCCCGCCCCCGAGAGGCCGGTGAGGAAGACGGTGACGCCACCGTGCTGCGCGCTGCTCACGGGGCGAGTCTCGCCGAGCGGCGCCGCGCCGCTCAGGCGGGGTCGTCGCCGAAGGACCGCCAGGCGCTCTCGACGGCGGCGAGCTCCGCCACGTGCCCGGGCAGCTTCCCGGCGACGACGTCGGCGAGGGTGACCTCCTCGAGCACCCGCCGGTACGCCGCGCGGGCGGCCACCCAGACGCTGGCGAGCTCCTCGGCGACGCCGGGGTAGCTGACGTCCTCGGGGCGCTGGCCGTGCACCTCGGCGAGGAAGCCCTGCTCGACCCGCATGACGCGGGCGATCGAGATCTCCGTGGGCGGCAGGGCCAGCCGGTAGCCGCCCTCGCGGCCCCGCTGGCTGGTGACCAGCCGGGCGTGCTGCAGGTCGCCGAGGATGCCCTGCAGGAACCGCGAGGGGATGCCCTGTGACCTCGCGATCCGGTCGCACGTGAGCGCGTCCGGGGCCACGGCGGCCAGCTCGAGGGCCGCGCGGACCGCGTAGTCGACCCGGGCGGTGATGCGCACGGCGTTCCTCTCCGACGGTGCCTGGACGGCCCATCCTGCCCCGTCTGCGAGGGTGACGGGGTGTACCGGCTGCGCTTCACCACGGTCGTGGCCGCGCCGCTGACCGTCGCCTTCGACGTCGCCCGGGCCCTCGGGCGCCCCTGGCCCTTCCCGCTGGAGGAGGTCGAGTCGGTCCGCCCGGTGTCCGACCGGTACGCAGGAGGACCGGACTCCGGCCGGCGCCGGGTCACCCACGCGCGCACCTTCACGGCCACCGGCGCGGGCACCGTCGTCGAGGAGGAGGTCTCCTGGGAGACGGGCCTGCCGGGGCCGCTCGGGGGGCTGGTGGACCGGGCGGTGCTGCGCCGGCGGGTGCTGCGCGCGATGCGCCGGCACCTCGACGGCTACGCGGCGCTGGCCGCGGTGCGGGCGCTCGACGTCGTCCAGGTGGTGGGCGCGGCGATCGTCCGCGGCGACGGGGCCGGCGGGAGCGAGGTGCTCGTCGCCCAGCGCGGCTCGGGGGCGCTGGCGGGCCTGTGGGAGTTCCCCGGCGGCAAGGTCGAGCCGGGGGAGGGGCACGAGGCCGCGCTCGTCCGGGAGTGCGCGGAGGAGCTCGGGGTCGCCGTCGTCCCGCAGGCGTTCGTGGGGGAGGTGCCGCTCGACGGCGCGGTCGCGGGCGGCGCGCCGGGCACCTCGACCCTGCGGGTGTGGTGGGCGCGCCTGGCCGGGGGCGAGCCGGTCGCGCACGAGCACCGCGAGCTGCGGTGGGTGCGGGCCGCCGACCTCGAGGCGCTGGACTGGATCGCGGCCGACCGCCCGCTGCTGCCCGCGGTCCGGGCGCTGCTCGCCCGGCTGTAGACGCACGACGGGCGCCGTCCCGAGGGGGACGGCGCCCGGGGTGAGGGCCGGGTCAGCGGCTCACTTGAAGACGTCCTTGACCTTCTCGCCGGCCTGCTTGAGGTTGCCGGCGGCCTTGTCGTTGGCACCCTCGGCCTGCAGGTCGCGGTCCCCGGTGGCCTCGCCGACGCGCTCCTTGCCCTCGCCCGACAGCTCCTGGGCCTTGTTCTTCAGCTTGTCGATCCCGCTCACGGTGAGCTCCTCTCCTCGGGTGACCTCCGGTTACCCGCTGGTACAGGGCTGACACCCCCGACGCCCGTTCGGCGGAAGTCCTCCGGGATGAGCGCCGAGGGGCCGCAACACGTGTCGTGACGGGGGCGGCGTACCGTGCCGTTTGCATCGCGCGCCGTCAGGTCGTGAGCATCAGTCACAACTTGGTGACGGCCGTGGACGCTCCTCGCCGGGGGTGCCTAGGGTCGCTCGCGGCGTCCCGGGACAGTTCCCGGGTGTTCACCAGATGGACGCCACGCCCGGCCCTCCGTGCCCGGGCGCGCATGGACCAGTCCGTTCCCCCCGCATGCGCGGGACGAGGGAGGCATCGCACGTGAAGTTGAGCAAGCGCCGTTCGGCGCTCGTCGCGGCCGGTCTGTCCGGTGCGCTGCTGCTGTCCGCCTGTGGCGGCAGCGACGACAGCGGCTCGGGCAGTGGCAGCGGTGGCGGCGAGGGTGGCGGCACCTTCAGCGTCTACATCGGCGAGCCGGAGAACCCGCTCGTGCCGGGCAACACCACGGAGTCCGAGGGCGACCAGGTCGTCAACTCGCTGTGGACCGGCCTGGTCAAGTACGCCGAGGACGGCTCGGTCGAGTACAGCGGCGTGGCGGAGTCCATCGAGTCCGAGGACAACACCACCTGGACCGTCACGCTCAAGGACGGCTGGACCTTCCACGACGGCAGCCCGGTGAACGCCGACTCCTTCGTCGACGCGTGGAACTACACCGCCTACAGCCCCAACGCCCAGGGCGCCGCCTCCTACCTGTCGCGGATCGCCGGCTACGCCGACCTGCAGGCCCCGGTCGACGCCGAGGGCAACGCGACCGGTGAGCCGGCCGCGACCGAGATGAGCGGCCTGGCCGTCGTCGACGACCTGACCTTCACGGTCACCCTCTCCTCGCCGTTCTCCAACTTCCCGGCGGTCGTGGGCTACAACTCCTTCTACCCGCTGCCGACGGCCTTCTTCGACGACCCCGAGGGCTTCGGCACCCGCCCGATCGGCAACGGCCCGTTCCAGGCATCCGAGGACTACGTCCCCGGCCAGGGCATCAGCCTGACCCGCTACGAGGACTACGCCGGCGACGACGCCGCGCAGGCCGACGGTGTCGACTACGTCGTGTACGCCGACGTCAACACCGCCTACACCGACGTGCAGGCCGGCAACCTCGACATCGTCGACGTCATCCCGCCCGACGTCATCGAGTCGGCCGAGGCGGAGTTCGGCGACCGGTTCATCCGGACCGAGTCCTCGCAGATCACCTACCTGAGCTTCCCGACCTACGACCAGCGGTTCTCCGACCCGCGGGTCCGGCAGGCGTTCTCCATGGCGATCGACCGGGGGGCCATCTCCGAGGCGATCTTCCAGGGCACCCGCACCCCGGCCGACTCGTTCATCGCGCCGGTCGTCGACGGCTACCGCGAGGGCAGCTGCACCTACTGCACCCTCGACCCCGACGAGGCCAACCGCCTCCTCGACGAGGCCGGCTTCGACCGCAGCCAGCCCGTGGACCTGTGGTTCAACTCCGGCGCCGGCCACGACGCCTGGATGGAGGCCGTGGGCAACCAGCTGCGCGAGAACATCGGCGTCGAGTACGTCCTGCAGGGCAACCTCGACTTCTCCGAGTACCTGCCGCTGCTCGAGTCGCGCGGTGTCGCCGGCCCGTTCCGGTACGGCTGGAGCTTCGACTACCCGGCCGCGGACAGCTACATCACCCCGCTGTTCACGACGTCGTCGCTCGCGCCGGCCGGCTCGAACTACTCGTTCTACACCGACCCGCAGGTCGACCAGCTGGTCGTCGAGGGTGACCAGGCCGCGACCCCCGAGGACAGCGTGACCTCCTACCAGGAGGCCGAGGACATCATCAACGAGGCCATGCCGATGGCCCCGATGTTCTTCACCGAGATCCAGTCGGTGACCTCGGAGAACGTCTCCGACGTCCGCCTGGACCTGTTCCAGCGGATCGTCACCTCCGAGGTCACGGTCAACAGCTGACCCGACCCCGCAGGACCCGCACCACCCGCCGGGGGCGCCCGTCCGACCAGGACGGTCGCCCCCGGCGGCGCGTGTGCCCGGGCCTGCGGCACGATGGACACCGGCGCCGCCCGCCGCTGCGGCGCACACACCCCGAGGGGGACCATGGGCCGCTACGTAGCGCGCCGCCTGCTGCTCACCATCCCGGTCCTGCTGGGCGCGTCTTTCCTGATCTTCGCGATGGTGTACGCCCTGCCGGGCGACCCCATCCGCGCGCTGGGCGGTGACCGGCCGCTCTCGCCCGCCGTCATCGCCGAGCTGCGTGACCGCTTCAACCTCAACGACCCGCTGTACATCCAGTACTGGGAGTACATGAAGGGCCTGTTCCAGGGCGACCTGGGCACCGACTTCCGTGGCCGCCCGGTCCTGGACACCATCGAGCGGACGCTCCCGGTCACGGTGAAGCTCGCGCTCACCGCCGTGGTGTTCGAGGCCGTCATCGGCCTCGTCGCCGGCGTGCTGGCCGGCATCCGGCGCAACAGCTTCTTCGACAACCTGGTCCTGGTCTCGACGACGCTGATCGTCTCGATCCCGATCCTGGTGCTGGCCTTCTTCGCGCAGCTGCTCTTCGGCCTCAAGCTCGGCTGGTTCCCGATCGCCGGGACCAACGACGGGCTCTACAGCTATCTCCTCCCGGGCCTGGTGCTCGCCTCCGGCTCGCTGGCCTACGTCGCCCGCCTGACCCGCACCAGCCTCGCGGAGAACCTGCGCGCCGACTACGTGCGCACGGCTCGCGCCAAGGGCCTGCCCAACCGGACCGTCATCGTCCGGCACACCCTGCGCAACAGCCTGATCCCGGTCGTGACGTTCATCGGCGCCGACATCGGCTCGCTGCTGGGCGGGGCGATCGTGACCGAGTCCGTGTTCAACCTCCCCGGCATCGGCCGGGAGGTGTTCAACGCCATCCGCGCCCAGGAGGGCGCGGTCGTCGTCGGCATCGTCACCCTGATGGTGTTCTTCTTCATCTTCTTCAACCTGGTCGTGGACGTGCTCTACGCCGTCCTCGACCCGAGGATCCGCTATGACTGACCAGCAGCAGTTGGACCTGCGCAAGGACGAGGTCGAGGCCGGCACCACCACCGGCCTGGCCAGCCCCTCGGTCGACGTCACCAAGGAGCGGCAGAACAGCCTCTGGAGCGACGCCTGGGGCGAGCTCCGCCGCAACCCGCTGTTCTGGATCGGCGCCGTGCTCGGCGTCTTCTTCCTCCTGATGGCGGTGGTGCCGCAGGTCTTCGCCCGCGGCGCCGACCCGCGCTCGTGCGACCTGGCCAACTCCCAGGGCCGGCCCTCGGCGCAGCACTGGTTCGGCTTCGACCAGCAGGGCTGCGACTACCTGGCCAACGTCGTCTACGGCGCGCGCAACTCGCTGATCATCGGCGTCACCGCCGTGCTCGGCGTGCTGGTGCTCGGCGTCATCGTCGGGGCGATCGCCGGCTACTTCGGCGGGTTCACCGATGGGATCCTGGCCCGGATCGCCGACATCTTCTACGCGCTGCCGCTCATCCTCGGCGCGCTGGTGCTGCTCCGGGTCGGGCCGTCGACGAGCATCCCGATCATCAACTCCCGCGGCCCGGGCGCGGTGGCCATCGCGATCGCGCTGTTCGGCTGGATGACGGCGATGCGGCTGGTCCGCTCGCAGGTGATCGCGGTCAAGAGCTCCGACTACGTCGCCGCCGCCCGGTCGATGGGCGCGTCGAGCCGCCGCATCCTGGTGCGCCACATCCTGCCCAACGCCGTCGCCCCGGTGCTGGTCTACGCGACGATCACCATCGGCGTCTTCATCGCCGCAGAGGCGACGCTGACCTACCTCGGCGTCGGCCTGCAGCGCCCCGCGATCTCATGGGGACTGCAGATCGCGGCCGGGCAGAGTCAGATCCGCAGCGCCCCGCACCTGGTGCTCTTCCCCAGCCTGATCCTGACCCTGACGGTGATGGCGTTCGTGATGATGGGTGACGCCCTGCGCGACGCCCTCGACCCGAGGCAGCGCGCATGACCAACCTCGACCTGTCCAAGCCCACCAGCGAGCTCGCCCCGTCCGGCACCCCGCTGCTCGAGGTCGACGACCTGCACGTGGAGTTCCGCACCCGCGGCGGCGTGGTCAACGCCGTCAACGGCGTGAGCTACAGCCTGGCGGCGGGGGAGACCCTGGCGATCCTGGGCGAGTCCGGCTCCGGCAAGTCGGTCTCGGCGCAGGCGATCATGGGGATCCTCGAGACCCCGCCCGCGGTGATCAACGGCGGCGGCATCTGGTTCCAGGGCAAGGACATGCTGGAGATGTCCGCCGAGGACCAGCGCAAGATCCGCGGCCCGGGCATCTCGATGATCTTCCAGGACGCGCTGTCCTCGCTGAACCCCGTGTACAGCGTCGGCTTCCAGATCGGCGAGATGTTCCGCGCGCACCGCGGGCTGTCGAAGAAGGAGGCGCGCAAGCGGGCCATCGAGCTGATGGACCGCGTGCGCATCCCCGCCGCGGCCCGCCGGGTCGACGACTACCCGCACCAGTTCTCCGGCGGCATGCGCCAGCGGGTCATGATCGCCATGGCGATCGCCCTGGACCCGCGGATCCTCATCGCCGACGAGCCCACGACCGCCCTCGACGTCACCGTCCAGGCCCAGGTCATGGACCTGCTCAAGGACCTGCAGGCGGAGACGGGGATGGGGCTGATCCTCATCACCCACGACCTCGGTGTCGTCAACGAGGTCGCCGACAACGTGGCGGTCATGTACGCCGGCGAGATCGTCGAGCGGGGCACCGTCGACGACGTCTTCAGCAAGCCGTCCCACCCCTACACCGAGGGGCTCATGGGCTCCGTGCCGCAGGTGGAGGCCAAGGGCGGGCGGCTGCGGCCGATCGCCGGCCAGCCGCCGAACCTGGCGCACATCCCCAGCGGCTGCCCGTTCCACCCGCGCTGCGCCCGCCGCCGTCTCGGCGCGGACGCCGCGCCCGGCCGCGAGTGCGCGACCGACGTCCCGCCGCTGCGGCTGGTCGTCCCGGGTCGCGAGGCCGCGTGCCACTACAGCGAGGAGGTGCTCGGTGTCCCAGCCGAGTGAGCACGGCGCCACCGCGGCGTCGTCCCTGTCGAAGTCGTCCCTGTCCAAGTCGTCCCCGTCCACCGAGGCCGCGCCCGGCGCGCCGACGCTGGCCAAGCCGGCGCCGAGCGGGCTGCGCGGGTCCCTCGGGGAGCCCCTGCTCGAGATCCGCGGGCTGCAGAAGCACTTCCCGCTGACGCAGGGCATCGTCTTCAAGCGCACGATCGGGCACGTCCGCGCCGTCGACGGCGTCGACCTGACCCTGCGCCGCGGCGAGACCGTGGGCCTGGTCGGGGAGTCCGGGTGCGGCAAGTCGACGGTGTCGAAGCTGATCGTCGCCCTGGAGCGCCCGACCGGCGGGTCGATCCTCTACAAGGGCAAGGACGTCGCCCGCATGGGCGGCCGCGCGCTCAAGGAGTACCGGCGCGAGGTCCAGATCATCTTCCAGGACCCGTACGCGTCGCTGAACCCGCGGATAACCGTCGGTGACATCGTCGCCGAGGGCTGGGCCGTGCACGACGACGTCGCCCCGAAGAAGGGCCGGCTCAAGCGCACGCAGGAGCTGCTCGACCGCGTCGGCCTCAACCCCGACTACGTCAACCGCTACCCGCACCAGTTCTCCGGCGGCCAGCGGCAGCGCATCGGCATCGCCCGGGCGCTCGCGCTGCAGCCGGAGGTCATCGTCTGCGACGAGCCGGTGTCGGCGCTCGACGTGTCCGTGCAGGCGCAGGTGGTCAACCTGCTCGAGGACCTGCAGGACGAGTTCGGCCTGTCCTACCTGTTCATCGCCCACGACCTGTCGGTGGTGCGCCACATCTCCGACCGCGTCGCGGTGATGTACCTCGGCAGCATCGTCGAGGAGGGCACCGACGCCGAGGTGTACGGCTCGCCGTCGCACCCCTACACCCAGGCCCTGCTGTCCTCCGTGCCGCTGCACGAGCCGCACCTGCGCGGCCAGAAGGACCGGATCCTGCTGCAGGGCGACGTCCCCAGCCCGGCCGACCCGCCCTCGGGCTGCCGCTTCCGCACCCGCTGCTGGAAGGCCCAGGACATCTGCGCCCAGGAGCCCCCGGCGCTGGTCGACCGCGGCCAGGGCCACCCGTCGGCCTGCCACTTCGCCGAGGCCCGGACGGTCGTCCCCGTCGACGCCGAGTGATCCGTCGTCCTCCCGGACGACACCGCGGCCACGTGCCGTACCCGGCCTGAGCTGGGCCCCGCCGCCGCACCCGGCGGGGACCCTCCGGGCCCGCCACCGGTCACGACACCCCGGTGGCGGGCTCGGGAGGTAGGCGACAATGACCTCTCGTGACCGCTGACCGACGCCTGCTGCTCGTCCACGCCCACCCCGACGACGAGACGATCAACAACGGCGCCACGATGGCCCGCTACGCCGCCGAGGGTGCCCAGGTCACGCTGCTCACCTGCACGCTCGGCGAGGAGGGCGAGGTCCTCGTCCCCGAGCTGGAACTGCTGGCCCCCGAGCACGCCGACCAGCTCGGCGGCTACCGGATCGCCGAGCTCCGCGCCGCGATGGACGCCCTCGGCGTTACCGACTGGCGCTTCCTCGGCGGCCCCGGGCGCTACCGCGACTCCGGGATGATGGGCACGCCGGCCAACGACAAGCCGCGCGCCTTCTGGCGGGCCGACCTCGACGAGGCGGTCGCCCACGCGGTCGCCGTCGTCCGCGAGGTCCGGCCGCAGGTCGTCGTGACCTACGACGAGCAGGGCGGCTACGGCCACCCCGACCACATCCAGGCCCACCGGGTCGCCATGGCCGCCGTCGAGCGCGCCGCCGACCCCGGCTACCGCCCCGACCTGGGCGGGGCCTGGGACGTCGCCAAGGTCTACTGGTGCTGCACCCCGCGGTCGGTGCTGCGCGAGGGCGCCGAGGCGATGGCCGCGCTGGGGGAGGCCGCGCCGTTCGAGCGGCTCGGCGAGATCGACGACATCCCCTTCGCCGTCCCCGACGAGCTGGTCACCGCCGCCGTCGACGGCCGGGCGTACGCGGGCCGCAAGGACGCCGCGATGCGCGCGCACGCCACCCAGATCACCGTGGACGGTCCGTTCTTCGCGCTGTCGAACAACCTCGGCCAGGAGGTGCTCGGCACCGAGCACTACCGGCTGGTGCGCGGCGAGCGCGGTCCCGCGGGCGGCGGCCCGCAGGGCTGGGAGGACGACCTGTTCGCCGGCCTGCCCGGATGACCCGCGCCGCCACGCTCGCCGGCGCGGCGGTGCTCGCGGTCGCCGTCGCCGGCTGGCTGGCCCTCGTCCAGGTGTTCTGGCTGCCGCTGCGGATCGGCGGCGTGCTCGTGCCGCTGTCGGTGCTCGCCGCGGCCGCCGGCAACGTCCTGCTGGTCGAGGGCGCGCACCGGCTGACCGGGTCGCGGCTGGTCGCCGTCCTCCCGGCGGTCACCTGGCTGGCCGTCGCGCTCTCGGCCACCGCCCGCCGGCCCGAGGGGGACCTGGTCGCCGTCGGCACCGGCGGGCTGGGCACCGTGACGCTGGCCTTCCTCGGCCTCGGCGTCGTGGGGGCCGCGGTCGCCGTCGGCCGGGTGCTGGCCACTCCCGCCCGGACGGGCCGGGCCCTGCCGTCTCAGGGGGCCTCGGGCGCCCAGCGGTAGTGGTAGCGGTGGTGCTCGACGTGGCCGGTGCGGCGGTAGAGCTCGCGCGCGGGCGTGTTGGACGCCGACACCTGCAGGTACACCCAGTGCGCCCCCTGCGCGGCGCCCCAGCGGGACAGCGCGGCCATCACCGTGCCCGCCAGCCCGCGACGGCGGTGCTCCTCGGCCACGGTCAGCGCGCTCACGCCGAGCCAGTCGCCGGTGACCACCCCGCGGGCGACGGCGACCGGGGGCGCGCCCGGCTCCGGCCGGACGGCGGCGAAGACGGTACGTCCGCCGCCGGTCAGCACCGCGCGGGCCGCGGCGGGGTCGGCGTCGGGCCGGTAGAGGGCCAGCCAGTCGTCGGCCGGCGCGGGCGCCAGCTCGACGTCGGCCCCACCGGCGGGCACCAGCGGGGCGGTGAGCACGAGCACGTCCTCCGAGCGCTCCCACCCGGCCGCCGCGAGCACCGCGCCGGCGGCACGGGCCTGCACGCCGGGCAGCGCGGCACCCGGGCGCAGCCCGCGGGCCCGGTACCAGCGGACGACGGCGTCGGCGGCCTCCGGCAGCGGCAGTCCCGGGTCGCCGGTGACCAGCGCGGTGTTCGCCCGGCCGGTGAACCCGCCGCCGGCGCGCAGCAGCCACCCGCCCAGCGGCTCCTCCTCCGGGGCGGGCCAGCCGCGCGCGGCCAGGCGCTCCAGGTCGGCGACCCCCAGCGGCGAGCGGCTCTGTCCCATGCCCCGATCCTGCGGGGTGGGCGGCGGCCTCCTCCTCCCGGGGCGGGCGGGTGCACCCGTCGCGCCCGGCGCGGGGAGCCGGGGCCATACTGATCGGCAGATCCGCGCGCGACCGGCCCCGAGCCGGGGCGCTGCCCGCACGTCCCCCGGGAGGACCCACCGTGACCTACGTGATCACCCAGGCCTGCGTCGACGTCCTCGACAAGGCGTGCATCGACGAGTGTCCGGTGGACTGCATCTACGAGGGCGACCGGATGCTCTACATCCACCCCGACGAGTGCGTCGACTGCGGTGCCTGCGAGCCGGTGTGCCCGGTGGAGGCCATCTACTACGAGGACGACGTCCCGGACAAGTGGAAGGACTTCTACAACGCCAACGTGGAGTTCTTCTCCGACCTGGGCAGCCCCGGCGGCGCCGCCAAGACGGGCAAGGTCGGCCACGACCACCCGCTGGTGGCGGCCCTCCCGCCCCAGGGCGAGGGGCACTGACCACGACGACGGGGACGGCGGCCGGCCACAGGCTGCCCGACTTCCCCTGGGACAGCCTCGAGGCCGCCCGGGCCCGTGCGGCGCAGCACCCCGGCGGCATCGTCGACCTGTCCATCGGGACGCCGGTCGACGAGACGCCCGAGGTCCTGCGCACCGCGCTGGCCGGGGCCGGCGACTCGCCGGGCTACCCCATGGCGCTGGGCACCCGTGAGCTGCGCACCGCCGCGGCCGGGTGGCTGCGGCGCCGCCTGGGCGTGACGCTGGCCGACCCGCTGGGCGCCGATCCCTCGGTGGTCCCGACGATCGGCTCCAAGGAGCTCGTCGCGCTCATGCCCACGCTGCTGGGCCTGCGCGACGGCACCGTCGTCATCCCCGAGGTGGCCTACCCGACCTACGAGGTCGGCGCGGTGCTGTCCGGGCTCGCGGTCCGGCGGGCCGACGCCCCGCCGGCCGAGGCCGCCGGGATCGGGCTGGTCTGGCTGAACTCCCCGGGCAACCCGCACGGGCGGGTGCTGTCCGACGACGAGCTGCGCGCCTGGGTCACCTGGGGCCGCGCGCACCGCGTGCCGATCGTCGCCGACGAGTGCTACGCCACCCTCGGCTGGGAGGTGCAGCCCCGCTCGCTGCTGCACCCCGCCGTCGCCGGCGACGACCACACCGGCCTGCTGGCCGTGCACTCGCTGTCCAAGCAGTCGACGGCGGCCGGCTACCGCGCCGGGCTGCTCTCCGGCGACCCGGTGCTGGTCCGCCGGGTGTGGGAGGTGCGCCGCCACCTCGGCCTGCTCGTCCCCGGCCCGGTGCAGGCGGCCATGACCGCCGCGCTGGACGACGACGCGCACGTCGACGAGCAGCGCGAGCGCTACCGCCGCCGGCGCGAGCGGCTGGCCGCCGCGGTGCGGGCGGCGGGCCTGCGCATCGACCACTCCGAGGCCGGGCTCTATCTCTGGGCCACCCGCGACGAGGACTGCTGGACGACGGTCGAGTGGCTGGCGGGCCTGGGCATCGTGCCCGCGCCCGGCTCGTTCTACGGCCCCGCCGGCGCCCGGCACGTGCGCTTCGCGCTCACGGCCACCGACGAGCGGATCGACGCCGCCGCGGAGCGCCTCACCGCCTGAACGGGCCGGCTGCCAGTCGCCTGCAAGCCGGCGGCACTGCGGCGGCAGTTCTCCGCCAGACACCCGCAAGTGCCGACCGACACGGTGGTCCCACTCGCCGGGCACCCCGCCCGGCCAGGCCGGGAGGCCCCGCCGTGTTCCTCGTCGTGTTCCTGCTCGTCCCCGTCGCCGCCCTCGTGGCGCTGCTCGCCCTCGAGGCGCGCCTGCACCGCGGCCGCAGCCTCGCCGGCGCCGCCGGCGTGTCCGCCGCCTTCGACCGCCCGGAGCTCCACGGCAAGAGCCGCGGCCGGGTGACCTGAGCGCTCAGCCGCAGTTGCGCGTCCGGTCGTCCGTGCGCAGCGCCACGGTCAGTGACTGGGCGAAGTCGGCCCAGCGGCCGTAGGCGAGCGGGAAGGCGCTGCGCTGCACGGCGTCGGCGACCAGGGTGAGCTCGCCGGTCTCCCAGTTCGGCACCCGTACCAGCCTGTCGTAGAACTGGCCGGCCGCGTAGACCGGGTCCTGCACCTGCGCGGGCGTGCCCCAGCCCTGCGACGGTCGCTGCTGGAACAGGCCGAGGGAGTCGCGGTCGCCGTAGTCGAGGTTGCGCAGCGTCGACTCCTGCATCGCCGTCGCCAGCGCGATGACGATCGCCCGCTCGGGCAGCCCGCGCTCCTTGCCCACCGCGGCGATCGTCTGGGCATTGGTCCACTGCTCGCCGCTGAGCGTCACCGACGTCGAGGGCACCGTGCACAGCGCCGTCGGCGTCACCTGCGCCGGCCGGTCGCCCTTCCAGACCACCGACACGAGCACGACGACGCCGATCAGCAGCGCCGGCCACCAGTGCCGCCACACCCACGGGTTGCCGCCCGGCGGCGTCGCGGCGGCCGGCCGCGCCGCGGGCCGCTTGGCCGGCGGGCGCTTGCCGGGCGCCTTCCTCGCGGGCGCCTTCTTGGCGGGCGCCCTCCTCGCCGGAGGGCGCTCGGCCGCGAGGCGGGTGCCGGTCCGTGCGCTGGTCATCGCCGTCGACTCTAGGTCGGCTCCGCGGCCGGGCCCCGGACCTCGCGGGGGCCCGTGGTGTGCCTGGTGCACCCGCGGTGTGGCCGCCGTCGCCAGCACGTGCCCGCCGTCGCCAGCGCGTGCCCGCCGTCGCTAGCGTGTGGCCGCCAGTCCCGCCTTCCCGAGGAGTACCGCCATGGCCGACGTCCTGCTCCCCGGGGTGACCGCCACCCGGGTGCCCACCGCGCGCCTGACCCAGAACGTCCTGCACCCCGAGGGCACCGACCCCGCCGGCCCCGGCGAGGCGGTGCTGTTCGTGCACGGCAACGTGAGCTCGGCGTTGTTCTGGCAGCACGCGCTGCGCACCGTGCACGAGACCGGCCGGCACCGCGTGCTCGCCGTCGACCTGCGCGGCTACGGCGACACCGACCCGCTGCCGGTGGACGCCCGCCGCGGCGTGCGGGACTGGGCCGACGACGTCGCCGCGCTGGTGGACGCCCTCGGCCTCGACCGCGTGCACCTGGTCGGCTGGAGTATGGGCGCCGGCGTCGTCCTGCAGTACTTGCTCGACGCCCCGGCGACGGTGGCGTCGGTGGCGCTGGTCGCGCCGGTGTCCCCGTACGGCTTCGGCGGCACCGCCGGGCCCGACGGGCGCCTGCTGGCCGCCGACGGCGCGGGCTCGGGCGGGGGAGCGGCCAACCCGGAGTTCGTGGCGGCGCTCGCCGCCGGCGACACCTCCGACGCCGCCCCGACCAGCCCCCGGTCGATCCTGCGCTCGTTCTACGTGGCCCCCGGCTCCCTGCCGATCGACCCGCAGCTCGAGGACGTGTTCGTCGCCGCGATGCTGTCCACCCGCACCGGTGAGGACAACTACCCGGGCGACGCCGTCGCGAGCGAGACGTGGCCGATGACGGCGCCCGGCCCGCGCGGGGTGCTCAACACGATGGCGCCGACGGTGTTCGACGTCTCGGGCATCGTCGACCTGCCGGTCAAGCCCCCGGTGCTGTGGCTGCGCGGCGACGCCGACGCGATCGTCTCCGACACCTCGGTGTTCGACCTGGCCTACCTCGGCCAGCTCGGCGCGGTGCCCGGCTGGCCCGGCGAGGAGGCCTGCCCGCCGCAGCCGATGGTCACCCAGACCCGTGCGGTGCTCGACCGGTACGCGGCGTCCGGCGGCGCCTACCGCGAGGTCGTGCTCCCCGGCGTGGGGCACTCGCCGCACGTGGAGCGGCCGCAGGAGTCGGTCGTGGCGCTGCTCGAGCACCTCGACGTCCCGGCCGCGGAGCCCGCGAACCTCACCTGAGCGGTGGCCCTCCTGCAGGGGCCCGCCACGAGCGTGCGAGTGGTGGGGGGCAGGAGGGTCCTTCCTCAGTCGTTGGCGTGCAGCGCGGCGTTGAGGGCGCCCCAGTCGCCGGAGCGCGGCAGCGCCTCCAGCGCGCCGGTGACGCTGTTGCGGCGGAACAGCAGCCCGTCGCGGCCGGAGAGCTCGCGGGCCTTGACCACCGAGCCGTCGGGCAGCGTGACCCGGGACCCGGCGGTGACGTAGCAGCCGGCCTCGACGACGCAGCCGTCGCCCAGCGAGATGCCGATGCCGGCGTTGGCGCCGAGCAGGCAGCCGCTGCCGATGGAGACGACCTCCTTGCCGCCCCCGGACAGCGTGCCCATGATCGACGCGCCGCCGCCGACGTCGCTGTCGGCGCCGACGACGACGCCCGCGCTGATCCGGCCCTCGACCATGGAGGGGCCGAGCGTGCCGGCGTTGTAGTTGACGAAGCCCTCGTGCATGACCGTCGTCCCCTCGGCCAGGTGCGCGCCCAGCCGCACCCGGTCGGCGTCGGCCACGCGGACGCCCGCGGGGAGCACGTAGTCGACCATCCGCGGGAACTTGTCCACCGACAGCACGGTCAGCGAGCCGTGCGCGGCGCGCAGGAGGGCGCGGCGCGCGGGGGTGAGCTCGGTGGCGAGCACCGGCCCGGCGCTGGTCCACGCGACGTTGGCCAGCAGGCCGAAGACGCCGTCCAGGCTCACCTCGCGCGGGCGGACCAGGCGGTGCGAGAGCAGGTGGAGCCGCAGGTAGACGTCGTGGGTGTCGGCCGGCGGGGCGCCGAGGTGGGCGATCACGGTGCGGACGCCGATCACCTCGACGCCGCGCGCGTCGTCGCTGCGCACCAGGCCGGAGAACTCGGTGCCGAGCTCGGCCTCCAGCTCCAGGGCGCCGAGCTGCTGCGTGCCGGACTCCCCGCCGGCGTCGCCGAGGGCGGGCGCGGGGTACCAGGTGTCCAGGACGGTCCCGGAGGCGGAGACGGTCGCGAGACCGGCGGCGACGGCGGAGCGGCTGGGGGAGGTCACCCCCCGACGCTACCCAGGCCCGGCCCCGCGCCCGCCCGTAGGCTCGGGCACCGTGACCGGCGCGCCCGACCTCGACCTCTCCGCCGACGTCCTGGCGCTCACCCGGGCGCTGGTCGACACGCCGTCGGTGTCCGGCGGCGAGCGCGCCCTCGCCGACGCCGTCGAGACGGCGCTGCGCGGCCTCGGCGGGCTGGAGGTCGAGCGGGTCGGCGACACCGTCCTCGCCCGCACGAACCTGGGCCGCGAGGGCCGCGTGGTGCTCGCCGGGCACCTGGACACCGTGCCGATCGCCGACAACGTGCCCAGCCGGCTCGAGGGCGACCGCCTGTACGGCTGCGGCACCAGCGACATGAAGTCCGGCGACGCGGTGATGCTGCGGCTGGCCGGCCGCTTCGGCGTCCCCGGGGCGGAGCCCGCGTACGACCTCACGTTCGTCTTCTACGACAACGAGGAGGTCGAGTCGGTCAAGAGCGGTCTCGGCCGGGTGGTGCGCGAGCGCCGGGGCTGGCTCTACGGCGACCTCGCCGTCCTGCTCGAGCCCACCGACGGCGAGATCGAGGCCGGTTGCCAGGGCACGCTGCGGGCGGTGATCGGGACGACGGGACGGCGGGCGCACAGCGCGCGCAGCTGGCTCGGCGTCAACGCCATCCACGGGGTGGCGGGCGTCCTCGCCACGCTGGCGGCGTACCAGGCGCGCGAGGTCGACATCGACGGCTGCACCTACCGCGAGGGCCTCAACGCCGTGCGCATCGAGGGCGGGGTGGCCGGCAACGTCGTCCCCGACGAGTGCCGGGTGACGGTCAACTTCCGCTACGCCCCCGACCGCGACGAGGACGCCGCCGAGGCGCACGTGCGCGAGGTGTTCGCCGACGCGCTCGCCGCCGGCGCCACGCTGACCGTCGTCGACAACGCCGGCGGGGCGCTGCCCGGCCTGACCGAGCCCGCCGCCGAGGCCTTCGTGGCCGCCGTCGGCCGCCCCGCGCGGGCCAAGCTCGGCTGGACCGACGTCGCCCGCTTCGCCGCCCTGGGCATCCCGGCGGTCAACTACGGCCCCGGTGACCCGCAGCTCGCACACACCCGCGAGGAGTCCGTCCTGGTCGAGCGGCTGCAGCCGGCCGAGGACGCCCTGACCGCCTACCTGTCCGGAGGACGCGCATGACGACGATCCCCCCGCCCGAGGGCGCCCGGAAGCCCCGCCCGACGCGGCACCGCGGCCCGGTGGTGCTGCGCGGCGGCGAGCCCGACCCGCAGCGGGCCGGCACGACGACCGACCAGCGGCTGCTCGACCGGCGCGGGCCCACCGACTGGGTGCACACCGACCCGTGGCGCGTGCTGCGCATCCAGAGCGAGTTCGTCGAGGGCTTCGGCCTGCTCGCCGAGCTGCCGAAGGCGGTCAGCGTCTTCGGCAGCGCCCGCACCAAGCCCGACCACCCGCACTACGCGGCCGGCGTGCAGATCGGCGCGGCGCTGGCGGAGGCCGGCTACGCGGTCATCACCGGCGGCGGGCCGGGCGCGATGGAGGCGGCCAACCGCGGCGCGTCGGAGGCCGGCGGGCTGTCGGTGGGGCTGGGCATCGAGCTGCCGTTCGAGCAGGAGCTCAACGAGTGGGTCGACCTCGGCATCAGCTTCCGCTACTTCTTCGTCCGCAAGACGATGTTCGTGAAGTACGCGCAGGCCTTCGTCATCCTGCCCGGCGGCTTCGGCACCCTCGACGAGCTGTTCGAGGCGCTCACGCTGGTGCAGACCCGCAAGGTCACCCGGTTCCCGGTGATCCTGTTCGGCACCGAGTACTGGGCCGGGCTGGTCGACTGGATCCGCGGCACCCTGCTGGAGTCGGGCACGATCAGCGCCGGCGACCTCGACCTGTTCACCGTCACCGACGACGTCGACGTCGTCCTGGCGACGATCCGCGAGGCCGAGACCGCGCGGCAGAACGGCGAGGGCGGCGGGGGGATGCGCGCGCCGCTGCCCGGTCCGGTCGAGCCGGTCGAGGGCTGAGGGCGCCGGTGCTGTCCTTCCTCGTCGGGCTCGCCGCGGTCGCCGTCGTCGGGGCGCTGCTGTTCCTCGGCGGCTCGCTGCTGCTCGGGCGGGGCGAGACCCAGCCGCCGGCCGACCTGGACCGCTCGCCCGTCGAGCTGCCCGACGACCGGCCGGTGACGGGGGAGGACGTGCGCGGGTTGCAGGTGTCGGTGGCCGTGCGCGGCTACCGGATGACCGAGGTGGACTGGCTGCTCGAGCAGCTGGCCCAGGTGATCGAGGAGCGCGACGAGCAGATCGCCGCGCTGCGCGCCGAGCGGCCCGCCCGGGCGGCCGACGCCGACACCGACCCGGGGCTGACCCTGCCGGCCGGGACCGCGGGGGCATCCGCGGTGACCGCATCCGCGGGGGCCGCGGCGGCCGAAGAGGGATCCGTGGACGAGGGAGCGCGCGACGGTGCCTGAGCTGGTGCTGCCGGTGTCGGTGGAGGCCCCGCAGGAGCGGGTGTGGGCGGCGCTCACCGACTGGCGGTCGCAGGGCCGGTGGATGCCGGCCACCGACGTCGAGGTGGTCACCCCCGCCGAGGAGGGCGTGGGCGTGCGGCTGGCGGCCCGCACCGGCGTCCCGCTGCCGTGGCGGCGCGGCCGGCACCTCGGCGTCCTCGACACGATGGTGGTCACCGAGTGGGAGCCGCCGCGCCGGGTGGTCGTGCAGCACACCGGCCGGATCGTGCGCGGCCCCGGGATCTTCGAGCTGACGCCCACCGCGGCCGGCACCGACCTGGTGTGGACCGAGCGGCTGCACCTGCCGTTCGGGATCGTCGGCCGGCTGGGCTGGCCGCTGGTGAAGCCGGCCGTCGTCCTCGGTTTCCGGATCTCGCTGCGCCGCTTCGCCCGCTTCGCCGCGACCTACGCCGGCTGAGCGGCGGCGCGCACCGCCTCGCGGCTGGTGTACCAGCGCCGCCAGAGCACGGCGGCGGTCAGCAGGGTGATCACCGTCCCGCCGTCGTACATCAGCCGCGCGCCCTCCTCGGCGCCGACGGTGCCGGCCGGCGGGTGCGCGTAGAGCACCTTCGCGAGGACGTCGTGCGCGGCGGCGCCGCCGGCCAGCGCCAGCGCCCGCACGCCGACGCCGCGCCGGTGCGGGGCCGGGTCGACGGCGAGCACCGACGCCGTCGCCAGGTAGCCGGCCACCAGCACGTGCGCGGACACCCCCGCGGACAGGGCGGGGGAGTGGGCGAGCGCGCCGTGCAGCCCCGTGCCGTAGAGCAGCCACAGCCCGGCGGCGTTGAGCGGGACGGCGACCAGCGGGTCGGCGAGCCACCGCAGCGGGGCGGTGCGCAGCAGGCGGGCGAGCCGGCGCGCCCCGGCCGGCGGCAGCGCGCGCAGGGCCAGGGTCACCGGCGCCGCCAGCACCAGCAGCAGCGGCGCGGCCATGCCGAGCAGCAGGTGCCCGGCCATGTGCGCGCGCAGGTCGCCGTGCGCGCCCATCGGCCCGGCGACGGCGACCGCCGCGGCCGCGACGCCGGCCAGCCACGACGCGGTGCGGGCCAGCGGCCACGGGCTGCGGCAGCGCCACGTGGCGCCGACGTAGGCGCCGGCGGCGAGCAGCGCCAGCACCACCGCGGTCACGCCGCGGGCACCCGCCGGGCGCGCAGCAGCAGCGCGACGCCGGCGACGAGCAGGAGGACGCCGGGCAGCACCCACGCGACGTCGTAGCCGGTCAGGTCGACGCCGTAGCGGACCTGGTGCAGCCGCAGCACCTTGTGGTGCACCAGGCCGTCCCAGGTCTGGAACGCCCCCGCGCCGGTGAGCAGCGCGCCCCACCACAGCGGGGGCAGGAACCGGCCGCGACGGCGGGCGTCGGCCATCAGCGCCATGCCGGCGACGGCGGCCGAGAAGGTGCCGGCGTGCAGCAGCCCGTCGGAGACCAGGCCCGCCGCGCCGCTGGCCCGGTCGTAGAAGTGGTGCCAGTGCAGGAGCTGGTGGAAGACGATCTCGTCGACCGCCCCCGCCACGCCCGCGCCGAGCAGCAGGCCGGAGACCAGCAGCCGGCGGCGGGCCGGCGGTCGGGTGGATGCGTCGGCCACGCGGGCCTCCCGTCGTCGCAGGTGCTCCGGCGCTGCCCGGCCGGGCCGGGGCGGAAACCGCGGGCCGGACTGGACCCGGCCCCTGGGGCATGCCGCAGGCTCGACGGCGTGAGCGGAGACCTGCTGCGGCCGGGGGAGTTCCTGCGCCGCACCCGGCTGTCGGCCAAGGCGCTGCGGCTCTACGCCGAGCAGGGCCTGCTGGTGCCCGACGCCGTCGACCCGTGGACCGGCCACCGCGGCTACGCCGTCGCGCAGGTGGCCCGGGCCCGGCTGATCGCCGCGCTGCGCCGGGCGGGCATGCCGCTGGCGCGGGTGCGCGACGTCGTCGACCTCGAGCCGGGCGACCGCCGGGCGGCGGTGGCCCGCTGGTGGGACGGGGTGGAGGAGGACCTGCGGCGGCGCCGGGACCTGGTGACCGCCCTGACCGCGGAGACCGAGGAGGACGACGTGCGCGAGGTGACCCTGCGCGAGGTGCCGGGCCAGACGGTGCTGACCGCCGAGCGGCGGCTGACGGTCGACGAGCTCGACGCGTTCATCACCGGGGCGGGGGAGGAGATCGACGCGCACCTCGCACGCTGCGGCGCGCGGCCGGCCGGGCCGCTGCGCGTCGTCTACCACGGGATGGTCACCGAGGACGGCGACGGCCCGGTCGAGGTGGTGCGGCCGTTCACCGGCTCCGTCGAGCCGGCCGGGGACCTGCGGATCCGGCTGCAGCACGCCGGGCGGGAGGCGGTCACCTGCCTGTCGCGGCGGGAGGCGGAGTTCCCCGGCATCCTGCGCGCCTACGACGCCGTCGGCGCGTGGGTGGACGCCCGGGGCCTCGAGCGGGCCGGCAGCCCGGCCGAGGTCTACCTGAGCGCGCGCGACGCCGACCCCGACGAGCCGCACGTCGAGGTGGCCTGGCCGGTGTCAGGTCCCGCGTGAGACGGCGAGCCGGGCGCCGAAGGCGAGCAGCGCGCAGCCGGTGACCGCGTCGAGCGCCCGCCGGACGGGGCAGCGCGCCAGCACCCGGCGGGCCCGGGACAGGCCGGCCACCAGGAGCAGCAGCCACACCAGGCCGACGGCGGCGTGGGTGAGCGCGTAGGCCAGCAGCACGGGCACCGGCGTCCCCGGCGCGAGGAACTGCGGCAGCACGGCCAGGTAGAAGGCGAGCACCTTCGGGTTGGTGACGTTGCTGAGGAACCCCTGGCGCAGGCCGGTCAGCGCGGCCCGGCCGGCCGCGGGGCCGCCGTCGTCGAGGTCGGGGTAGCGGCCGCGCACCGCCGAGCGGAAGGCCTGCAGCGCGAGGAACGTCAGGTAGGCGACGCCGGCCCAGCGGATCGCCTCGAAGAGCGGCTCCACCCGGACGACGAGGGCGGCCAGCCCGGTCGCGGCCGTGGCGCCCTGCAGGACGTTGGAGACGGTGATGCCGACCGCGCTCCACGAGCCGCGGACCCGCCCGCCGCCGAGGGTGTTGCGCAGGACGACGGCGACGTCCGGGCCGGGCACGAGCACCAGCACGACGGCGAGGACCACGAAGGTCCCGTAGCCCGACCACCCCACGGGCCGACGGTACCGAGCGCGCCGGTCAGGACCCGGCGACCGCGGTCCCGCGCGCGCGTTCCTCGAGCCGGGCGCGCAGCCCGCCGACGAACAGCGCCAGCCCCTCCTCGAACCGCTCGTCGTCGCCGCCGGCGGTCCGGGCGGCGGCGGCGACCGTGGGGAACCCCGTCATGTCGCCGCCGGGCTGCTCCTCCAGCGGCCGGTCGCGGTCGGCCTGGGTCTCGAGGGCGTCGCCGAGGATGAACGAGCCGAGCGCGGTGAGCACCCGCACCGCCTCGCCCGGCTCGAGCCCGGCCCCGACGAGGACGCCGAGGGTGCGCTCGATGCCGGGCAGCGAGTCCTCGGTCGGCCGGTTGCCGGCGACCACCTGGACGCTGTCGCGGTGGGCCAGCAGCAGCGCCCGTCGCACTCGGCTCGCCTCGGCCAGCCACTCCCACACCGGCTCGCCGGGGTGCGGCGCCCGGGTGCTCTCCGGGACGTCGGCCAGCACGCGGTCGGCCACCAGGTCGAGCAGGTGCCGCTTGTCCTTGACGTGCCAGTAGAGGGTCGGTGCGCTCACGCCGAGCCGGGCGGCCACGCCGCGCAGGGTCAGTCCCGCGAGGCCCTCCTCGTCGAGGACCTCGACGGCGGCGCGGACGACGTCGTCGCGGGAGATCGGCACCTTGACACTCTAACGGTGTTCGAGGACGCTGCCGGAGTGACTCTAACGGCGTTAGGGACCCCGTCGGGGGAGGCCGGCACCGGGCGACCGCCCGCGGTGGAGGTCAGCGGCCTGGTCAAGACGTTCGGCGACGTCGAGGCCGTCCGCGGCATCGACCTGTCGGTCCGCGCGGGCGAGCTGTTCGGCTTCCTCGGCCCGAACGGGGCGGGCAAGTCCACCACCATCCAGATCCTCTGCACGCTGCTGCGGCCCACGGCGGGCGCCGCACGGGTGGCCGGCTTCGACGTCGTCCGCGACCGCACGGAGGTGCGGCGGCACATCGGCCTGGTCTTCCAGGAGACGACGCTCGACGCGCACCTCACCGCCGAGCAGAACCTGCGGTTCCACGCCGACATCTACGGGATGCCGAAGGCCGAGGTCGGGCCGCGGATCGACGCCGTCCTGGAGATGGTCGGCCTCACCGACCGGCGCCGCTCGCTGGTCCGCACCTTCTCCGGCGGCATGAAGCGCCGGCTGGAGATCGCCCGCGGGCTGCTGCACTCGCCGCGCGTGCTCTTCCTCGACGAGCCGACGATCGGCCTGGACCCCGAGTCGCGGGCGGGCCTGTGGGGCTACGTCGACCGGCTGCGCGCCGAGGAGGACATCACCGTCTTCCTCACCACGCACTACATGGACGAGGCCGAGCGCTGCGACCGCATCGCGATCGTCGACTCCGGCCGGATCGGCGCGCTGGACACCCCGTCGGCGCTCAAGGCGAGCGTCGGCGCCGACCGGGTGCGGGTGCGCACCGCCGACGACGACGCGGCCGAGGCCCTCGTGCGGGAGCGGCTCGGCGTCGAGACCGCCCGCGAGGACGGCGTGCTGGTCGTGCTCGCCCCCGACGGCGAGCGCTTCGTCCCGCGGCTGTTCGAGCTCGGCCTGACGGTGCGCTCGGTCAGCGTCTCGCGCCCCACCCTCGACGACGTCTTCCTCGCCTACACCGGCGCGCGGATGTCCGAGCGCCAGGCGGCGGCCGGCGGGCCCGCGCGGAGCCCGGTGGCCGGCCCGGCGGGAGGCCGGCGATGACGGCCACGACCGCGCCGGTCCGGCTCGGCGGGCGCGGGCTGCGCCACGAGCTGCGCGCGGTGCGGGTCGTCTGGCACCGCGACCTGCTGCGCTTCCGCACCGACCGCGGCCGGATCCTGTCCTCGTTCGCCCAGCCGCTGCTGTTCCTGTTCGTGCTGGGGCAGGGCCTGGGCGCCACCCTGCCGGTGGGCACCTTCGGCGACGCCGGCTACTCGACGTTCCTGTTCCCGGGCGTGCTGGCCACCTCGGTCATGTTCACCGCCGTCTTCTCGGCGATCTCGATCGTCTGGGACCGCGAGCTCGGCTTCCTGCGCGAGATGCTCGTGGCGCCCGTGGGCCGCACCAGCATCGTGCTCGGCAAGGCGCTGGGCGGGGCGACGGTGGCCACCCTCCAATCGGTGGTGCTGCTGGCGCTGGCCGGGCTGGTCGGCGTCCCCTACGACCCGGTGATGATGCTCGCCACGGTCGGGCTGCTGTTCGTCGTCGCCTTCGCCATCACCGCGCTGGGTCTGGTGATCGCCGTCCGGGTCGACCAGATCCAGACCGTCATGCCGCGGGTGCAGCTCCTGCTCGCGCCGCTGATGTTCCTCTCCGGCGCGTTCTTCCCGGTCTCGGGCCAGCTGCCCGGGTGGCTGCAGGCGCTGGCGCTGGCCAACCCGATCACCTACGGCGTCGACGCGGTGCGGCGGGTGGTGCTCTCCCGCGTCGACCCGTCGATCGGCGACTCCGTGGCCCTGCACTGGGGGAGCTGGCCGGTGCCGGTGTGGCTCGACGTCGTCCTGGTGGCCGGTGTCGGCGGGGTGCTGCTCGCGGTCGCCGCGTGGATGTTCAGCCGCCCCGAGTAGCGCGGGAGGACACGAACGCCATGGCCTCCTCGGCGAGCGCGAGGTCGGAGGCGGGCGTGCCGTGGTCGAGGGCCACCCACTCGCGCATCGGCGTGCCGTTGGCCGCGGCGAACGGCAGCCCGGTGCCGGCGGCGACGAGCCCCTCCACCCGGTGGGCGGGGAGCTTCAGCACCAGCGCCCCGCCGACGACCATCGCGAAGATCGACCCGTGCACCGTCAGGGCGGCCGAGCCGAAGCCGCGCCGGCCGCTCGCGCCGGGCGGGCCGACGCCGGGCCGGGTGGCCAGGGCCTCGACCAGGGAGGCGAAACGCGCGTCGGGGTCCATGACGGGACAGTCCACGGCGGCGCGGCGGGACGTGCAACGGGAACCGTCGCGGGGGCCGGGCAGGATGGCGCGGTGAGCCGTCGCGGGTGGGTGCTGTTCCTGGCGATGTCGGTCATCTGGGGCGTGCCGTACCTGCTGATCAAGGTGGCCGTCGAGGAGACGTCGCCGGTGGTCGTGGTGTTCGTCCGGTGCGTCGTCGGGGCCGCCGTGCTGCTGCCGCTGGTCCTGGCCCGCGGGCAGGTGCGCCCCGCGCTGCGGCACTGGCGGCCGCTGCTGGCGTTCACCGTGCTGGAGATGACGGGGCCCTGGCTGCTGCTGTCCTACGCCGAGGTGACGCTGTCGAGCTCGCTGACCGGGCTGCTGGTCGCCTCGGTGCCCTTCGTCGCGGCCGTCGCCGCGCGGCTGGTCGGCGGGGAGGAGCGGCTCACCGCGGTGCGGCTGGCAGGGATGGGGCTCGGTGTCGTGGGGATCGTGGCGCTGCTCGGGCTCGACGTCGAGGGCATCGCGCTGCTGCCGGTGCTCGCGGTGGTGGCGGTGGTGGTCGGCTACGGCACCGCGCCGCTGATCGCCAACCGGGCGCTGGCCGACGTCCCGGGAGTGGCGGTCAGCGCGATCGCCCTGGTGCTCACCGCGGTGGTCTACGCGCCGTTCGCGGTGCCGCGGCTCGGGCAGCTGGGGTCGGCGTCGGTGCCCGCGCTGGGCTCGCTGGTCGTCCTCGGTGTGGTCTGCACGGCGCTCGCGCTGGTGCTGTTCTTCGCCCTCATCCGCGAGGTCGGCCCGCAGCGCGCGCTGGTGATCACCTTCGTCAACCCGGCGGTCGCCGTCCTGGCCGGTGTGCTGCTGCTCGACGAGCCCTTCACCCTCGGCCTGGCCGTCGGCCTGCCGCTCGTGCTGGCGGGTTGCGCGCTCGCCACCCGGCGCAACGCCCCCGCGCCGGCCGCGGTGGAGTCGCCCGTCCCCTGAGCCCCGCTCGGCGGCACGGGCTGCGCCGCTGACCGGTCCGAGCGTGCCGAGGGCAGCGCTGGTCCCGCGCATGACGGGAGCCGCCGGTCGCGTGCTCAGACCGCCCCGGCCCTGAGGGGTGCCGGTGTGGTGATCTCGGTGCCGTCGGGGCGCCAGGTGTGCCATCGGCCGTCCGGTTGTCGTTGCACGCGGAAGCCGTGGTGGACCTTGGTGTGGTGGCGTTCGCACAGCAGCGCCGAGTTGGCGAGCGAGGTGGGGCCGCCGTCGAGCCAGTGCACGAGGTGGTGGACGTCGCACCACCAGGTGGGGGCGCCGCAGCCGGTGAACACGCAGCCACCGTCGCGGACCTCGGCGGCCCGCCGGATGCCGCGGGTGGCCAGTCGCTGCTCCCGGCCCAGGTCGAGCGGGACGCCGTCGGGGCCGAGCACCACGCGGGTGATCGCGCCGTCGCAGGCCAGCCAGCGGGCGGTGGCCGCGGGGACGACGGCGCCGGACCCGAGGGTCGCGATGCCCCGCCACCGCGGCAGCGAGGTCGTCCTGCTCGGCCCGACGTCGGTGTCGGTATGCGGCTCGGAGATCGGGTCGATCCCGGTCGCAGCGTCGGCCTGGGCGTCGGCATCAGCGCGGGTGTCGGTGCTGACCTCGGCGTCGACGGTGACGTGCTCCCGCGGGCAGGCCGGGTCGTGCAGGTCCTCGGCGTCGATCTTCACCACGACCTGCGGCTTCACCCCGCGCAGCCGCGGCGTGGCGCCGGTGGCCAGGGCGGTGTCGGCGAGCTGCACGGCGCCGTCGGCGAGCCGCTGGGCGCGGGTGCGGTCGTCGCCGGCGGGCCGGTCGGCCTGCACGTGCGCCTCCACCGCCGTGCTGAACCGCTCGGCACCGACCGGGTCGAGGTGCAGGTGGAAGGAGACGGTGCCGTCGGCGTGCCGGACCACCGACATGCGCCGCCCCTCGGTCGGGTCCGGCTCCGGCCCGTCGGGGTCCAGGGCGTTGCAGTAGCGCGTGACGACCACCACGAGGGCGTCGTGGTCCTGCTCGATCGCCACGCCGGTGAGCACCGCGTCGATCTCGCCCAGGTCCACGCCCTGCGCGGCGGCGGCGGCCAGCCGGGCCGGGGTGGTCACCTCCACGGCCACGGCCACCTGCCCCGCGGACACCAGCCCGGCGTCGTGCGCCTCGGCGAGCACCGGCAGGTGCTCCAGCGCGCGGCCGTTGCCGACCAGCCGGGACGCCTCCCGCCCGGACAGCCGGCAGTGCCCGCGCAGCCACGACGCCATGGACGTCAGCCCGTCGCGTTCGGGAGCGGAGGACAGCTCCGCGGCCCGCACCGCGCGGGCGAGGTGGGCGTCGATCCGGTTGCGCTCGGCGACCAGCGCGGCGACGTCATCCAGGACGTCCCCGCTGCCGAACCCGCTCGAACACATGTACGGAGTCTACCGCCGCGAGCGCGGTGCGGCGACCCGTATTCGCAGGTCAGGAGCCTGTCCACAGATCTCGGGAGGGGCTTGCGGACCGACCACGCGGAGCGGACAACGGGAGCCATGACGACCGACGTGTCCCTGCCCGCCGCTAGCGTCCCCGCCGTGGAACCCGACCGCGTCCGCTGCGCCTGGGGGGACAGCGCCCCCGAGTACGCGCGCTACCACGACGAGGAGTGGGGGACCCCGCTGCGGGGCGACGACGCCCTGTTCGAGCGGCTCAGCCTCGAGGCGTTCCAGTCCGGGCTGTCGTGGCTCACCATCCTGCGCAAGCGCCCGGCCTTCCGGGCCGCCTTCGCCGGCTTCTCCATCGACGCGGTGGCCGCCTTCACCGAGGAGGACGAGGCGCGGCTGATGGCCGACGCCGGCATCGTCCGCAACCGCGCCAAGGTCACCGCCGCCATCCGCAACGCCCGCGCCGCCCAGCAGGTCGACGGCGGCCTGTCCGACCTCCTGTGGTCGTTCGCGCCTCCCGGCCCGCGGGCCCGCCCGGCCACCCTCGCCGACGTGCCGGCCACCAGCCCGGAGTCCGTCGCGATGGCCAAGGAGCTCAAGCGCCGGGGCTTCGCCTTCGTCGGGCCCACGACCGCGTACGCCCTCATGCAGGCCACCGGCATGGTCGACGACCACGTCGCGACCTGCTTCCGGGCGACCCCCTGACGGGGCTCGTGTTGGAACCGCGGCGGGGATACGGGATCATGGGACAGAGCTACGCACCGAGGAACAGCCACACCGCCGTCGCAGAGGGGCCGCGGGTGGCCGGCGAAGGAGGCACGCATGGCGGCCATGAAGCCGCGCACGGGTGAAGGTCCCCTGGAGGTCACCAAGGAGGGGCGCGGCCTGGTCATGCGGGTGCCGCTCGAGGGCGGCGGACGCCTGGTCGTCGAGCTGTCGCCCGACGAGGCCGCGGCGCTCTCCGAGGCCCTGAAGGGCGCGACCAGCTGAACGTCTCCGCGAGCCTGCCCTCGGGCAGCCCCGCGCAGGACGACGCGGCCCCGGGTGGAGCTGCTCGCGGCGCTGCCGGACCTCGGTGAGGACGACGTCCTCGCCGTCCCGGTCGGCGCCGGCGGCGCGCTGCCCCCGTGGCTCACCTCGCCGGCGCCCGGCACGCCGCCGCCGGTCCCGGCCGAGCTGCTCGCCGGCGCGCTCGCCGACACCGGCAACACCGGGAAGGCCGGCGGCATCACCAACCTGCCCGTCCCTGGCCGCCGCCCGCGCAGCGTCGTCGCCGTCGGCACCGGCGACGGGACGCTGCCGCACCTGCGTTCGTTCGTCGCCACCGCGGTGCGCCGCGCGCAGACCCTCGCCGAGCACGGCGCCGGCCGCCTCGTGCTGCCGCTGGACACCGCGCTCGCCCCCGCCGGCGCCGACGAGGTGCGCGCCGCCGTCGAGGCCGCGCTGCTGGCCGGGTACCGGTTCCGCGAGTCCTCCCGCCCGCACCCGCCGCGGCTGGCGACCGTGGCCGTCGTCGCCACCGACGCCGCCGACCCGGCCGTGGCCGCCGCGGCCCGCGCCGGCGAGGTCACCGCCCGCGCCGTCGCCTGGGCCCGCGACCTGGTCAACACCCCGCCCGACACCGGTGACCCGGCCTGGCTCGCGCAGCAGGCGGTCGACCGGCTCGGCGGCCTGCCGCACGTCACCGTGACCGTGCTCGGCCCCGGGGAGCTCGCCGCGGGCGGCTTCAGCGGGGTCCTCGCCGTCGGCGGCGGCTCGGCGTCCCCGCCGCGGCTCGTCGTCGTCGCCTACGACCCGCCGGGCGCCGGGGCCCCGCACCCCGTGCTCGTCGGCAAGGGCATCACCTACGACACCGGCGGCATCCAGATCAAGCACGGCCCCGGCATGCGCGACATGAAGACCGACATGGCCGGGGGAGCGGCGGTGCTGGCCGCGGTCGACGCCGCCGCCCGCCTGGAGCTGCCGGTGCGGGTCACCGCCGTCGTCCCGGCCGCCGAGAACGCGGTGTCGGGGTCGTCCTACCGGCCGGCCGACGTCATCCGGCACGTCGGCGGGCGCACCACCGAGGTGCAGAACACCGACGCCGAGGGCCGCCTCGTCCTCGCCGACGGCCTCGCGCACGCCCGCCTGCACCTCGGCGCCACCGCGCTGGTCGACGTCGCCACGCTCACCGGCGCCATGAAGGTCGCGCTCGGCGCGCGCACCGCCGGCCTCTACGCCACCACCGACGGCCTGGCCGACGCGCTGTCCACGGCCGCGCTGCACGCCGGCGAGCGGGTCTGGCGGATGCCGCTGGACGAGGAGTACGCGCCGCAGCTGGCCAGCGACGTCGCCGACGCCACCAACGCCCCCGGCAACCCCGGCGGCACCACCGCGGCGCTGTTCCTGCGGCCCTTCGCCGGCGACCTGCCCTGGGCGCACCTCGACGTCGCCGGACCGGCCCGAGCCGGCTCCGACGACGCCGAGGTGGTCAAGGGCGGCACCGGCTTCGGCGCCCGCACCCTGCTGCGCTGGCTGGAGGCCGGGGCGCCGGTCGACCCGCCGCCCGTCACCACGGACTGAGGAGCCCATGAGCACCGACGACACCGGCGTCGTCTTCCCCGCCGGCCCCGACGGGCGGCGCAGCACCGCGGCGGTGGGCCGCGCGGTGGTCGCCGACGCGCTGCGGCCGGTCGACCCGGTGGGCGCCCGCGCCGCCGAGCAGGAGACCAACTGGCGCGCCGGGTACCTCACCCACTTCCGGCGGCTGGTCGAGGCGGGCCTGGCCTCCCCGGACGCGGCGCGCGCCGTCGCCGGCGCCGGGCTCGACGCCGTGCACGCCCGGCTGCACGTCGCCGGCGACGACGGCGAGCGACCGCTGTCGGCCCTGCTCGACGCGCCGGCTCCGCGCATCCCGGGCACCCGGGAGGTCACCGGCGAGGGCGAGGCCGAGCGCGAGTTCAGCCTGCCGTTCCACGGGTCGCGGCTGCGCGGCGCCGAGCTGTCCCGGCGGCTGGACACCTGGGTCGAGGGCGGCGTCCTCGAGCCGTCGGCGGCCGAGGCCGTGCGCACCGTGGCCGCGCACCCCGAGTGGCTGGCGCTGCCCGGCCGCACCGTCGTCGTGCTCGGCGCCGGCGCGGAGATGGGCCCGCTGACCGCGCTGCTGCGCTGGGGGGCCACCGTGGCCGGGGTCGACCTGCCGCGGCCGGACCTGTGGCGCCGCGTCCTCGACACCGCCCGCCGCGGGGCGGGCACGCTGCTGGTCCCCGCCGACGGCGACCTGCCCGGCGGCGCCGGCGCCGACCTGGTGCGCGAGGTGCCCGCCGTCGCCGACTGGCTGGCCGGGCTGCCGGGGGAGCTCGTGCTCGGCAACTACGTCTACGCCGACGGCGCCACGAACGTCCGGGTCTCCGCCGCCGTCGACGCGCTCACCCTGCGGCTGCAGGCGGCCCGGCCGGAGACGGCGCTCGCCTTCCTCGCCACGCCCACCGACGTGTTCGCCGTCCCCGGGGACGCCGTCGCCCAGTCGGTGCGCGCGTACGCGGGCCGCTCGCGGGTGGGCAAGCTGGTCGGCCGCCCGCTGCGCACCCTGTCGGCGGGCCGGCTGCTGCAGCGCGCCTACGTGCCCGGCGCCGACCCGGGCGTCAACGACAGCCTGGTCGCCCAGCAGGGCCCCAACTACGCGCTGGCCAAGCGGCTGCAGCGGTGGCGGGCCACGGTGGCGCGGGCGGCCGGGACGACGGTGTCGATGAACGTCGCGCCGCCCACCCGCACCCGCTCGGTGGTGAAGAACCGGGCGCTGGCCGCCGCGTACGCCGGCGCCCACCGGTTCGGCGTCGAGGTGTTCGAGCCGGCGACGTCGAACGTGCTCATGGCCGCGCTGCTGGTGCACGACCTGCACACCGGCGGCGGTCCCCGGCACGAGCACCCCTGGCAGGACGAGGCGCACGCCGCCGTCCACGGCGGGCTGTGGCGGACCGCCTACGCGCCGCGCAGCGCGCTGGGGCTGGCCGCGGTGCTGGGCCTCGGCGCCGCCCGGGGCTGAGGTGCGCGCCCGCTCCTCCTGGCTGGTCCCGCTGCTGGTGGCACTGGCCGTCGTCGCGGTGACGGCGGTCGCGCTGGCCCTCCGGACGCCCGGCGGGCCGGCCGACACCGCGGGCCTCGGGGTCCCGCCGTCCCCGTCGCCGGCGACCCCGCCGGTGACGGAGCCGGAGGACGCGCCGGCGGTGCCGCAGCCGGTGACACCGACCTGCTCGCCGCTCGGTCTGCTGGTCACCGCCGGCCCGGTCGACGCCGGCCTCGGCCACCGCGCCGTCGTCGTCACGGTGACCAACTGCGGGGACGCCGCGCGTGAGGTCACCGGCTACCCGGCGGTCGAGGTGCTCGACGCCGGCGGCCGGCCGATGGAGTTCGAGACGGCGCACGAGTCGAGCTACATGGTGATCGACCCCGGCCCCGCACCGCTGGTGCTGCAGCCGGGGGAGAGCGCGGTGACCGGGGTGTCGTGGTCGGCGACGGTGACCGCCGGCGGGCTCACCGAGGGCCGGGCGCTGCGCGTCGTCCCGGTGCCCGGCGACCCGGGTCAGGTGCTCCCGATGTGGGTCGACGCCGGCACCACCGGGCGGATCGAGGTCGCCGCCTGGGCGACCGAGCTCGCGCGCTGAGGCTCACTCGCCGGTGGCGCCGTCGACCGCCTCCCGCAGCAGGTCGGCGTGCCCGGCGTGCCGCGCCGTCTCCTCGACCAGGTGCAGCAGCATCCAGCGCAGGCTGAAGCGGTTCCCGTTGCGGAGCGGGACCGCCGACAACGCGTCGAGGGAGCCCGCGGCCGCCACCACGGCGTCGGTGCGCCGGCAGGCCTCCCGGTAGCGCTCGCGCAGCGCGTCGGGCTCCAGGTCGAGGGCGGCGTCGAACTCCCAGTCGGGGGTGGCGTCCCAGTCGACCCCGTCCCACGGCGGGAGCTCGGGCCCGCCGGAGAACCGCTCCACCGCCCAGCTCTCCTCGACCAGCGCCAGGTGGTACAGCAGCCCGGCCAGGGTGAGCGACGACGGCGGGTGGGTGCGCCCCATCTGCTCGCGGCTCAGTCCCTCGGTCTTCTGCAGCACCGTCTCGCGCTGGTAGGCGAGGTAGGCGGACAGCAGGGTCGTCTCGTCGCCGGTCTCCGGCGGGTCGGTGCGCACGCCGGGCAGCCTCGCACCGGCCGCCGACAGCGTGCGCAGCGAGCTCAGGCGGGACCGACCAGCCCGGCGACGATCTCGGCCGACAGGGTGACCAGCGGCAGCCCGCCGCCCGGGTGCGAGGAGCCGCCGACGAGGTACAGCCCGCGGACGGGCGCGGCGTTGCCCGGCCGCAGGAAGGCCGCGCGGGCGCCGTTGCTCGACGTGCCGTAGATCGAGCCCCCGACGGCGCCGGTCTCCCGCGCGAGGTCGGCCGGCGTGCGGGCCACGCACCAGCGCACCCGGTCGCGCACGTCGAGGCCGCGCGCCGCCATCACCTCGAGCACCCGCCCGGCGTAGCGGTCGGCCAGGCCCGGCGCGTCCCAGTCGACCCCGGCGTCGGGATCGTGCCGCGGCGCGTTGACGAGGACGAACCAGGATTCGCTGTCGTCGTCGGGCCGGGTCGCCGGGTCGTCGGGGGCGCTGACGTAGACCGTCGGGTCGGGCACCGGGCAGGGGACGCCGCGGTGCCGGCCGGTGCCGAAGACCGCGTCGAACTCGGCGTCGTAGTCGGCGGGGAAGGCGACGGTGTGGTGTGCCAGCCCGGGCGTGCGCCCGCGCAGGGCGAGCAGCAGTACGAAGCCCGACAGCGACGGCGTCGCGCGGGTCAGCCCGCGGCGCACCGCGCGGGTGCGCCGGTTGGGCGGCAGCAGCCCGGCGTAGAGCGCGGTGGCGTCGGCGCCGGAGACCACGACGTCGGCGGTGATCTCCCCGCCCTCGGCCAGCTCCACCCCGGACACCCGGCCGCCGTCGCTGAGCACCCGGCGCACGGGCGTACCGGTGCGGACGTCCGCCCCGCGCTCGCGCGCCCGGTCGGCCACCGCCTCCGCGAGGCGGTGCAGGCCGCCGCGCACGTACCAGGAGCCGAACGCCTGCTCGACCCACGGCACGGTGGCCAGCACCGCCGGCGCCCGGCGCGGGTCGGAGCCGGAGTAGGTGGCGTACCGGTCGAGCAGCACCCGCAGTCGCGGGTCACGCAGGTGGCGGGCGCCCAGGCCGCGCAGCGTCTGCCAGGGCGCGACGGTGCCGACGTCGGACGGGTCGCGGGCCAGCCGGGCGAGGGTGGCGGCCCCGCGCAGCGGCGAGCGCAGGAAGGGCTGCTCGGTGATCGCCCACATGGCCTCGGCGCGGTCCAGCAGCGCCCGCCACTGGCCGCCCGCGCCGTCGCCCAGCGCCCCGTCCAGCGCGCCGGGGACGTCGTCGAGGTGCCCGGGGACGGCCAGCCGCGTGCCGTCGGCGAACCGGTAGGCCACCGCGGGGTCGAGGCGCACCAGGTCGACGGCGTCCTCCAGCGGGCCGCCGGTGGCGTCGAAGAGGTCGCGCAGCACCTGGGGCAGCGTCACCAGGCTGGGGCCGGTGTCGAAGGCGTGGCCGTCGCGCTCGAACCAGCCGAGCTTCCCGCCGACGCCGTCGGCCTGCTCCAGGACGGTCACGCGGTGCCCGAGCGCGCCGAGCCGGGCGGCCGCCGCCAGCCCGCCGAGCCCGGCGCCGACGACCACGACGCGCGCCACACCGCCACCGTAGTGCGGGGACGTCGTTCCCGAACGGGTGATCACCGCGGTGGCGGCGCACCCGCGTGCCGACGATCATGGCGGCCACCTGCGGAGACGACGCAGGAACGCGACCGGAGGGACGGTCCCGTGCGCACGACGTCCGCCTGGCTCACCGCGGGCGTCCTGCTGGTGAGCGGGTGCTCGGACGTGCACCTGCCCGACGTCGAGCAGGCCGCCCGGGACTTCGCGGCCGGGGACGCCGACGCCCGGTGCGCGCTGCTCACCGACGCGGCGGTGCAGGCGGTGCAGCACGAGGAGCCGGCCGGCTGTCCCGTCGCGCTGGAGGACCTGCCGCTGGGCACGGGCGAGGTCGAGTCGGCGCAGGTGTGGGACTCCGAGGCGCAGGTGCGACTCGCCGACGACACGCTCTTCCTCACCCGCACGCCCGGCGGCTGGGAGGTGGCCGCGGCCGGCTGCCGGCCCGCCGGTGACGGCCGCTACGACTGCCTGGTGGAGGGCTCGTGAGGCACGTGCGGATCGTCTTCGTCGCCTACCTGCTGACCGTCCTCGGCGGCACCGCCTACTGCGTGGTGCTGGCCCTGCTGGGTCGGTGAGCGGCGTGCGGCGGTTCCTCTCGGAGAACTCGCTGAGCCTCGGGTTCGGGCTGCTGTTCGTGGTCACCCTGGCCGGTCAGGCGGTCGCCGGGGCCGCCCAGCTCAGCGAGGAGCGGCAGGACGAGGGGCTCGGGCCGGTCTCGCTCGGGCACTACCTCACCTCGTCGTCGTTCGCCGTCGACGTGATGGAGAACTGGCAGTCGGAGTACCTGCAGTTCTCCCTCTACGTCTTCGCCACCGTGTGGCTGGTGCAGCGGGGCTCCCCGGAGTCGAAGGAGCTGGACGCCGTCGGCACCGAGAGCGACGAGGAGCAGCGGGTGGGCGCGCACGCCCGCGCCGACTCGCCCCGCTGGGCCGGGGCCGGCGGCTGGCGCACCGCGGTGTTCTCCCGGTCGCTCGGACTGGTGTTCGGCGCGCTCTTCCTGCTCACCTGGGCGGCCACGTCGGTGGCCGGCTGGGCGGCCTACAACGTCGACCAGCTGCGCTCGCACGCCGACCCGGTGAGCTGGGTGGGCTACCTGGGCCGCCCGGACTTCTGGGACCGCACCTTCCAGAACTGGCAGTCGGAGATGCTCGCCGTCGGGTCGATGGCGGTGTTCGCCGTCTACCTGCGACAGCGCGGGTCGCCGGAGTCCAAGCCGGTCGGCGCCGCGCACCCCGACACCGGCGCCACCGGCTGACTCAGGCCAGCAGCGCGACCAGTGCGGCGTCGGAGGCGGCCAGCGCCGCCCGGTCGGACGTGCTGCCGGCCGCGACCAGCTCGCTCGCGCCCGTGCGCTCGGCCAGCTCGGCGAGCCGACCGGCCACCCGGGACGCGGTGCCGGCCACGGCCGAGGCCGCCGTCCGTTCGGCGTGCCGGCGCTGCACCGCGGTCATCGGCGCCGCCCGCGCCACGGCCACCGGCTCCAGCGGCGGGAAGACGCCGGTGGTGCGCGCCTGCGCCATCGCCCACGCCTCGGGCAGCAGCAGGTCGGCGGCCTCGGCGGCGGTGTCGGCGACCAGCACGTCGAGGCTGATCGCCACCTCCGGCTCCGGTGCCCGCGCCGAGGGGCGGTAGGTGCGGCGGTAGCGGGCCAGCGCCTCCCGGCCGGGCTCCGGGTCGCCGGCCACGCCCAGCAGCGGCCCGCCGACGACGACCGGCAGGCCGAGCGCTGCCGCGACCTCCAGGCCGGAACCGGTGGCCAGCACCCACATCGGCACGTCGACGGCCGGGCGCGGGTGCATGGTGATCTCCGCGGTCCCGTCGAGGTGGGCGCGCAGCTCGGCGAGGTCGGCGGCGAAGTCGCGCTCGGTCTCCCGCAGCGCCCGGCGCACCGGCGGGGTGAAGCCGGGGGAGCGGCCGAGCCCGAGGTCCACCCGGCCGGGAGCCAGCGCGCTCAGGGTGGCGAACTGCTCGGCGACGACGAGCGGCTGGTGGTGCGGCAGCATCACGCCGGCCGAGCCCAGCCGGATCGCCGTCGTCCGGCCGGCCACCGCGGCCAGCAGCACCGGCGGGGCGGCCCCGGCGATCCCCGGGACGCCGTGGTGCTCGGCCACCCAGAACCGCCGGTAGCCGAGCCGCTCGGCGCGCACCGCCCGCTCGACGGTGCCCAGCACCGCGGCCGCGTCGGTCTCCCCGGCGCGGGTGCGGGAGCGGTCGAGCAGGGACAGGTGCATCAGAACGCGTAGCGCACGCGCAGCCAGGGCGCGTGGTGGGCGATGAGCTCCTGCAGCCGGTCGACGCCCGCCCGCTTCACGTGGTTGCGGTAGCGCACGTTCCACTGGCCGTTCTGGCTGCGCTTGGGCTGCTGGAGGTCCGGCCGCCACAGCAGGTCCTCGGCCTTGGGGTGCCAGCCGAGGTTGACCTCGTGCAGGTCGCGGTTGTGGGTCAGCATGATCACCTCGGCGGCCGCCTGCGCCTTCGCCGCGGGGGAGAGGGTGTCGTCGAGCTGGCGCAGCAGCTGCGCCCAGTCGGCCTCCCAGCCCTCGCGCAGCACCACCGGCGACAGGTTGAGGTGCACCTCGTATCCGGCCTCGACGAAGTCGTCGACGGCGGAGACGCGCTCGGCGATGCGGCTGGTGCGCACGTCGATCACCCGCGAGTCGGCGTCGGGCATGAGCGAGAACCGGATGCGCGTGCGGCCCTGCGGGTCGAGGTCGAGCAGCTCCCGGTTGACGAACTTGGTGGCGAACGACGCCTTGGCGGTGGGCAGCTCCCGGAAGGTGGCGACCAGGTCGGCGACGTTGTCGCTGACCAGCGCGTCGACCGAGCAGTCGCTGTTCTCGCCGATGTCGTAGACCCAGCTGACCGGGTCGCACTGGTCGGCCTCGGTCTTGGGGCCCTGTCGGGCCACGTGCCGGCGCACGTAGCCGGTGATCTGCTCGATGTTGGTGAACACGGTGATCGGGTTGGCGAAGCCCTTGCGCCGCGGCACGTAGCAGTAGGCGCAGGCCATGGCGCAGCCGTTGGCGGTCGACGGAGCGATCCAGTTCGAGGACCGGCTGTTGGGCCGGGCCGACAGCGACTTCTTGACGCCGAGCACCAGCGTCTCGGTCTTGACGCGCACCCAGCGCTCGACGTTGCCCTCGTTGCCGTTGAGCTCCGGGATCTGCCAGTGCGAGGGCACCTCGACCACCTCGGCGCCGGCGAAGCGGGCGAGCACGTCGCGGCCGCGGGCGGAGTCGAGGGCGGCCGGCTCGGCGTAGACGGTGCGCACGTCGAGCAGGCGGGTGGGGGAGGGGACGGGCGCGGGGGCGGTCGGGACGGACGACGGCGAGGGCGCTGCGGTCACAGGGGCTACAGCACCCCGCCGGCGACGACGATTCCGCCGCTGACCTGCGGGGACGGTCACACGGGCCGCTCCTAGGCGGCGGGCCCCTGCACCGGCCCGGCGGCGAGGTCCTCGATCCGCAGCACCCCGGTCTCGAGGTCCTCGGCGACGTCCTCGACGGTCCGCCCGCCGGACCAGGCGGTGCCGCGCAGCAGCGTCAGCGCCGTCGCCGGATCGGTCTCCAGCGCCATCGCCGCGCGGCCGGCAGCGCGCAGCACGGCGGCGCGGCGGCGGGCCTCCGGGCCGTGCAGCCAGTCCGGCCCGCGCTCGGCCGGCCAGTCCGACCACACCGCCGCCTCGGTCAGCGCGGCGGTGACCAGCTCGCCCACCGCGACCGCGGCGAACACGTCGAGCGCCGGCACCGCGGCGTCCGCGGTGAAGTAGAGGTCCAGCGCGCCGGCGCCGGCGAGGTCCTCCCGCAGCGGGAAGGCGACCACGGCGCGGAACGGCGTCTGCGAGGCGAGCAGGTCGGCGAAGGGGGCCCACCGCCGCCGCAGGTCGGCCTGGACGGCGAACACCGGCTGCCGCGTGCGCTGCGCCTCCCAGCAGGGGCCCGCGCCCACGGTGAACTGCAGCCGCTCGGCGCAGGCCGCGTCGGTGCTGCTCGACCCGAGCGGGATCCTCGCGCCTGCGGCGTCGACGACCGACAGCCCGGCGGCGTCGACGCCGAGCGTGGCCGCGGCCGCGCGGGCCAACCGGACGGGCAGCAGCTCGGTCCCGCCCGGCCCGCGGGCGGTCTGCTCGTGCAGCGCCGCGGCGAACCGTGTGGCGATGGTCACAGCCCATCCTCCCCCGGACCCGCCGGTCTCGTCACCCGTCCTGGCCGGCGCGGTGGGTGTAGGCCGCGTCGCGCACCGCCTCGTCGGACTCCAGGCCCGCGCCCAGCGCGCCGCCCACGGTGGCCAGCGAGCTCGTCAGCCAGGCCAGCTCCAGGTAGTCACCGAGGGAGGCCCGGTGGCCCAGCCCGTCGGCGAACAGCCCCGGCGGCACCAGCAGCAGCGACCCGGCCAGCGCCAGCAGGAACAGCGCCGCGTAGAGGGTCAGCACGCCGATGACGACGGTGGCCACGGTGGCCAGGTTGAACAGCGCCACCTGCTTGCGCACCCGCCGCGACCGCGCCCGCTCCCACAGCTCCGCGCCCACGACGAGCGTCGCGCAGATGGCCACCACCGAGCCGAGCCCCACGGTGAGGTGCCGGGCCAGGCCGAAGCGGTCGGCCAGCAGCCAGACGTCGGGGGTGATGAGCGCGAACACCCCGGCGGCGACGGCCGCGGTCAGCGCCCGCGACAGCGAGATGGTCAGCCGCCACGGCCGGTTGGCCCGCACCATGCCGACCAGCAGCCGCAGGTTCCCGCTGAGCACCCGGGCGGTGAACCCGACGCCGTCCTGGCCGTCGGTGTCGGCGGCCAGCTCGCGCACCCGCCGGCGCAGCGCCTCGGGGTCGTCCCCGCCGTCGTCGCCGAGCAGCGCGGCCACCAGGCCCACCGACGTCTGCAGCGCCCGTCGCCGGCGGCCCACCGCGCCCAGCGCCGGCAGCGAGAGCACCGCGACGCCGTGCACGGGGCTGGCGTGCGCGACGACGGTGCGCCGGTCGACGCTCAGCGGCAGGTCGGTGACGCAGACGGCGAGGTCCCACTCCTCGACCAGCAGCCGCCCGCGCGCCGCGGCCACGATCTCGGCGTCGTCGGCCGGCGGCTGCACCAGCCCGTCCTCGACGACGCGCACGTCCCAGGCGACGTCGGGGTGCCGCTCGCGCAGCGCGCCGGCGAGGTCGGCGGCGAGCTCGTCGGCCACCTCGAGCGCCGCGCCGGGCGCGGCGACGAGCCCGACGACGACGTCGGGACGGGCGGTCTCGGCGAGCGGGTCGCGCGGGCCCTCCGGGGCGGCCGCGGTCGGGGTCGGGTCGGGAGCCACGACGGGACAGGATCCCATCCCGGCACCCGCGCCCCGCGGGCAGGCGGGTCAGCCCCGGGCGGCGAGCACCTGCGAGTAGACCTGCACGGTCTGCTGGGCGATGGCCGGCCAGCCGAACTCCGAGAGCACCCGCTCGCGGCCGGCGGCGCCCATGGCCGCGGCGCGGGCCGGGTCGGCCAGCAGCTCGGCGATGCGCGCGGCGAGCCCCGCCTCGAAGGCAGCGACGTCGTCTGGGTCGTAGGGCACCAGCAGGCCGGTCACGCCGTCCGCGACCACCTCGGGGATGCCGCCGACCGCGCTGGCCACCACCGCGGTCCCGCACGCGGCCGCCTCGAGGTTCACGATGCCCAGCGGCTCGTAGACCGACGGCACGACGAACACCGTGGCGCCGGTGATCAGCGGCACCAGCTGCTCGCGGGGCACCATCGCCTCGATCCAGACCACGCCCGGCCGGCGCGCCTGCAGCTCGGCCACCGCGTCGGCGACCTGCTGCCGCTCCGCCGGGGTGTCGGGGGCGCCGGCGCAGAGCACCAGCCCCGCGTCGGGCGGTAGCTGCTCGGCCGCGCGCAGCAGGTGGACGACGCCCTTCTGCCGGGTGATCCGCCCGACGAACAGCGCGTAGGGCCGGTCGGGGTCCACGCCGAGGGAGCGGACGACGTCGGGCGCGGGGGTGGGCCGGTAGGCCTCGGCGTCGACGCCGTTGCCGACGACGTGCACCCGCGCCGGGTCCAGGTCGGGATAGGCGTCGAGGACGTCGGCGCGCATGCCGTGGCTGACGGCGACGACGGCGTCCGCGGCCAGGTAGGCGGAGCGCTCCACCCACGACGACAGCCGGTAGCCGCCGCCGAGCTGGTCCGCCTTCCACGGGCGGCGCGGCTCGAGGGAGTGTGCGGTGACCACGTGCGGGACGCCGTGCACCAGCCCGGCGAGCAGGCCCGCGCCGTTGGCGTACCAGGTGTGGCTGTGCACGAGGTCGACGCCGGCGAGCCCCGCCGCGATCTCGACGTCGGTGCCCAGCGCCTGCAGCGCGCCGTTGGCCTGCGCCAGGCCCGGGGGCACCGGCCAGGCCACCGCGTCCGGCCGCGGGGCGCCGAAGCAGTGCACGTCGACGTCGGGCCCCGCGGGCAGCGCCCGCAGCGCCGCCACGAGGTGCTCGACGTGCACCCCGGCGCCGCCGTAGACGTCCGGGGGCCACTCCCTGGTCACGATGCCGATCCGCACGGCGGTCACCCTAGGGGGCGGGAAGCACCCGGGCGGGGCGACGGCGGTGCCGGCCAGCGACTAGGTTCCCCCCATGCGTGGCGGTCCTCGGGTTCTCGGCATCGTGCTCGCCGGTGGCGAGGGCAAGCGGCTCGCGCCCCTGACCGCGGACCGGGCCAAGCCCGCCGTCCCGTTCGGCGGCAACTACCGCTTGATCGACTTCGTGCTCTCCAACCTGGTGAACGCCGAGATCCGGCAGATCGCCGTGCTCACCCAGTACAAGAGCCACAGCCTCGACCGGCACATCACCACGACGTGGCGGATGTCGAACCTGCTGGGCAACTTCATCACCCCGGTGCCGGCGCAGCAGCGGCTCGGCCCGCGCTGGTACACCGGCAGCGCCGACGCGATCTTCCAGAGCCTCAACCTGATCTACGACGAGCGCCCCGAGATCGTCGTCGTCTTCGGCGCCGACCACGTCTACCGGATGGACCCGGGGCAGATGGTCGACCAGCACCTGCAGACCGGTGCCGGCGTCACCATCGCCGGGCTGCGCGTGCCGCGGCAGGAGGCCACCGGCTTCGGCGTCATCGACGCCGACGCCGACGGGAAGGTCCGCGGCTTCCTCGAGAAGCCCGCCGACCCGCCCGGCCTGCCGGACTCCCCGGAGGAGTCCTTCGCCTCGATGGGCAACTACGTCTTCACCACCGACGCGCTGCTCGAGGCCCTGCGCACCGACGCCGAGGACCCCGACTCGGTGCACGACATGGGCGGCTCGATCATGCCGATGATGGCGGCCACCGGGGACGCCTACGTCTACGACTTCTCGACCAACATCGTCCCGGGCAGCACCGAGCGCGACCACGGCTACTGGCGCGACGTCGGGACGATCGACGCCTACTTCGACGCGCACATGGACCTGGTGTCGGTCACGCCGGTGTTCAACCTCTACAACGACCGCTGGCCGATCTACACGCTCCCGCCGCAGCTGCCGCCGGCGAAGTTCGTGCTCGGCGGGCGGGCCGAGGAGTCGATGGTCAGCGCCGGCGCGATCATCGGCGGCGGCTCCGTGCACAACTCGGTGGTCTCCCCGGGCGTGCGCGTCGACCGCGGCGCCCGGGTCGAGGACAGCGTGCTCATGGACGGCGTGGTGGTCGGCGAGGGCGCCTACGTCCGGCGCGCGATCCTCGACAAGAACGTCGTCGTCCCGCCGTGGGCGCGCATCGGCGTGGACACCGGCGCCGACCGCGAGCACTACCACGTCAGCGCCGGCGGCGTGACCGTCCTCGGGAAGGGTGCTCGCGCGGTCCTGTGAGCGACGCCCGGGCGCTGATCGTCACGCTGCTCCTCGAGGAGCAGGCGCAGGCCCGCTTCGACCGGCTGCGCGCCGAGCACTTCCCGCGCGAGCGCAACCACCTGGCCGCGCACGTGACGCTGTTCCACGCGCTGCCGGGGGAGGAGCGGCCCGCCGTCGAGGCGGCGCTGGACCGGGCCGCCGACCGGCCGCCGTTCGACGTCGCCGTCACCGGGCTGCAGCTGCTCGGCCGCGGGGTGGCCTACCGGCTGGCCTCGGCGGAGCTGGCCGCGCTGCACGCGGGCCTGGCCACGGAGCTCGGCCCGTGGCTGACCCCGCAGGACCGGCAGCGGCTCTCGCCGCACGTGACCGTGCAGAACAAGGTGGAGCCGGCGGTGGCGCGCGGGCTGCGCGACCGGCTGGCCGCCTCCTTCGTCCCGTACGACGTGCCCGCCCGCGGCCTCGGGCTGTGGCGCTACCTCGGCGGCCCGTGGGAGCCGCTGGGGGAGCACTCCTTCGCCGCCCAGGCCCTCCTCGGCTAGGCCCGGCGGGCCGCCACGAGCAGGCCGGCGCCGACGGGCAGCACGGCCGAGGTCAGCGCCTCGTCCTCGCGCACGGTGCGGGCGAGCTCCCGCCAGGCGACGGTCTGCGGGTCGCGGGCGGCGCGGTCGCCGATCCGGTCGCCGGCCAGCAGGCCGTGGCAGGCGAGCGTCCCGCCGGGACGCACCAGCCCGACAACGGCGGCGAGGTGACCGGCGTAGTCGGCGGGCGGGCCGGCGCAGACGACGAGGTCGTACGCGCCGGGGGACAGGCGGGGCAGCACCTCCGCCGGCGTCCCGAAGATCATCCGGGTGCGCCCGGGCGGTACGCCGGCGTCGGCCAGCGCCCGCCGGGCGGCGCGCAGCTGCTCCGGGTCGGTGTCGAGCACGGTGAGGACGCCGTCGGGTCGCATGCCGCGCAGCAGCCACAGGCCGGCGACGCCGCCGCCGCTGCCGATCGAGACGACCGCGCGGGCGTTGCTGCCCGCGGCGAGGACGGCGAGCGTGGCGCCGACGGCCGGCTCCACCGGCGGCGGGCCGCCGAGCGCGGTGACGCGGGCCCGGGCGGCGGTGAGGGCGGGGTCCTCGGTGGCGTACCGGTCGGCCCACGCGGCGCCACCGGTGCCGCCCTGCGAGGGCGGTCCCGAGGCGATCGTCACCGGGCGAGGGTAGAGGCCCGGCCGCGACCGGCCCGGGACCCGACCCTGTGAGGAACCTGTCAGAGTGCGGCGCCGGGAACACGGGGGGAGCGCCCGCCCGTTGACCCGGACGTGACACCCCAGCGTGCCGCCGTCCCTCCCCCTTCTCCGGGGGAGGTCGGCAGCAAGCACGTCCGCGATACTGGGAGCGTGTCCGAGGCCAGCGTCCCCCCTCCCGCCGACCAGCAGCCGGCCGCGTCCGGCGCCGGTGAGGTGTGGGTCGCCCCGACGTGGGAGCAGGTCGTGCGCGACCACTCCGCCCGCGTCTACCGGCTGGCCTACCGCCTCTCGGGCAACGCGCAGGACGCCGAGGACCTGACCCAGGAGACCTTCGTCCGGGTGTTCCGCTCGCTGGCGGACTTCTCGCCGGGCACCTTCGAGGGCTGGCTGCACCGCATCACCACGAACCTGTTCCTCGACATGGTCCGCCGCCGGCAGCGCATCCGCTTCGACGCGCTGCCCGAGGACACCGAGCGGCTGCCGGGCACCGCGCCCAGCCCCGAGCAGGTCTACGCCGACACCCACCTCGACCCGCAGGTCCAGGCGGCGCTCGACGCGCTGTCGCCGGAGTTCCGCGTGGCCGTCGTCCTCTGCGACATCGAGGGCCTCACCTACGAGGAGATCGCGGCGACGCTGGGCATCAAGCTCGGCACCGTCCGCAGCCGCATCCACCGCGGCCGCGTGCAGCTGCGCCAGGCGCTCGCCCACCTGGCCCCGCGCGGGGTCGCGACGGCACCGGGAGCCGGCGCATGAGCATGAGCCTGCCCGAGAGCCACCTGGCGCAGGAGGCGATCGCCGCGCTGGTCGACGGCGAGCTGGCCAGCGGGCCGGCCGCCCGCGCCGCGCGGCACCTGGCCGGCTGCCTCGAGTGCCGGATGCTCGTGCAGGCCCAGCGCGAGGCCAAGGAGGCCCTGCACGCCGCCTCCGACGTCGCCGTCCCCGGCGACCTGCTCTCCCGGCTGTGCGCCATCCCGTTCACCGCCGAGGTCCCCGGCGCCGGTGGGCTCGGTGCCCTGAGCGCGGGCCCCGGCCAGCTCACCGTCTCCGGCTCCTCCGGCCGGTTCACCGTCTCCCTCGACGACCCGCCGATGCGCCCGGCGCCGCCGCACCAGGCGCGCTGGCTGCGCCGCGGGGTCGCCGGCACATTGGCCGGCCTCGGCATCGGTGTCGCGGTTCTCACCGTCAACCTGCCCGACGGCGGCCCGGTGCAGTCCGACCCGCCCGCGTCGGTGGCCGGCGGCTCGCAGCCGGAGGAGCGCACCGAGGTCGTGCCCCCGGTCGTGCGCACCCTCACCCGCTCCACGGCCGGAGAGGCGACGGCGCCCGCCGCCACGCCCTGACCCTCCGAGCCGCACCCCAGGTCCGGAGAGGACGCTGTACCCGTGACGCCCCCCGACGCCCGGCAGCCCGGGTCCAGCGACGGCGACCGCACCGTCGAGGCCGTCCTCCCGCCGCCGCCCGCCGCACCCCGCGCCGGTGCCTCTGACCCGGCCGACACGACCCCGGCCGACGCAAGCCCGGCCGACGGCGCGGCCTTCGCCCACCCGGCCGACGGCGCGGCCTTCGCCCGCCCGGCCGGCGCGCAGGGCTCCTTCGACCCGCCGGAGCGCCACCGTCCGGCGGTGACCCCGCCCCCGCCGGCCAGCCCGGCGCAGCAGGCCGCCTTCGGCCGCCCGGCCGCCGTCGCCGGCAGCTTCGCCGGCGACCGGCCCAGCCCGCCGCCGCGGCCGGTGCCCCCGCCCCCGCCGGAGGCCGTGCTGCGCGCCTTCCGCGCCCCCTCCGGGCAGGGCGGGCTGCAGGAGCCGCCCGGCGGCCGCCCCGGCCGCCGCCGCACCTCGGCCGGGCCGTGGTGGAAGTCCGACGCGCGCAGCGACCCCTGGCGCGACCCGCACGCCCCGGCCGGCCTGACCGGTCCGGCGGTGTTCGAGGAGGAGTCCGAGCAGGAGGGCCCGGTCGTCGTCGACCGGAAGGGCCGGAAGAAGCTGCGGCTGCGCGACCTCACGGTGCGGGTGGCCGCGCTGCTCGTGCTCGCCGTCCTGCTGGCCGGCGCGATCGGCGGCGGCGTGGGCTACCTGCTCACCCGCGAGGCCGCCGAGACGCCGCTGCTCGCGCCCGGCACCACGCTCACGCCCACCGACGAGGGCATCACCCGCGAGCCCGGCTCGGTGTCCGACATCGCCGCCGACGTGACGCCCGCCGTCGTGTCCATCGAGGTGCGCATCGGCGAGGCCGGCGCCACCGGCTCCGGCGTGGTCATCGACGGCGAGAACGGCTACATCGTCACCAACAACCACGTCATCTCCGGCGCCGACGGCGTGGAGGGCGCGGAGATCCGCGCGGTGTTCAGCGACGGCAGCGGCTCCGCGGCGCGCATCGTCGGCCGCGACCCGGCCAGCGACATCGCCGTCGTCAAGGTGGAGCGGCCGGGGCTGGTCACCGCCTCCCTGGGCAGCTCCGACGCGGTCGTCGTCGGCGACCCGGTGGTGGCCATCGGCTCCCCGCTCGGGCTGGCCGGCACGGTCACCAGCGGCATCGTGTCCGCCCTCGACCGGCCCGTGCGGCTGGCGGGGGAGGGCAGCGACACCAACGCGGTGATCAGCGCCGTGCAGACCGACGCCCCGATCAACCCCGGCAACTCCGGCGGTGCGCTCGTCGACGCCACCGGCGCGGTGATCGGCATCAACACCGCCATCGCCTCGCTCGGCGGCGGGAGCGTCGGCCTCGGCTTCGCCATCCCGATCGACACCGCCAGCGACATCGCCGAGCAGCTCATCTCCACCGGCGCGGCCGTGCACGCCGCGCTCGGGGTGAACACCCGGTCGGTCACCGACGGCACCCGCGACGGCGCGCTGGTCCTCAACGTCGAGCCCGGCAGCGCCGCGGCCGACGCCGGGATCCGCGAGCAGGACGTCATCATCGCCGTCGACGACCAGGCCGTCGGCAGCTCCGAGGAGCTCGTCGTCGCCATCGACTCGCACGAGCCCGGCGACACGGTGACCGTCGAGGTCGTCCGCGACGACTCCTCGACCACGGTGCAGGCGACGCTCGACCAGGCCTGAGGCCGCGGCTGGCTACCCTGGGACCGGTACACCGCAGGAGCGACGGGAGCGACGGTGTTCGACTCGATCGGCTGGGGCGAGATCGTCGTCCTGGCGCTCGCGGCGCTCTTCATCTTCGGTCCCGAGCGGCTGCCCACCCTCGCCCGGGACGCCGCGGCCGGCCTGAAGAAGGCCCGCACCGCGCTGACCGGGGTGCGGGCGCAGGTCGACGAGTCCCTCGGTGAGGACCTCGCCGGCCTGCGCGACCTCGACCTGCGCAAGTACCACCCGAAGACGTTCATCCGGGCGCAGCTGTTCGAGGACGACGACCACGCGGCCCCGCCGGTGCGCCGGGGGAGTGCCGGGGCGGCGGGTGCGACGGCGGCGAGCCTGGTGAAGCCGGCCGTCGTCGACCGCGACCGCACCGTCCCGCCGCCCTTCGACGTCGACGCGACGTAGTCACTGTCGGCCTACCGGCCGACACCGCGGCCAGGTGCCGTCCCCGACCTGCGCGGAGCCCTGCCACGAGGTCCCGACCGGGAGCCTCCGGCCCCGCGGTCGCGCCCCCGTCCCCGCAGGGCGCCTCACGTGGGCGCCGCGGCCACGTGCCGTCCCCGACCGGGCAGGGCCCCTCCACGCCGTCGCCGTCGCCGGCGCCGTCGTCGCCGACCGGCACGGGCAGGACGCGCTGGTCCGGCTCCACCGCGCGTGGGGCGAGGCGGTGCACACGCGCGGTGCGTGGCCGGACGTCGGCGACCTGCTCGAGCGGGCCGGGCTGCCGCCGCACCTGGCGGAGGTCATGACCGGCGACGCGCACGACGACCTGGTCCGCGCCTCGCACACGGAGGGGATCGGCCTGGTCGGCACGCACGTCGGCACGCCCGTCCTCGCCGTCCGGGAGCCGGGGCGGCCGCGCGTGGCGGTATTTGGGCCGGTCCTGTCGCGGGTGCCGCGCGGCGAGGAGGCCGGCCGTTTGTGGGACGGCGTCGTCCTGGTCGGCGGCACCGTCGGCTTCCACGAGCTGAAGGGCCGTCCGCCCGGACCTCCCCGCACCTGAGACGACGGAGGCCCGGCCCCCTGGTGGGGACCGGGCCTCCGGTGCGTCAGCGCGTCAGCGGCGGACGGGGGTGAGCCCCAGCGACCGGCCCGACAGCCCGCGGGAGCGGACGGCGAGCGACTCGGCGATCGCACCGAGCGCCTTGGCGGCGGGCGCCTCGGGCTCGGCGAGGACGATCGGGGCGCCGGCGTCGCCGGCCTCGCGCAGCCGGGTGTCCAGCGGCACCTGGCCCAGCAGCGGCACCCGGGCGCCGAGCGTGCGGGTCAGCGCGTCGGACACCGTCTGGCCGCCGCCGGAGCCGAAGACCTCCATGCGGGAGCCGTCGGGCAGCTCCATCCACGACATGTTCTCGATGACCCCGACCACCTGCTGGTGGGTCTGGGTGGCGATCGCGCCGGCCCGCTCGGCCACCTCGGCGGCGGCGAGCTGCGGCGTGGTCACCACGAGGATCTCCGCGTTGGGCAGCAGCTGGGCGATGGAGATCGCCACGTCGCCGGTGCCCGGCGGGAGGTCGAGGAGCAGGACGTCGAGGTCGCCCCACCACACGTCGGCGAGGAACTGCTGCAGCGCGCGGTGCAGCATCGGCCCGCGCCAGACCACCGGGGTGTTGCCCGGGGTGAACATGCCGATCGAGATGACCTTCACGCCGTAGGACTGCGGCGGCATGATCATGTTGTCGACCTGCGTCGGCTTGTCGTCGACGCCGAGCATGCGCGGCACCGAGTGGCCGTAGATGTCGGCGTCCACGACGCCGACCGACAGGCCCTTCTTGGCGAGCGCGGCGGCCAGGTTCACCGTGACGCTGGACTTGCCGACGCCGCCCTTGCCGGACGCGACCGCGTAGACGCGGGTCAGCGAGTTCGGCTGGGCGAAGGGGATGACCGGCTCGGCGGCGTCGGTCCCGCGCACGGTCTTGCGCAGCTCGGCGCGCTGCTCGTCGCTCATGACGTCGAGGCCCACCTGCACCGAGGTCACGCCGGGGACGGCGGACACCGCGGTGGTGACCCGGTTGGTGATCGTCTCGCGCATCGGGCAGCCGGCCACGGTGAGGTAGACCTCGACGCGCACGGCGCCCGGGTCGCCGCCGACGCCGATCTGCACGTCCTTGACCATGCCGAGGTCGGGCAGGGGACGGTTGATCTCCGGGTCCTGGACGGTGGCCAGAGCGGCGTTGACGGCGTCGAGCGCCGGCGAGCCGGTCAGCGTGTCGGACATGGGTGCGTGTGTCTCCTTCGACGGGGGGACCCGTTCGCGGTCTGCCGTACGCGGCGGCGACCGGCACTGCAGGTCACAGTCACTGTACGGCGATCGGCACCGGGTGCCGCCCGGTGCGGGGGTGATGTGCTGCGCACTGGCGACGCGCAGCCCTGCCCTGGTCAACGCCGTGCCGGGCGGGTCCCTTCCCCCTCCGGGGCGGGTCGTTAGCCTCCGGTCCCGTGTCCGGAACCGCCCGCACGGCCGTCCTCCGCGACGCGGTCGGGCTCGGCGTCGCCGTCGGGCTCTACGGCGTCGCCTTCGGGGCCGCCGCCGACGCCGCCGGGCTGGACCCCTGGCAGGCGCTGGTCATGTCGCTGCTGATGTTCACCGGCGCCTCGCAGTTCGCCCTCGTCGGCGTGCTCGGCGCGGGCGGCAGCGGCGCGGCGGCGATCGGCAGCGCGCTGCTGCTGGGCACCCGCAACACCGTCTACGGCGTGCGCCTGGCCCCGCTGCTCGCCCCGCGCGGCCCGCTGCGCCGGCTCGGCACCGCCCACTGGGTGATCGACGAGACGACGGCGCTGGCGGTGGCCGCGCCCGACCGCGGACTGGCGCGGCTGGCGTTCCTCGCCGGCGGGGCGTCGATCTACGTCGTCTGGAACGCCACCACGCTGGTGGGCGCGCTCGGTGCCGCGGCGCTGGGGGAGACCGCGCAGGCCGCGCTGGACGCCGTCGTGCCCGCCGCCTTCCTCGCGCTGCTGTGGCCGCGGCTGCGCGCCGGCGCCGAGGAACCGGCCGTCGCGCGGCGGGTGGCACTGGGCGGGGCGGCGGTCGCGCTGGCGCTCACCCCGTTCGTGCCCGCGGGCGTGCAGGTGGTGGCCGCCGTCGTCGCGGTCGCCCTCGCCGGCCGGCCGCGGCGGGAGGCGGCGGCGTGAGCTCCGGGACGCTGTGGACGGTCGTCGTCGTCGGGTCGCTCGGCTGCTACCTGCTCAAGCTGGCCGGGCTGTCGGTGCCGGCGGCCTGGGTGGAGCGCCCGTGGGTGACCCGCATGGTCACCTTCGTGCCGGCCGCGCTGCTGGCGGCGCTGGTCGCCGTGCAGGCGCTGACCTCCGGGCGGGAGCTGGTGGTCGACGGGCGGCTGGCCGGGCTCGCCGTCGCCGCGGTGGCGCTGGCGCTGCGGGCGCCGTTCGTCCTGGTCCTGGTGCTCGCCGGGGCCACCGGCGCGCTGGTGCACGTGATCGGAGGCTGACGTGGCGGAGTCCCCCGAGGAGCTCCCCGACCTGACGGCGGTCCGCGCCGCGATCGACGGGCTCGACGAGGAGCTCGTCGCCCTGCTGGCCCGGCGCGAGCGGCTGGTGCGCGCGGCGGCACGGTTCAAGACCGACGCCGCCGCGGTGCGTGCCCCCGACCGGGTCGAGCAGGTCGTCGCCCGGGCCCGGCTGCTGGCGGAGGCCTCCGGCGGCAGCCCCGAGGTGGCCGAGCGCGTGTACCGGGCGATGGTCGCGGCGTTCGTCGACCTCGAGCTGTCGGTGGCCGAGCTGCCCGGCGAGGGGCCCGGCGGCGGCCCCGCCGCGCCCTGACCGGCTCAGAACAGCCGGTCCTCCCGCTGCTCGAGGTCGAGCAGGAAGCGCTTGCGGGCCAGCCCGCCGCCGAAACCGACCAGGCCGCCGTCGGCGCCGACCACCCGGTGGCAGGGCACCACGATCGCCAGCGGGTTGCGCCCGCAGGCGAGGCCCACCGCCTGGGCACCGCCCGGTTGCCCGACCGCACGCGCCACCGCGCCGTAGGTGGTCGTCCGGCCGTAGGGGATGCGGGTCAGCTCGTCCCAGACGGCGAGCTCGAACCCGCTGCCGAGGGGCCGCAGCGGCAGGTCGAACGCCTCGCGTGCGCCCGCGAGGTACTCGCCGAGCTGGCCGGTGACCGCGGCGAGCGCGGCGTCGTCCCGGGCGCCGAGGCCGGCCTCCGGCCCGGGCGGGGAGAGGTACAGCCGGACGAGCACCCCGTCGTCGGCGACGACGGTCAGCGGCCCGACCGGCGAGGGCAGCACCGCGTGCGCGCGCATGCCGGCAGTGTGCCGCGGGGGTACGACGGCGCGGGCGCTCAGCCGACCGACTCGCGCCGCTCCCGCTCGGCGCGCTCGGCCTGCTTGCGGCGCTTCTTCTCCTTCTTCTCCGCCTCGTCCGGCTCCTCGGGGACCAGCCGGGAGAGCTCGCCGCGGATGAAGTCGCGGGTGGCCACCTCGCCGATCGCGACGCGCAGCGCGGCCAGCTCGCGGGCGACGTACTCGGTGTCGGCGCGGGTCTGCGCGGCGCGGGCGCGGTCCTCCTCGGCCTGCACGCGGTCGCGGTCGGCCTGCCGGTTCTGGGCCAGCAGGATCAGCGGCGCGGCGTAGGCGGCCTGGGTGGAGAAGGCCAGGTTCAGCAGGATGAAGGGGTAGGGGTCCCAGCGCAGCCGGACGGCGAACACGTTCAGCGCGATCCAGAGGACCACGATGATCGTCTGGACGGCGAGGAACCGGCCGGTGCCGAGGAAGCGGGCGATGCCCTCGGCGAACCGGCCGACGGCGTCGGGGTCCAGCCGCAGGTAGCTGCCCAGGCTCCGGGCGGAGCCGCGGGGGACGTCGAGCCGGCGGCCGTCAGCCACGGCGGGCCCGCTCGCGCCAGTCCTCGGGCAGCAGGTGGTCGAGGACGTCGTCGACGCTGACCGCGCCCACGAGCCGGCCGCGGTCGTCGACCACCGGGGCGGCGACCAGGTTGTAGGTGGCGAAGTAGCGGGTGACCTCGGTCAGCGGCGCCTCCGGCCGCAGCGGCTCGAGGTCGTCGAGCACGCCGCTGACCAGGGTCGACGGCGGCTCGCGCAGCAGGCGCTGGATGTGCGCCAGCCCGAGGTAGCGCCCGGTGGGGGTGGCCGACGGCGGCCGGCACACGTACACCTGGCTGGCCAGCGACGGCGTCAGCTCCGGCTCGCGCACCCGGGCCAGCGCCTCGGCGATCGTGGCGTCGGGCGCCAGGATCACCGGCTCGCTGGTCATGATGCCGCCGGCGGTGTCCTCCGAGTACTGCAGCAGCTGGCGCACCGGCTCGGCCTCGTCGGGCTCCATGAGCTCGAGCAGCCGGTTGCGGTCGACGTTGGACAGCTCCGACAGCAGGTCGGCGGCGTCGTCGGGGTCCATCTCCTCGAGGACGTCGGCGGCCCGCGTCTCCGCCAGCGACGCGAGGATGCCCATCTGGGTGGCCTCGGGCAGCTCGCCGAGGACGTCGGCCAGCCGCTGGTCGTCGAGCGCCTCGGCCACCTCGTGCCGGCGCTTCTCCGGCAGGTCCTGCAGCGCGTGCGCGAGGTCGGCGGCGTTGAGCTCGCGGTAGGTGGCGATGAGCGTCTCCGCGCCCTGCCCGGTCTCCGGCAGCGCCAGCCCGGCCACCTCGGCCCAGGCCAGCTGGTGCAGCTGCCCCCGCCGGCCGAGCCGGCCCGGCTCCTGCACGGCGAGCCGGGTCACCTGCCACTCGCCGGTGCGGGTCTGCTCGACCGCCGCGTCGACGACGGTCGCGGGGCGCTGCGACTCGCGGAGGGTGACCGTGCGGTCGAGCAGCTCGCCGAGGACCAGCGTCTCGCCGCGCCGCTGCTCGAAGCGCTTGAGGTTCAGCGTGCCCGAGGCGAGCACGACCGCGCCGGGGTCGATGCTGGTCACCCGGCCCATCGGCACGAAGATCCGGCGGCGGGCGACCACCTCGACGACCACGCCGAGCGCGCGGGGGCAGGCGGTGCCCACCCGCAGCGCCACGACGACGTCGCGCAGCCGCCCGACCCGGTCGCCGTTGGGGTCGAAGACGGGCAGTCCGGCGAGCCGGGAGACGTACGCCCTGCTCACCGTGGTCACGGGTGCCGAGGCTACCGTCGGGCCCGTGGCGAGCCCCGTGAGCGTCGAGTACGAGGTCGTCGACGTGTTCGCGCCGCGAGCGTTCGCGGGCAACCCGCTCGCCGTCGTCCTGGACGCCGACGACCTGACGACGGCGCAGTGCCAGGCGCTGGCGAACGAGTTCGCCCTGTCGGAGACGTCGTTCCTGTGTCGGCCCACGGAGCCCGGCGCCTCCTACCGGGTCCGCATCTTCACGCCGTACGCGGAGCTGCCCTTCGCCGGGCACCCGAGCGTCGGCGCCGCGCACACGCTGGTGCGCCTCGGCCGGCTGGGGGCCGGGACGCTGCACCAGGAGTGCGGCGCCGGCGTGCTGCCGATCGAGGTCACCGGCGACAGCGCCAGGCTGACCGGCGGCCGCCCCACCCTGGAGGACGGCCCCGACGCCGGCGCGCTCGCCGAGGCGATGGGCCTGTCGGCCGCCGACGCCGCCGGGCCGCCCGCGTCGGTCGCCGGCTGCGGCCTGCCCTTCGCCTTCCTCGCCGTGCACCCCGGCGTCGTCGACCGGGCGGTCCCCGACCCCGCCCGGCTCGACCGGCTCGGCACGGGCGAGGGCGTCTCGGTGCTGTCGTGGGACGGCGCGACGGCGTACGCCCGCGTCTTCGCCCGCGACCTGCGCTGGGGCGAGGACCCGGCCACCGGATCCGCGGCCCTCGGCCTCGGCGTGTGGCTGACGGCGGCCGGGCTGGTCGCGCCGGAGGGGACGTCGGCCTACACCGTGCGCCAGGGCGAGGCGATGGGCCGGCCCTCGGTGCTCGGGTGCACGGTCACCGCCGCGGGCGGGCGGGCGACGTCGGCCACCGTGTCCGGCGCGGTGGTGCCGGTGGCGGCCGGCCGCATCCGCGTCCCGTGAGTTTCGGCCAGGCCACCGCGGCGCCCTCGCCGTGGGCGGTGCACCGCCCCGGCACCCGCGACGTGGGGCTCATGGCGGTCGCCGTCGTCGGCGTCTCGTTCTCCGGCCCGCTGACCGCGCTGGTGACGACGTCGTTCCTGGCCATCGCGTTCTGGCGCAACGCCGCCGGCGCCGCGCTGCTGCTGCCGGTGCTGCTCGGCCGGGAGCGCGCCACGCTGACCGGCCTGCGCCCGCGGGACCTGACGACGTCGGTGGTGGCGGGGCTCTTCCTCGCCGCGCACTTCGCCGCCTGGCTGCCGAGCCTGTCGATGACCACGGTGGCCGCCTCCACGGCGCTGGTGACCACGACGCCGATCTGGACGGCGCTGGCCGCGCGGATCTCCGGCGTCCGGCTGCCCGCGCAGGTGTGGGCGGGGCTCGCGCTGGCCGTCGTCGGGGCGGCGCTGATCGCCGGGGTCGACGTCGCGGTGAGCCTGGAGGCGCTGGCCGGCGACGGGCTGGCCCTGCTCGGGGCGATCTGCGCGGGCGGGTACATGCTCGCCGGCGCCCGGGCCCGCACCCGGCTCGCGACGTCGGCCTACTCCGTCGTCTGCTACTCCACCTGCGCCGCGGTGCTCGCCGTCGCGGCGCTGGTGACGACCACCCCGCTGGCCGGGTTCAGCGCCCGCGACTGGTGGCTGATCGCCGCGATCACCGTGTGCGCGCAGATCCTCGGGCACACGCTGCTCAACCTGGTGCTCTCCAGCGTCGGGCCGACCGTCGTGGGGCTCGCGGTGCTGCTGGAGGTGCCCGGCGCGCTGCTCGTCGCGCTGGTGCTGCTCGGGCAGACGCCGCCGCTGCTGGCGCTGCCCGGCATGGTCGCCGTCGTCGCCGGGGTGGCGCTGGTGATCCGGGCCGGGCGGCCGCAGACGCCGGTCGAGCCGGTCGGCTGAGCCGTCCGGAGGGCGCTGGCTACCCTCCGGTAACCCGTCATCGACACGCATCCAGCGGAGGCACCGTGGCCGAGCTCCGATCCCGTCGTTCCAACCTCGCCGTGCCGGGCAGCAACCCGCGCTTCCTCGAGAAGGCCAAGGGCCTGCCCGCCGACCAGGTCTTCCTCGACCTCGAGGACGCCTGCGCGCCGCTGGCCAAGCCGGGCGCCCGCAAGAACATCGTCGCGGCGCTGAACGAGGGCGGCTGGGGCGAGAAGATCCGCACGGTCCGGGTCAACGACTGGACGACGGAGTGGACCTACCGCGACGTCATCGAGGTGGTCGAGGGCGCCGGGGCGAACCTCGACTGCATCATGCTGCCGAAGGTCGTCGACGCCTCCCAGGTCGCGGCGCTGGACTTCCTGCTCACGCAGATCGAGAAGGCGAACGGCCTGGAGGTCGGCCGGATCGGCATCGAGGCGCAGATCGAGACCGCGCAGGGCCTGATCAACGTCAACGACATCGCCTTCGCCAGCCCGCGGATCGAGACGATCATCTTCGGCCCGGCCGACTTCATGGCGTCGATCAACATGAAGTCCCTCGTGGTGGGCGCCCTGCACCCCGACTACCCGGGCGACCCGTTCCACTACATCCTCATGCAGATCCTCATGGCCGCCCGCGCCCGCGGCGTGCAGGCCATCGACGGGCCCTTCCTGCAGGTGCGCGACGTCGACGCCTTCCGTGAGGTCGCCAAGCGCTCGGCGGTGCTCGGCTTCGACGGCAAGTGGGTGCTGCACCCCGGCCAGATCGACGCCGCCAACGAGATCTACGCGCCGTCGCAGGAGGACTACGACCACGCCGAGCTGATCCTCGACGCCTACGACTGGTACACCTCCGAGGCCGGCGGCAAGAAGGGCTCGGCCATGCTCGGCGACGAGATGATCGACGAGGCCAGCCGCAAGATGGCGCTGGTCATCGCGGGCAAGGGCCGCGCCGCGGGGATGTCCCGCTCGTCGTCGTTCACCCCGCCCGAGGACTGAGCACCTCACGAGGCATAGGAAGCGATCCCCACGTCATGAGGCCCGAGACGTGGGGATTGCTTCCTATGCCTGTCGCGCCCAGAAGTGACCGGCCCAGAGGTGACCGGGGACACGGCGACGGGTGCAGGGCGCTCGCCCATACTCGCCGGTAGCACACGGACACCGGAGTCCCCGAGGAGCAGACGTGGCCCGACTGGCGCAGACCGCCGACCTGACCGACATCCAGCGCGAGATCCTGTCGACGGTCCGCAGCTTCGTCGACAAGGAGATCATCCCGCACGCGCAGGAGCTCGAGCACGGCGACCTCTACCCGCAGGAGATCGTCGACGGGCTCAAGGAGCTCGGCATCTTCGGGCTGATGATCCCCGAGGAGTACGGCGGCCTCGGCGAGTCGCTGCTGACCTACGCGCTGGTGGTCGAGGAGATCGCCCGCGGCTGGATGAGCGTCTCCGGCGTCATCAACACGCACTTCATCGTCGCCTACATGATCCGCCAGCACGGCACGCAGGAGCAGAAGGAGCACTTCCTCCCGCGCATGGCCACCGGCGAGGTCCGCGGCGCGTTCTCCATGTCCGAGCCGGGCCTGGGCTCCGACGTCGCCGGCATCCGCACCAAGGCCGTGCAGGACGGCGACTCCTACGTCATCGACGGCCAGAAGATGTGGCTGACCAACGGCGGGTCCTCCACCCTGGTCGCCGCGCTGGTGCGCACCGACCTGGGCGCCGACAAGCCGCACCAGAACCTCACGACGTTCCTGGTGGAGAAGCCGGCCGGCTTCGGCACCGTCGCCCCGGGCCTGACCATCCCCGGCAAGATCGACAAGATGGGCTACAAGGGCGTCGACACCACCGAGCTGGTGTTCGACGGCTACCGCATCGGCGCGGACATGATCCTCGGCGGGCAGCCCGGCCGCGGCTTCGCGCAGATGATGGACGGCGTCGAGGTGGGCCGCGTCAACGTCGCCGCCCGCGCCTGCGGCATCTCCATCCGCGCCTTCGAGCTGGCCGTCGAGTACGCCCAGCAGCGGGAGACCTTCGGCAAGCCGATCGTGCAGCACCAGGCGATCGCGTTCCAGCTCGCCGAGATGGCCACCAAGGTCGAGGCCGCCCACCTGATGATGGTCAACGCCGCCCGGCTGAAGGACGCCGGCCAGCGCAACGACGTCGAGGCCGGCATGGCCAAGCTGATCGCCAGCGAGTACTGCGCCGAGGTGACCACGCAGTCGTTCCGCATCCACGGCGGGTACGGCTACTCCAAGGAGTACGAGATCGAGCGGCTCATGCGCGAGGCGCCGTTCCTGCTCATCGGCGAGGGCACCAGCGAGATCCAGAAGACGATCATCAGCCGCGGCCTGCTCAAGGAGTACGGCCTCAAGCGCTGAGAAGCGCAGAGCGGCCCGGGACCCGGTGAGGGGTCCCGGGCCGCTCGCGCGTTCAGCGGGCGGGACGCCGCTCGTAGTTGCGGACCGCCCACAGGTAGCCGACCAGCGCGATCCCGGCGCACCAGGCCACCGCCACCCACCCGCTCGAGCCGATCGCGGTGCCGGTGAGCAGGCCGCGCAGCGTCTCGATCACCGGGGTGAACGGCTGGTTCTCGGCGAACCAGCGCAGCGCCCCCGGCATCGACTCGACCGGCACGAAGCCGCTGCCGAAGAAGGGCAGCAGCATCAGCGGCATCGGGACGTTGCTGGCCGCCTCGACCGTCTTCGTCCACAGGCCCATGGCGACCGACAGCCAGGACAGCGCGACGCTGACGAGCGCCAGCAGGCCGGCTGCCGCCAGCCACTCCACCGGGTTCGCGTCCGGCCGGAAGCCCACGAGCAGGGCGACGGCGACGACGACGGCCAGCCCGACCAGGGTCTGCAGCACCGCCCCGACGACGTGCCCGGTGAGCACCGCCGCCCGGGCGATCGACATGGTGCGGAACCGGGCGATGATCCCCTCGGTCATGTCCATGGCGATCGCGATCGCCGTCCCCTGCGCCCCGCCGGTGATGGCCAGCACGAGGATCCCGGGCACAACGTAGGCGACGTACTCCGCCCGGCCACCCGAGGGACCGCCCAGCCCGGCGCCGAGCGTGCCGCCGAAGACGTAGACGAACAGCAGCAGGAAGACGATCGGCATCGCGGCGACGATGACGGTGAGCCCGGGGTAGCGCAGGGCCCGCACGAGGTTGCGCCGCAGCATCGTCGCGGAGTCGTTCACGGTCAGGGCCAGCGCGGTCACGCGGGCACCTCCTCGGCAGCCGGCCGGCCGGTCAGGGCCAGGAAGACGTCGTCCAGGTCGGGGGTGTGCACGGTCAGGGCGGCGACGTCCACGCGGGCGTCGTCCAGGCGGGCGAGCAGGGCGCGCAGCTCGGCGACGCCGCCGTCGCCGGGCACCTCGAGCACCAGGCCGTCCGCGGCCGGGACGCCGAGCACGCGGGCGGCCGCGCGGACGGTGGCCGCGTCGCCGAACTGCAGGCGCACGTGCCCGCCGGGGACCAGCCGCTTGAGCTCGTCGGCGGTGCCCTCGGCCACCAGCCGGCCGGAGTCCAGGACGCCGATCCGGTCGGCGAGCTGGTCGGCCTCCTCCAGGTACTGCGTGGTGAGCAGGATCGTGACGCCGTCGGCGACCAGGCCGCGGACGGCGTCCCACATGGCCCGGCGGCTGCGCGGGTCCAGGCCGGTGGTCGGCTCGTCGAGGAAGACCACCCGGGGGCGGCCCATGAGCCCCATGGCGAGGTCCAGGCGCCGCCGCATGCCACCGGAGTAGGTGGACGGCACCTGCCCGGCGGCGTCGACCAGGTCGAACCGCTCGAGGAGCTCGGCGGCCCGCCGGCGGCCCTCCTGCCGGCCGAGGTGGTGCAGGTCGGCCATGAGCCGCAGGTTCTCCGCACCCGTGAGCAGGGCGTCGACGGCGGAGAACTGGCCGGTCAGGGCGATCGCGGCCCGCACCGCGTGGGGTTCCCGGGCGAGGTCGTGCCCGGCCACCCGCACCTCGCCGCCGTCGGCGGGGGTGAGCGTGGACAGGACGTCGACGGTGGTGGTCTTGCCGGCGCCGTTGGGGCCGAGCAGGGCGTGGACGGTGCCCTCGGGCACGGTGAGGTCGAGGCCGTCGAGGACGACCTTCGGGCCGAAGGACTTGCGCAGCCCGCGGACGGAGATCGCGTCGGTCACGTCGTCCTCCCCTCAGGCCCGGCGGACGAGGACGTCGCCGTAGGACGTGCGGGCGTGGATCTCGACGGTCTCGCCGGCGCCCTCGGGTCCCTCGGTCTCGGTGAGCAGGTTGCGGACGCGGCCGGCGTCGGAGGAGACGTCGAGCCAGGCCGCGGTCCCCTCCGGGATCCCGGCCTCGATCTCGCCGTAGGCGGTCTCGAGCACCAGGGAGCCGCGCACGGCCTGGCCGACGCGCACCTGGCCGTACTTGGTGCTCCCGGTGAGCGACCCGAGGGCGCGGTCGACGGTGACGTCGCCGTAGCCGGTCTCGAGCCGGGCCGGGCCGCCGGTCTCGCCGACGCGGACGTCGCCGTAGGAGGTGGTCGCCTCGACCTCGCCGTCGACGGCGCCCGCGGTGATGGTGCCGCTGGAGCTGCGGGCGCGCAGGCGGCCGGCCCGGTCGAGCCGGACGCTGCCGTGCTTGCACTCGAGGTCGGCGGTGCCGAGCCGGCCGGTGCAGGTGACGTCGCCGGCGGTCACCCGGACGTCGAGCGAGGAGCCGGCGGGCAGGACGACGTCGACCTCGACCTCCGGGCCCGAGCCGAAGAACAGCAGGCGGGGCCGGGAGGCCGACCGCACCAGCAGCTCGCCGTCGCGGAAGGTGACCTGGGTGGCCTCGGCGGCGGCGACATCGGCGGAGCTGGCCGCGTTCTGCGGCCGGACGGTGACGGTGGTGTCGTGCCGGTCGTCGGCGCGGACGTGCACGGCGCCGTACACGACGTCGATGCGGGCCGAGATCGGTCCGGGGGTGTCGAACGTGGGCATGGCTGCGCCCTCCTCGGGGCAGGGGAGATCGCCCCCGGACCGGTCGGCCGGGGTCGCGGTGCGCTGTGCTGTGCGGGCGGTGCGCTGTGGGGTGGTGCGGTGGTGCGCCGGGCGGTGCTAGCGGGCCCAGCCGGTGAACTGCGAGCCGGCGGAGCGGCGGCCGCGCCGGGGGTCGGGGGAGGGGCGCGGGGCGGGCTCGACCGCGTTCGCGACGGCCCGGACGAGCCAGGTGTTCACCGAGACGCCGAGCCGGGCGGCCGCCTCGTCGACGCGGCCCTTGAGCTGCTCGGGCAGGCGCAGGGTGATGCGGACGGTCTCGCCCTCCTCCACCTCGGGCGCGGGCTCCGCCGCCGCGGCCGGCTCGTGCGGCTCGGGCGCCGGGGGAGGGGTGACGGCGAAGCCGATGTCGCTGCCGCGCAGCCGCACGTCGACCGAGCCGGGGGCGAGCTGGGCGGTGACCTCCTCGGCCGCCACCGACAGGGCGCTGAGCAGAGCGAGCCGGACCGATGACTCGAGCGGCGCGGCGAGGCGCTCGGCGAGGGCCTGCGCCTCCTCGCCCCCCGGTGCGGCGGCCAGCGCGAGCTCCCGGCGGAGCTGCTCGACGAACGGCGTGAGGTCCATGACGTCATCCTGACACCATTGTGACGTCACGCGCAACCACCGTGACGTCACGACCTCCCGCGGTCGGCGCGGGGCTCCGGCCGGTCGTAGGTTCGCGGTCATGCGGGCTGTCGGGGTGACCGAGTTCGGAGGGCCCCGCGCCCTCGCCGTCGTCGACGTCCCGGACGAGCCGCTCGGCCCCGGGCAGGTGCGGCTGCGCGTGCTGGCCACCGCGGTCAGCCCCACCGACACCCACCTGCGCGAGGGTGCGTACGCCGGCCGCGACCCGGTCAAGACGCCGCCGTGGGTGCCGGGCATGGACGCCGCCGGCGAGGTGGTGGAGGTCGGCGACGGCGTCGACCGGGTGGCCGTGGGCGACGCCGTGATGGCGATCGTCGTGCCCACCGGCGCGCACGGCGGCTACCGCGAGGACCTCGTCCTGCCGCAGGGCTCGGTGGCGCGCGTGCCGGCCGGGGCCGACGCCGTCGCCGCCTGCACCCTGCCCATGAACGCCCTGACCGCGCGGCTGGCCCTCGACCACATGGCGCTGCCACCGGGGTCGGTGGTGGCGGTGACCGGCGCGGCGGGCGCGTTCGGCGGCTACGTCGTCCAGCTGGCGAAGGCCGACGGGCACACCGTCGTCGCCGACGCCTCCGAGGCCGACGAGCAGCTCGTGCGCGACCTCGGGGCCGACGTCGTCGTCCGCCGCGGGGACGACGTCGCGCAGCGGATCCGGGCGGAGTTCCCCGACGGCGTCGACGGCCTGGCCGACGGGTCGGTGCAGGACGCCGCCGTGCTGCCCGCGGTCCGCGACGGCGGGAAGGTGACCACCGTCCGCGGCTACCGCGGCGACGGGTCGGGCCGGGTGGAGGTGTTCCCGACGCGGGTGCGCGACTACGCCGAGAACGGCGCCGCGCTGGACCGGCTGCGCGAGCAGGTGGAGTCCGGCGCGCTCACCCTCCGCGTGGCGCGCACCTTCGCCCCGGAGGAGGCGCCCGAGGCCCACGAGGCGCTCGCCCGCGGCGGCGTGCGCGGCCGCCTGGTGATCACCTTCTGAGGTCGCGCCGAGCCGCCCGTCCCTGCCAGGGTGGGGGAGTCCCGGGGCAGCGGTGCTCCGGGCCGACCGCGGAGGTGGCGCAGATGGTGCACAGGCTCGTCGTCAGCTACGGGCAGCCGGAGGACCCGGCGGCGTTCGACGCCTACTACCGGGACACCCACACCCCGCTCGCGGTGCAGATGCCGGGCCTGGTGCGGCTGACCACCGGCAAGCCGACGTCGATGGACCCGTCGCAGCCCGCGCCCTACCTCGTGGCTGAGCTCGACTTCGACTCCGAGCAGGCCATGGGCGCCGCCTTCGCCTCCGACGAGGGGAAGGCGACGGCGAAGGACGTGCCGAAGTTCGCCAGCGGCGGCGCCACGATGACCCACTTCGAGGTCACCGAGGTCCACGTCTCCCGGTGAACGGCGCCCAGGCACTGATCCGCACGCTCGTCGACGCCGGGGTCGACGTCTGCTTCGCCAACCCCGGCACGTCGGAGATGCACTTCGTCGCCGCCCTCGACGACGTCCCGCAGATGCGCGGCGTCCTCACCCTGTTCGAGGGGGTGGCCACCGGCGCGGCCGACGGCTGGGCGCGGATGACCGGCCGCCCGGCCGCCACGCTGCTGCACCTCGGCCCCGGCATGGGCAACGGGCTGGCCAACCTGCACAACGCCCGCCGCGGCCGGACGCCGATGGTCAACGTCGTCGGCGACCACGGCACCTCGCACAAGCGCCTGGACGCGCCGCTGGAGAGCGACATCGACTCCCTCGCCGGCACGGTGTCCGGCTGGGTGCGGCGCTCGCTGTCGCCGGCCGACCTCGCCGCCGACGCCGCGGACGCCGTCGCCGCGGCCGCCCGCGGGCAGATCGCCACGCTGGTGCTGCCCGCCGACGTGTCGTGGTCCGAGGGCGCCGAGGTCGCCGTCCCCGTGCCCGCCCGCCCGCGCCCGCGGGTCGCCGCGTCGGTCGTCGGCGAGGTGGCCGGGGTGGTGGGCGCCGGCGAGCCGACCGTGCTGTTCGTCGGCAGCGACGTCGTCGCGAGTGAGGCCGGGCTGCTGGCCGCCGCGCGGGTGGCCGCGGGCACCGGTGCGCGGCTGATGGCCGAGACCTTCCCCCCGCGCATGCTGCGTGGTGCCGGTCTCCCGGACATCGGCAAGCTGCCCTACCCGCCGGAGGTGGCGATCAAGGCGCTGGCCGGTACCCGGCACCTGGTGCTGGCGGGAGCGACGTCGCCGGTGCACTTCTTCGCCTACCCGGGCGTGCCGCCCACCCCGGTGCCCGACGACTGCTCGGTGCACGTGCTGTCGGCCCCGGGGGAGGACGGCGTCGCCGCGCTCGAGGAGCTCGCCGCGCAGGTGGCCGGCGACGCCGAGCCGGCGCTGCTGGAGGCCTCCCGCCCGGAGGTGCCCGAGGGCCGGCTCACGCCGCGGGGGGTCTCCGCGGTGGTCGGCGCGGTGCTGCCGGAGCGGGCGATCGTCGTGGACGAGGCGATCACCTCGGGCATCGGCATCGCCGAGCTCACCTCCGGGGCGCCGCGGCACGACTGGCTGGCGCTGACCGGCGGGGCGATCGGCGACGGGCTGCCCATGGCCGTCGGTGCGGCCGTGGCCTGTCCCGACCGGCCGGTGCTCGTGCTGCAGGCCGACGGCAGCGCCATGTACACGCTGCAGGCGCTCTGGACGATGGCCCGCGAGCAGCTCGACGTCACGGTGCTGCTCTACGACAACGCGTCCTACGCGATCCTGCAGGGCGAGCTGTCGCGGGTGGGCGCCACCGGCGGCGGGGAGCGGGCCGGGCAGCTGCTCGACCTGGGCGGCCCGGCGCTGGACTTCGTCGCGCTGGCCACCGGCATGGGCGTTCCCGCCACCCGCGCGGAGACGACCGACGAGCTGGCCGGCCAGCTGCGCACGGCGCTGCGCGAGCCCGGCCCGCACCTGGTGCAGGCGGTGCTGCGGCAGGGCGGCTGACCCCGGCTCACCCCCTCGGGGGAAGGCGGGGGACATCCGTTCCAGACAGTTCCGTTCCGGGCCGATGCAGCCCCCGTGAGCACGATCAGCGTCCGCCCCGGCCCGACGGTCCCTCCGGCGCTCCTGCGCCGCGGGGCCGTCGGCGCCGCCGCCGTCGTGGTCGCCCTGCTGCTCTGGGCGCAGGCGGCGCACTCCGGCACGTCGACCGGCACCGCGCTCTACTTCACGGTCGTCGGGCTGAGCGTCGTCGCCGCCTGGATCGGGGTCGCGCAGGGCACCCGCCGCCCCGCCGCCGTCTGCATCGCCACGGGCGTCACCCTCTCCGCCGCCGCCGACGTGCTCTGGGAGGTGCAGGTCGCCGTCGCCGGCGACAGCGCGGACGTCGGCCCCGCCGACGCCGTCTACCTCGCCAGTTACGTCGCGCTGGGCACCGGACTGGCGCTGCTCGCGCGCCGCGCCACCCACATCCGCGACCAGCGCCTCGCCGGCTGGCTCGACGCCCTCGTCGTCCTCGTCGCCGCACTGCTGGTGGTCTGGGAGGTGTCGATCGCCGCGACCATCCACGACGGTTCGCTCGACCCGTTGTCCCGGGTGGTGTTCGCGTCCTACCCGGCGATGGACGCCGCGCTGATCGGTCTCGTCGTCCGGCTGCTGCTCTCCCGCCGGCAGGGTGAGTGGGCCTCCCTGGCCGTGGCCGCCGCCTGCGCCTGCTGGCTCGTGTCCGACATGGCCTACCTGCTCGACGCCGACGCCGACTCCTTCGGCTCGTACCTGGACGCCGGCTGGCTCCTGGGCAGCGTCCTGCTCGCCGTCGCCGCCTGGCCGCAGACCGGCACCCCGGACGGCTCGCTCGCCGAGCGCCGGCGGTCGGGTCTCACCCGGCTCGCCGTCGCCCTGGGCGCTCTCCTGGTGCCGTCGACGGTGGAGGTGCTCCGGCACGCCGCGGGCGGCGAGGGGACGTCGCACGCGGTGTTCGTCACCACGGCCGTGCTCACGGTGCTGCTGTTCGTGCGCTGCTCGATCATCCTGCGCGGCGAGGCCACCGCCCGGGAGCTCGTCCGGTCGCGCGAGCGGTACGCCGCCAAGTTGACCGCGCACTCCTCCGACGCCGTCCTGGTCGTCGCCCGCGACGGCCGGCTGCTCAGCGACGCCGCGTCGCTGGCGAAGGTCCTGGGCACCTCGACTGCCGGGCTGGAGAGCACGGCCGACGCCGTCCGGCTGGCCGGCGTGGACCCGCGGGTGGCCGCCGACCTGTTCTCGCAGGCCCTGGTCGCCGAGGGCGCCACGGTCGACGCGGAGATCCCCGTGCGCCACCGCGGCGAGGAGCGCTGGATCAGCGTCCGGCTCACCGACCTCTCCGGCGACCCCGACGTCGGCGGCGTCGTCGTGCACGTCACCGACGTGACCGGCCGCCGTCGCGCCGAGGACGCCCTGGCCCACTCCGTGCTGCACGACGGACTCACCGGCCTGGCCAACCGCACGCTGTTCGCCGACCGCGTCGGCCAAGCGCTGCGGCGCACGGTGCGCGGCGGGGGCTCGGCCGCGGTCGTCTCGGTCGACGTCGACGGCTTCAAGGCGGTCAACGACGGCCTCGGCCACGCCGCCGGCGACGCGCTGCTGCGCGAGGTGGCGGCCCGGCTGCGCGCCGCGGTGCGCGCCGACGACACCGTGGCCCGCATCGGCGGCGACGAGTTCGCCGTGCTCGTGGAGCAGACCGGCGACGACGAGGCCGTGGCGACCGCGACCCGGGTGCGCGAGGTGCTCGCCGCCCCGATGACCCTCGCCGGTACGTCCGTGACGGTGACCGCCAGCGTCGGCGTGGCCGTGGGCCGCGGCGACGTGGGCGCCGAGTCGCTCATCGGCGACGCCGACCTCGCGCTGTACGCGGCCAAGCTCGACGGCCGCGACCGGATGAAGACCTTCACGCCGTGCATGCGGGCGCAGGCCCGCGAGGCGCGGGAGCTGGAGCAGGAGCTGCGCGGCGCCCTGGACGGCGGCGAGTTCCGGCTGGTCTACCAGCCCGTCGTCGGCCTGGGCGACCGCCGGGTGACCGGCTTCGAGGCCCTGCTGCGCTGGGACAGCCCGCGGCTGGGCCCGGTCGGCCCCGACCGGTTCGTGCCGGTGGCCGAGGCGGCCGGTCTCATGGGCCCGATCGGCGCGTGGGTGCTGGGCGAGGCGTGCGCGACGGCCGCGGCCTGGCTGCGTGACCACCCCCGTGCCGGGGAGTTCTCGATGGCGGTCAACGTGTCGGCCACCCAGCTGGGCTCGCCGGACCTGGTCGCCTCGATCGCCGCGGCCCTGGCAGAGAGCGGCCTGCCCGCGCGGTGCCTGGTGCTCGAGGTGACCGAGACGGCCCTGGTCGGCGACCCGGAGCGGGCGGCGGCGTGCCTGGCGGCGCTGCGGGCGCTGGGCGTGCGGCTGGCGCTGGACGACTTCGGCACCGGCTACTCGTCGCTGGCGCACCTGCGGCAGTTCACCGTGGACGTGCTCAAGATCGACCGCTCGTTCGTCAGCGGCATCGCCGAGGGCGAGCCGCTGCCGGCGATCGTGCGCGGCACCATCGACCTGGGCCGCACGCTGGGCCTGGAGGTGCTGGCCGAGGGAGTGGAGCACGAGCACCAGGCCCGGCTGCTGGCCGAGGGCTGCTGCGACACCGCGCAGGGCTACCTGTTCGCCAAGCCGCTGGAGCGCACCGACGCCGAGGCGCTGCTGCTGGAGCAGGCGGCGGTGCGCCGGCCGCAGGTGCCGGCGCCGCGCTCGCGGGTGGGCGAGCCGGTGCGCCCGGCCTGACCGGCCCGAAGCGCGTCGCCCTCTCGGTGGTCACCCGGGCGGGTGGATCGGCGCCGACCGTGCGTACCCGCTGTCCACAGATCGGCTGAGCGACCTGCCGCGGAACGGTGGCGTCTCCCTATGGTCCCGGCGTCCGCACGGGGGCGGACCGGGGAACGGGGGTGTGTGTGCCGACTGCGACGAGCGCGCTCGACGTCGTCGACGGCGAGGTGCGCGAGCTGATCCGCCGCCGCGGCCTCGACCCGTTCACCGACCCCGGGCCGGTGCGGGTGCTGGTGCGCGACGTGGTGGCCGACTACTCCGAGCGGTCGCTGACCTCGGCGCTGCCGCCGATCGGCGACGCCGACTCGGTGGTGCGCGACGTGCTGGACCGGGTGGCCGGCTACGGGCCGCTGCAGCGCTGGCTCGACGACCCCGAGGTCGAGGAGATCTGGGTCAACGAGCCGGGCCGGGTGTTCGTCGCCCGCCGCGGCCGGTCGGAGCTGACGACGACGATCCTGGGCGCCGGCGAGCTGGCCGACCTGGTCGAGCGGATGCTGCGCACCTCGGGCCGGCGCATCGACATGAGTCAGCCGTTCGTCGACGCGATGCTCCCCGACGGCTCGCGGCTGCACGTGGTGATCCCGGACATCACCCGGCGCCACATGGCGGTCAACATCCGCAAGTTCGTGCTGCAGGCGCACTCGCTGGACGAGCTGGTGGCCACCGGCACGCTGACCGTCCAGGCCGCCCGGTTCCTCGAGGCCGCCGTCGCCTCGGGCCTCAACGTGCTGGTCTCCGGCGGCACGCAGGCAGGCAAGACGACGCTGCTCAACTGCCTGGTCGCCGCGGTCCCGGCCCGCGAGCGAGTGATCACCTGCGAGGAGGTGTTCGAACTCCGCGTGCCGCTGCCCGACGTCGTCGCCATGCAGACGCGCCAGCCCAACCTCGAGGGCGCCGGGGAGATCCCGCTGCGCCGGCTGGTCAAGGAGGCGCTGCGGATGCGGCCCTCGCGGATCGTCGTCGGCGAGGTGCGGCAGGAGGAGTGCCTCGACCTCCTCATCGCGCTCAACTCGGGGCTGCCCGGCATGTGCACGCTGCACGCCAACAGCGCCCGCGAGGCGGTGGTGAAGATGTGCACGCTGCCCCTGCTGGCCGGCGACAACATCGGCCACGCGTTCGTCGTCCCCACGGTGGCCGCCAGCGTCGACCTGGTGGTGCACGTGGCCACCGAGGCGTCGGGTCAGCGGCGGGTGCGCGAGGTCGTCGCGGTGCCGGGGCGGGCCGAGGACGGCGTCGTCGAGCTGGCCGACGTCTTCACCACCCGAGAGGGCCGGCTGGTGCGCGCCGAGGGCTTCCCGCCGCACGCGGAGCGCTTCGCCGCCGCCGGGTTCGACCTGCCCGCGCTGCTGGAGGCCCGCCGGTGACCGGCGCGCTCCTCGGCCTGCTGCTCGGCGTCGGGCTGCTGCTCGTCTGGCGCAGCGGGCCGCGGGCGCCGCAGCGGCCGGCGACGCCGCGCCCGCCCGGACGGCGGGCCCGCCTGCTGGCCGAGGCCGGGCTGACCGGGATCAACCCGGCGCAGCTGGTCGCGCTGCAGGTCCTGCTCGCGGTCCTGGCCACCGTCGTCGTGCTGCTGACCACCGGGACGGTCAGCGTCAGTGTCGCCTTCGGGGTGTTCGCGGCCGCACTCCCGCACGTGCAGGTGCGCCGGCTGGCCGCCCGCCGCCGCGCCGACCTGCGCGAGGTGTGGCCGGAGGTGGTCGACAACCTGGCGTCCGCCGTGCGCGCCGGGCTCTCGCTGCCGGAGGCGCTGTCGGCGCTCGCCGTCCGCGGGCCCGAGGTGCTGCGCCCGCCGTTCGCGCGGTTCGCCGCCGACCACCGCTCGAGCGGCCGGTTCGGTGACGGCCTCGACCGGCTCAAGGCCGACCTCGCGGACCCGGTGGGCGACCGCATCGTCGAGACGCTGCGGGTGGCCCGCGAGGTGGGCGGCTCCGACCTCGGCCGGGTGCTGCGGACGCTGGCTACCTTCCTGCGCGAGGACGCCCGCGCCCGCGCGGAGCTCGAGACCCGGCAGGGCTGGGTGGTGCAGGCCGCGCGGCTGGCGGTCGGGGCACCGTGGGTGGTCCTGCTGCTGCTCGCCACCCAGTCGACGACGCTGGCCGCCTACGACAGCCCGGCGGGGACGGCGCTGCTCATCGGCGGTGGGGCGGTCTGCCTGGTCGCCTACCGGCTGATGCTGCGGATCGGGCGGCTGCCGCAGGACGTGCGGGTGCTCCAGTGAGCGCGTCGCTGACCGGGATGCTCCTCGGGCTCGCGGCCGCCGTCGGGCTGCTGCTGGCCGTCACCTTCGCGCCGCCGTTCCGCGCGGTGCGGCTGGTCGACCGGCTCGCGCCCTACGTGCACGACGCCCCGCCGCCGTCGCGGCTGCTCGGGACGGCAACCGAGCCGGGGCTGCTCGTCGCCGTCCGCCGGGTGTTCGGCCCGCTGGTGGCCGACGGCGCCCGGTTCGTCGACCGCGTGCTCGGCGGCCGGTCCGCGGTGCGCCGTCGTCTGGCCGCGCTGGGCGCCGAGCAGACCGTGGAGGACCTGCGCGTCGAGCAGGTGGTGTGGGGCGGGATCGGCCTGCTCGGCGCGGCCCTGCTCGCGGGGACCGGCGCGCTGGTGGTTGGGAGCGTCAACGTGCTGTCGGTGGCGCTGCTCTGCCTGGCCGGGCTGCTCGGCGGGGTGCTGGGACGCGACTGGTGGCTCACCCAGCAGGTGCGCCGGCGCGAGGAGCTGCTGCTCGCGGAGTTCCCCGTCGTGGCCGAGCTGCTGGCGCTCGCGGTGACCGCGGGGGAGAGCCCGACGGCGGCCATCGCCCGGGTCACCCGGCTGTCGGGCGGCGAGCTGGCCCGCGAGCTCGGCGGGGCGCTCGGCCGGGCGCGGGCCGGCGTCCCGCTGGTGCAGGCGCTGCAGGAGGTGGCCGACCGGACGTCGGTCGACGCCCTGGCGCGCTTCGTCGACGGCCTGCTCGTGGCCATCGAGCGCGGCACCCCGCTCGCGGAGGTGTTGCGCGCCCAGGCCGCCGACGTCCGGGAGGCCGGCAAGCGCCGGCTGCTGGAGGCCGGCGGTCGCAAGGAGATCGCCATGATGGTGCCGGTCGTCTTCCTGGTGCTGCCGGTCACCGTCCTGTTCGCCCTGTTCCCGGGGCTGATCAGCATCGTCTCGCTGGCGCGCTGAGCGCCGGTATCAACGGAGGAGGACGACGGATGCGGGCCCTGGCCTGGCTTCTCGCGCTCACGGCGGCCCTGGCCGCACGGCTGCGCAGCGGCGGTGATCCCGAGCGGGGCGACGTCCCCGGCTGGGTGATGATCACGGTGATGACGGCGGCGCTCGTGCTGGCCATCCTCGTGCCGTTCCGCGAGGCGATCGTGGCGGCGGTGCAGAACGCGCTGGCCTCCGTCACGGCCGGTGGCTGACGAAGGACCCCGTCCTCCCCACCCCTCGCTTCGCTCGCGGCGGGCCCCGGGACGGGGCCGTTCCATCACCTCACCTGACGCCGAGCGCGGGAGCGCCGTCGTCGACTTCGTGCTGGTGTCGGTCCTCGTCGTCGTGCTGCTGCTCGCGGTGCTGCAGGTGGCGGTCTACGTGCACGTGCGCAACGTGGTGACCGCGAGCGCGCAGGACGGCGCCCGGTACGGGGCGAACGCCGACGTGGCGGCGTCGGCCGCCACCGGCCGGACGCTGGAGGCGGTGGCCCGGGCGACGTCGGCCGGCACCGCAGAGGGGCTGGTGTGCACCGCGGCGGAGGAGGTCGACGCCACCGGACTGGTGCTGGTGACCGTGCGCTGCCGCGGCGCGGTGCCGACGCTGCTGGCCGGGCTCGGTGACCTGCTGCCGCTGGACGTCACCGGCCGGGCGGTGGAGGAGGCGCCGTGAGGTGGCTGCGCGCCCGGCTCGGGCAGGTCGAGGGCGAGCGCGGGTCGGCGCTGGTGGAGTTCGTCTTCGTCGCGCTGGTGGTGTTCGTGCCGCTGGTCTACGTGCTGGCCGGGTTCTCGGCGGTCCAGCGCGGGGTGTTCGCCGCGACGGCGGCCGCGCGGGAGGCCGGTCGGGCGCTGGCCACCGCGCCGGATCTCGGCTCCGGGCTGGCCCGGGCGGAGCGGGCGGCGCAGCTGGCGGTGGCCGACCAGTCGGTGGAGGCCACCGACGTGCGGCTGTCCTTCGCGCCCGCCGGTGCGGACTGCGCCTCGGCGGGCGGGTGGACGCCGACTCTGACGCCGGGCGAGGAGTTCTCCGTCTGCGCCACGGTGACCGTGCGGATCCCGCTGCTGCCGGAGTGGATCGACGCCAACACAGCGACCGGGCAGTTCGTCGTCGAGACCGACCGCTACGTCGACCGCTGACGGCGGGACCCGCCCTGCCCCACACTGACGCCCGACCGACGACGGGGAGGGTCCGTGACCACGGTGCGCGGGGCGGTGTCGCTGGGCGTCGTCGCCCTGGCCGGGGTGGTCGTCTACGCGGCGCTCGTCGTGCTGCCGTACTTCGTCAACGGTCTCGACCGCTTCCCGCTCGCTGACGTCGCGGTCGGCTACCACGATCCCAAGGACCTGTGGCCGGCCACGGTCCCGTACGTCGGCGGCTGGCTGCACCTGTTCGGCGTGCTGTCGATGGCGTTCGCGCCGGCCACGCTCGTGTGCGTGGCCTTCGCCTCCGGCTTCGCGTCGGTGTGGGCGGGCACTCGCCGGGCCTGGACCGTCACGGCTGCCCACGCCGTCGTCGTCCTGGGGTGCGTCGCGACGGCGGCCTGGTTCTTCACGCCCTTCGCGGAGGCGCTGGTCGGCTGGCAGCTGGACTGACCGCGGTCAGTTGATGCAGCTCGTGTCGTCGGCGGTGCGGGCGGGCCCGGCGTCCTCCGCGGGCGCGGACGTCGTCGGCTCCGTGGGCTGACCGATCGCGGTGAAGTCCGCGCCCAGGATGAGCTGCACGGTGCCCGCGGTCGCGTCGTCGGCCACCTCCGTCACCGCCCCCGGCACCTGCGCGGCGAGGGTGGCGGCGAGCGCCTCGTCGCCGGCGGCGTGCCGGATCACCGTGCGGTCGTAGTCGCTGGAGTCGGCGTTGCCGGTGGAGACGACGGGGAAGCCCGCCGCCTCGAGCGCCGCGGTGGCCGACGCGGCCACCCCGCCGATGCCCGAGCCGTTGTAGACCGCCACCGACACCTCCGATGGCTCCACCGGGTCCGGCGCCGGGGCGTCGGACGCGGGCGCCTCCGGCTCGGCTGACAGGTTCGCGAAGAACGCGTGCAGCGTCGCGTCGTCGGCGAGCGCCACGATCGAGCTGCCGTTCTCGTCCCGGGCGTCCGGGTTCTCGATCGGCACGGTCTGGAAGTCGATGCTGCCCGCCGTCACCCCCTGCATCTGCGCGGCGAGGTCGAGCAGGTCGAGGTCCTGGTCAACGGTCAGCGACTCCGACGCCGCCTGCACCAGCCGGCGCTGCGTGCCGAGGTCGAGCAGCACGTCCTGCGACAGGAGCTTGCGCAGCACCCCGCTGAGGAACACCTGCTGGCGCACGATCCGGTCGAGGTCGCCGCGGGGGAGCGCGTCGGTGCCGTCGGGCCGCACCCCGTGCCGCTGCCGGACGAACCGCAGCGCGTCGACACCGGAGATCGTCTGCTCGCCGGCCGGGAACACCGCGCCGGAGTACTGCGAGTCGTCGACGGCGTAGCAGAGGTTCACCTCGACGCCGCCGATCACGCTGGTCAGCTCGAAGAAGCCGAGCAGGTCCACCTCGGCGTAGTGGTCGATGCGCAGGCCGCTGAGCTCGTTGATCGTCTGGATGAGCAGCTGCGCGCCGCCGGCCTGCCGCTCGGTCAGCGGTGCCGACTCGTCGACCTCCGAGTACCCGTAGGCGTAGGCCGCGTTGAGCTTGTCCATGCCGTAGCCGGGGATCTCGACGTAGGAGTCACGGGGGAAGGAGACGAACGACGCACTCGACCCGTCGGCCGGCAGGTGCACCAGGATCATCGTGTCGGTGTTGACGCCGGAGTCCACGCCGGCGCTGAGCTCGGCGAGCTGCTCGGGCGTGAGGTCCGCGCGGCTGTCGTTGCCCACCAGCAGCAGGTTCATCGCCTCCGGCGCGTCCCCGGAGTCGGCGTTGCCGTCGTCGGGGATGGCGTCGGTGCGGTTGACCCCGGCCTCGGCCACCTGGCCGAGGTACCAGCCCCACCCGCTGCCGGCGAGCAGCACCACGGACAGCAGCGCGGCCACCACCCGGGCGACGACGACCCCGCGGTGCGAGCGGACCCGTGGCTGAGCCGCCGCGGAGGCCGGCGGCGCCGCGTGCCGGGCGGACCGGCCCGCGCGCGGGTCGAGACGCGGCGGCAGCGGCCGGCCGGAGGGGTCGCCGGGCGGGGTGCGGTCGCTCACGCGCGGCAGGGTAGGGCCGCCCGGCGGCCCGTGGGTGCCGTCGGGACCCGGCTCGCCGGAGGCGGCTCAGCGCACGTAGGTGGTGCCGCCGCCGAGGGCGGTCAGCACGACCATGCCGATGAAGGCGAGCGCGATGAAGAGGACGACGGCGGCGAACAGCAGCCAGCTGCGGTCCTCGATGCCGGGCTTCTCCGCAGGGCTGGGCGACGGGGCCTGCTCGGCCGGCTGCTCGGTGGGCGGATGGTCGACGGGTGCGGTCATGACGACTCCCGGGGGTGCGCCTGTGCCGCCACGCTAGGGCGGCCGCGGGTGCTCCCGGAGGGTCGGAGGTCCCTGGTCGGGGCCGGTTCAACCGATGCGGAGGCCGAGCGCCTGCGCCAGCACGACCGCCTGCTCGGCGCGGATCCGGGCGCCGTCGAGGGGCACCTCCCGCGGGTCGAAGGCGGCCAGGTCGCTGCCGCGCAGGTCGGCACCCGACCAGCGGCTGCCGTCGAGGGCGGCGGCCGACAGGTCGCAGTCCGTCACCGTGGCGCCGGTGAGGTCGGCCCCGCGCAGGTCGGCCTCGCGCAGCCGCACACCGGCGAACTGAGTGCCCCGCAGGTCGGCGTCGACCAGCGACACGAACGACCAGTCGCCGCCGCTCACCCGCAGCGGGCGCAGCGAGCAGGACGAGAAGACGCTGCCCAGAACCGCACAGTCGGTGAACTCGGCGGTGGTGAACGAGCACGCGGTGAACCGGCAGCCGCGGAACGCCGAGGCCTCGTGCCGCCCGGCCGACAGCCGGCAGTCGGTGAACGCGCAGTCCTCGAACGTGGCGCCCACCGACGTCGTCTCCGACAGGTCGACGCCGAGCAGCGTGCAGCGCACGAACGACCGGCCGGAGAGGTCCTCGCCCCACCAGTCCTCGCCGCGCAGGGTCGCGTCCTCCACCGGGGCGGTCACGCCGGGGAACCTAGCCCGGGTGGCGCGGAGCACATCCCCAGGCACAGTCGGTCGTTGTGTTGCACGAGCGCCCGCGACGACGCGGGCGCCCGACCGCGAGGAGACGCGACCCGCGATGACGAGGTCCCGACTGCTGGCCGCCCTCACCGCGGCCCTCACCGGCGCCACCGCCGCCGTCCTGTTCGGGAGCGGCACCGCCGGCGCCGCCCCGGCGTCCGCGACCGCCGACACCGGCGCGTTCGCCCCGCTCGACCGGCCCGGGCCTCGTCTGTCGGTGCCGCGCGACGCCCTCGACGCGAGCCTCGACTGCAACGGCCCGCTGCGCGGCGTCGCGCAGGACCCGGTCCTGCTGGTGCCCGGCACCACGATGGACCCGCACGTGGGCTTCGACTGGAACTACGCCCGCGCCTTCGACCAGCGCGGTCTGCGGTGGTGCACCGTGACGCTGCCCTTCGACGCCACCGGCGACATCCAGGTGGCCGGCGAGTACGTCGTGCACGCGGTCCGCTCGATGGCGCAGCAGTCACGCCGCGACGTCGACGTCGTCGGCTGGAGCCAGGGCGGGATGGTGCCGCGCTGGGCGCTGCGCTTCTGGCCCGACACCCGCGCGCTCGTCGACGACCTCGTCGGCCTCTCGCCGTCCAACCACGGCACCGCGCTGTCGCAGGTGACCTGCGGCGACTGCAACCCGGCCTTCCACCAGCAGGCCGCGGGCTCGGCGTTCCTCGCCGCGCTCAACAGCGGCGCGGAGACCTTCGCCGGCGTCGACTACACGGTGGCCTACACGGCGCTCGACGAGGTCGTCGTCCCCAACACCCCGGGCATCGCGAGCTCCGCGCTGCGCACCGGCGACGGCGCGATCAGCAACATCGCCACCCAGGAGGTCTGCCCGGCCAACGCGGCCGACCACTTCGCCATCGGCAGCCACGACCCGGTCGGCTACGCGATCGCCCTCGACGCGCTCACCCACGACGGGCCCGCGGTGCGCTCGCGCATCCCGCTCGGCACCTGCCTGCAGCCGTTCCAGCCGGGCGTCGACCCGCTCACCTTCGGGCCCACCTACGCCGGGTTCCTCGCCTACGCCACGAACTCGGACGGCAACGCGCCCGACGTCCCGGAGGAGCCGGCGCTGGCTCCCTACGTGTACCGCTGAGGAGGGGGACGGCCGCCGCGGAGCACCCGGGCGGCCGTCCCCGCCGCGGGTCAGCCGCCGCGCTCGACCTCGGCCTGCACGATCCCGCCGATCGCGGTGCGCAGCGCCTCGTTGCCGGTGTCCCCCTCGGCCAGCGCGGCGCGGGCGTCCTCGGGCAGCAGCGCGGGGTCGACGTCGTCGAGCCAGGCCACGTCGTCGCCGTTGCGGCGGCCGATCTGCAGTGCCTCACCGCCGTGCCGGACCACGTAGGTCTCGCTGTCGATCTCGATCGTCAGGTCGTCGCTCATGGGCGGCCCCTACCCGGCGCGGCCCGTGGCACGCACCCAGGATGGGCGGGTGGACGTCGTCGAGGTGGTGGTCACCGGGCCGGACGCCGGCTGGCTGGCCGGTTACACGCGCACCGTGGTCGAGGAGCGGCTGGCCGCCTGCGGCCACCAGTTCGCCTTGATCCGCTCGGTCTACCGGTGGCAGGGCGCGGTGCACGACGAGCCGGAGGCGCGCGTCGCGCTGCACACCCGCGCGGCCCTCGTCCCCGAGCTGGTCGCGCGCACCGCGGAGCTGCACCCCTACGACGTCCCGTGCGTCCTCGCGCTGCCGGTGTCCGGCGGCAACGAGGACTACCTGCGCTGGGTGGTGGCCGAGACCCGCGAGCCCTGACGGGTGGGTCAGCCGGGTTCGCCGCGCAGCTTCCGCCGGGCGACGACGACCAGGTCCACCAGCGCCACCGCGCCGAGGACGAACAGCAGCACCGCCGGCCACGCGGGCAGGTCGGTGCGCAACCACAGGACCCCGAACACCACGCACACGACCAGGCCGAACGCCGCCAGCACCAGCCGCAGGGTCAGCGCCGACTGCGCCGGGGCCGCGCCGAGCAGCCCCGCCGTCGGGTCGTGGTGGTCGGGCAGGCCCCGCTCGTAGTCCTCGCGGGTCAGCTTCCGCCGCGGCTCGCTCATGGGAGGGGGGTACCCGGTGCCGGCCCCGGCCACCCGGATCGGCCGCTGTGAGGACGGCCGGGTGAGGATGGCCGGGTGACGCCGCCCGCCCGCGACTCGACCGCCGTCCTGCGCGACCTCGGCGCCGCCCTCCGGGCCGCCGCGCCGGCCGGCGCCGCCCGGCTGCGCTACCGCGCCGTCGTCGTCGGCGACGTCCGCCGCGACCAGCTCACCGCCGAGCCGGGCACGGGGGAGGAGTTGCCCGTGCCCGCCGCCGTGCGCCGCGCGGCCGAGGAGCTCAAGCGCGCCATGTGGACGCCGGAGCGCGGCACCTGGCTGCAGACCGAGATGGTCCTCGACCTGGCCAGCGGCCGGCTGGTGCCGATCTTCAACGCCGAGGCCGCCCCGCCCGGACCGCCGCTGCCGCCCGGGGCGGTCGCCGCGGAGCTGCGCGCCTACCCGCGCCCGCCCGGCGCCGTGCCCGGCTGGATGGGCGAACCGACCGGCTGACCCCGCGGCGCACTACCCTGGATCGACGTGGCCGCAGACTTCTCCGTCGTCCTCGACGAACTCGACACGACCCTCTCCAGCATCGAGTCCGTCCTCGACGTCGACAAGCTCCGCCGCGAGGTCTCCGAGCTCGAGCAGCAGGCCGCCGCGCCGGACCTGTGGAACGACGTCGAGGCCGCCCAGGCGCTGACGTCGAAGCTGTCCTACCTGCAGGGCGACCTGCGCCGCGTCGAGGAGCTGCGCCGCCGGCTCGACGACGTCGGCGTGCTGCACGAGATGGCGCAGGAGGAGTCCGACGAGGCCACCGCCGCCGAGGCCGAGCGCGAGCTGGCCGCCCTGCGCACCGAGATCGACGAGCTCGAGGTCCGCACGCTGCTCAACGGCGAGTACGACTCCCGCGAGGCGCTGGTGACCATCCGCTCGGAGGCCGGCGGCGTCGACGCGGCCGACTTCGCCGAGATGCTCATGCGGATGTACCTGCGCTGGGCCGAGCGCCACCGCTACCCGATCGAGGTCTACGACACCTCCTACGCCGAGGAGGCCGGCATCAAGTCGGCCACCTTCGCCGTCAAGCAGCCCTACGCCTACGGCACGCTGTCGGTCGAGCAGGGCACCCACCGGCTGGTGCGCATCTCGCCGTTCGACAACCAGGGCCGCCGGCAGACGTCGTTCGCCGGCGTCGAGGTGCTGCCGGTCGTCGAGCAGACCGACCACGTCGACATCCCCGAGAACGAGATCCGCATCGACGTCTTCCGGTCCTCGGGCCCCGGCGGGCAGAGCGTGAACACCACCGACTCCGCCGTCCGCATCACCCACCTGCCGACCGGCATCGTGGTGTCCTGCCAGAACGAGAAGAGCCAGATCCAGAACCGCGCCGCGGCCCTGCGGGTGCTGCAGGCGCGGCTGCTCGCGGTCCGCCAGGCCGAGCAGCGCGCGGAGATGGACGCGCTCAAGGGCGAGGGCTCCAGCTGGGGCAACCAGATGCGCTCCTACGTGCTGCACCCGTACCAGATGGTCAAGGACCTGCGGACCGAGCAGGAGACCGGCAACACGACGGCGGTCCTCGACGGCGACATCGACTCGTTCATCGAGGCCGGCATCCGCTGGCGCCGCCAGCAGGAGAGCGTCCCGGCGTCCTGACGGCGTCGACCCCGTCACAGTCGGCGGGGGTTCGGCGGGCGCACCTCCGGGGTAGTGCAGCAGATTCGCGCAACGCGCCCGGTGCGTCTCGCCGCGAACCGCTCATGGTGCGGTCCCGGGCAGGTACCGTGGCCCCTCGTGATCGAATTGCAACACGTCACCAAGCTCTACCCGGCCAGCGCTCGGCCGGCCCTCGATGACGTGTCGACGGAGATCGACAAGGGCGAGTTCGTCTTCCTGATCGGCTCCTCGGGCTCCGGCAAGTCGACCTTCCTCCGGCTGCTGCTCAAGGAGGACGACCCGACCCGCGGCACGGTGACGGTCAACGGCAAGACCCTCAACGGCATGAGCAAGTGGCAGGTGCCGAAGCTGCGCCGCACGATGGGCTGCGTCTTCCAGGACTTCCGCCTGCTGCGCAACCGCACGGTGGCCGAGAACGTGGCGTTCGCCCTCGAGGTCATCAACAAGCCGCACCGCACCATCAAGCGCGTCGTCCCCGAGGTGCTGGAGATGGTCGGCCTCGACGGCAAGGCCTCCCGCCTGCCCCACGAGCTCTCCGGTGGTGAACAGCAGCGGGTCGCGATCGCCCGCGCGTTCGTCAACCGGCCGCTGGTGCTGCTCGCCGACGAGCCCACCGGCAACCTCGACCCGGAGACCAGCGAGGGGATCATGCTGCTGCTGGAGCGGATCAACCGCACCGGCACCACGGTGATCATGGCGACCCACGACTACCACATCGTCGACTCGATGCGCCGTCGCGTGATCGAGCTCAACGGGGGCCAGATCACCCGAGACCAGTCGCGCGGCGTCTACGGCGTCGGCCGCTGACGGTCCTGACCCCTCACCTGCACCTCACGCAAGGGAACCCATGCGCGTCAACTTCGTCCTCTCCGAGGTGGCCACCGGGCTGCGTCGCAACCTGACCATGACGGTCGCGATGATCCTGACCACGGCCATCTCGCTCGGTCTCATGGGGACCGGCCTGCTCATCGCCGGGATGATCTCCGACATGAAGGAGATCTACTACGACAAGGTGCAGGTCTCCATCTTCCTGGCCGACGACGTCACCGACGAGCAGCGGACCGCGATCGAGACCCAGCTGACCGACTCGCCGGAGGTCGCCACCTTCCTCTACGAGTCGAAGGAGGAGGCCTACGAGCGCTTCCGGCAGCAGTTCTCCCAGCAGCCCGAGCTGGTCGAGAACACCCCGCCGGACGCGCTGCCGGAGAGCTTCCGCGTGGAGCTGGTGAACCCCGAGCGCTACGAGGTCATCGCCGCGGAGTTCCCGAACGGGCAGAACGGCGTCGACCAGGTGCGCGACGAGGGCGACTTCCTCGACCGCCTGTTCAGCCTGCTCAACGGCGCCCGCAACGCCACCATCGCCGTCGCGGTGGTGCAGGCGCTGGCGGCGCTGCTGCTGATCTCCAACACGATCCAGCTGGCGGCGTTCAACCGGCGCAATGAAACGAACATCATGCGGCTGGTCGGCGCCTCGCGCTGGTACACCCAGCTGCCGTTCATCCTCGAGGCGGCGCTGGCCGGCCTGATCGGCGCGCTGCTCGCCGTCGGCGGCCTCGTGCTGGCGAAGGTGCTGTTCGTCGACAAGACGCTGGCCGGGCCGATCAAGGCCGGGATCATCCCGCCGGTCGACTGGGGCGCGATCGCCACGATCAGCCCGATCATCGCCGCGGCCGGCGTCGGCCTGGCCGGCATCGCCGCCTACGTGACGCTGCGCCTCTACGTCCGGCTGTGACATCGTCGGCCTCCCGGCCGACACCGCCACCACGTGCCGTCCCCGGTCGCGTGGAGCCCGCCCGTCGAACCCGTCGGGAGCCCTCCGGGCCCCACGCCGGGTCCGACATCGGCGCGCGCGGCGCGGGAGGCAGGGGTAGGACCGGGGCATGACGACCGACGAGGTGGCCCCGGCAGGCGACGTCGACAGCGGGCGGGCCGACGTCCGAGCCGCCCTGCGCAGGCTGGGTGCGGTGGGCGCCTTCGGCGACGACGGCGAGGACCCGACGACGGGGCTGCTGGCCGCCGTGCGGCTGGTGCGCGAGGTGGCCGCGGTCAGCCTCGCCACCGCCTTCTCGGCCTGGTCGCAGCGCATGGTCGTGGAGTACCTGCGCGCCGCCCGGCTGCCCGACGACGGCCTGTCCGCGGCGTTGCGCACCGCCGAGGTGACCGGCGCGACCGCGCTCGCGCCGGCGATCGCCGACCTCGCCGGTACCGGCACGATCCCGGTCACCGCCACCCGCGACGGCGCCGGCTGGCGGCTCACCGGCACGGTCGCGTGGGCGTCGAACCTCTTCGACGACGCCGTCGTCGTCGCCCCGGCGCGCACGTCCGACGAGGGCCGGCTCGTGGTGCTCTTCGGCCGCACCGACCCCGGCGTCACGCCCGAGGGGCCCTACGACCTGCTCGGCCTCAACGGCACCGGCACCGGCGGCCTGCACCTCGACGGCGTCGCGGTCGGGCCGGACCGGGTGCTGAGCGACGACCTGGCCGCGTTCCTCGGCACCTGCCGCCCGGCGATGCTGCTCATGCAGACCGCGCTCGCCCTCGGCCTGGCCGACGCCGCGCTCGCCGCCGTCGACACCCACCTGGTGCCCGGCGCGCTGCTGCGCCGTGACGCCCAGGACCTCTCCGACCAGCGCGACGACGTCGCCCGCCGCACCGAGGACCTGGCCGGCGACCGGGTGGGACTGGGGCCCGGCGACCTCGCCCGGCTTCGACTGGCCGCCATGGACGTGGCCGCCGAGGCGGTGCGGCTGGAGTGCTCGGTGGCCGGGGGAGAGGGCTACCGGGCCGGCAGCGACACTGCCCGCCGGGTGCGCGAGGCGGCCTTCCTGCCGGTGCAGGCGCCCACCGTCGCCCAGCTCCGCCGGGAGATCACGGCCGCCGGGGTGCGGCAGTAACCTGGGGACATGCCGCGGGAACAGGGGCGCAAGTTCATCGCCCAGAACAAGAAGGCGCGGCACGACTACTCGATCCTCGACACGTTCGAGGTCGGCCTGGTGCTCACCGGCACCGAGGTGAAGAGCCTCCGCGCCGGCCGGGCGTCGCTGGTCGACGGCTTCGCCACCGTCGACGACGGCGAGGTGTGGCTCCAGCACGTGCACATCCCCGAGTACACGCAGGGGACCTGGACGAACCACGCCCCGCGGCGCAAGCGCAAGGTGCTCATGCACCGCGAGGAGATCGACAAGCTGATCGGCAAGACCCGCGAGGGCGGCCTGACGCTCGTGCCGCTGGACCTGTACTTCAAGGACGGCAAGGTCAAGGCCACGCTCGCGCTGGCCAAGGGCAAGAAGTCCTACGACAAGCGCCACGACCTCGCCGAGCGCGACTCTCGCCGCGAGATCCAGAAGGCCTTCGGCCGCTACGTGAAGGGACGTCGTTGAGGGGCATCGCGTACGACCGCTTCGGGGGCTCCGAGGTCCTGGAGCTGCGCGACGACCTCCCCGAGCCGCCCGTCGGGCCGGACACGGTGCTCGTCCGCACGCACGCCGCGGGCGTGAACCCGGTCGACGTCGGCATCCGCGAGGGGCACCTGTCCGGGTTCTTCCCGCACCGCTTCCCGATCGTGCCCGGCTGGGACCTCGCCGGGACGGTGGAGGCGGTCGGGCCGGCGATCCACGACCTCGCGCCCGGCGACGAGGTGTTCGGCTACCTGCGCCGCGACGACGTCCAGTGGGGGACGGCGGCCGAGCTCGTCCCGGCGCCGCAGCGCTGCCTCGCGCGCAAGCCGGAGTCGCTGTCGTTCGCCGAGGCGGGGGCGCTGCCGCTGGCGGGGCTCACCGCCTACCAGGCGCTCACCGAGGCGCTCGACGTCGGCGAGGGCGACCGGGTGCTGGTGCACCGCGCGGCCGGCGGCGTCGGGTTCTTCGCCGTGCAGATCGCCGTCGCGCTCGGCGCGCACGTCATCGGCACCGCGAGCCCGCGCAACCACGGCTTCCTCCGCGACGCCGGCGCCGCCGAGGTGCTCGACTACGCGGCCGGGCCGGTCAGCGCGCAGCTGTCGGAGCCGGTCGACGCCGTCCTCGACCTCAACGGCGGCGACGCGCTCGCCGACGCGCCGCAGCAGGTGCGCGACGTCGCCCGGGTCGCGAGCGTCGTCGACCCGGCGGTCAACGAGATGGGCGGGCGCTACGTGTTCGTCCGGCCCGAGCGGCACGACCTCGAGGAGCTCGGCCGGATGGCCGACGCCGGCCAGTTGCGCGTGGCGATCGCCAAGGCGTTCCCGCTGGAGCGCACCGCCGAGGCCCACGACCTGGTCGCCGGCGGGCACGTGCGCGGCAAGGTCGTCGTCACCCTGCGATGAGCAGCGGAGCATGAGCGTCCCGCCGCCGGTCGACGACGACGACGTCCCGCGGTTCTGGCGCGAGCTCGGCCTGCCCGGCCTGGTCGACGTCCACGTGCACTTCCTGCCGCCGCGCGTGCAGGCGAAGGTGTGGGCGTACTTCGAGGCGGCGCGGACGCACTACGGCGCCGAGTGGCCGGTGGCGTACCCGCTTCCCGAGGACGAGCGGCTCGCCGTCCTGGCGCGGCTCGGCGTCCGGGCGTTCCCGACGCTGCCGTACCCGCACAAGGCGGGGATGGCGGCCTGGCTCAACGACTGGTCGGCCGACTTCGCCGCGGCGCACCCGCAGGTGCTGCGCTCGGCCACGTTCTTCCCCGAGCCGGAGGCGCCGCACTACGTCGCCGAGGCGCTCGACGCCGGCGTCCGGGTGTTCAAGGTGCACGTGCAGGTGGGCTCCTTCGACCCGCGCGACGTCCTGCTCGACCCGGTGTGGGCGCGGCTGGAGGAGACCGGGACGCCGGTGGTCATCCACTGCGGCTCCGGCCCGCTGCGCGGCGAGCACACCGGGCCGGCGCCCATGGCCGGGCTGCTCGAGCGGCACCCGCGCCTGCAGCTGGTGATCGCCCACCTCGGCATGCCCGAGTACCGGGAGTTCCTCGACCTCGCCGAGCGGTACGAGCGGGTGCACCTGGACACCACGATGTTCGCCACCGACTTCACCGAGCGGCTGATGCCCTTCGACCCCGCACTGCGGCCGCGGCTGGGCGCGCTGCGGGACAGGGTGCTCCTGGGCAGCGACTTCCCGTCGATCCCGTACCCCTACGCCCACCAGCTCGCCGCGCTCGCCCGGCTCGGCCTCGGCGACGACTGGCTGCGCGCGGTGCTGCACGACAACGGCGCCCGCTTGTTCGGGCTGCCGGCCTGATGCCCGCCGCGCAGGACCACCTGCGGGTGGACACCGTGATCGGCCCGCTGCTCCTGCGTCGTCCCGGGGCCGACGACCTCCCCGCGGTGCGGGCCGTCCACGGCGACCCGCGGACCAACCGGCACGACCCGGCCGGCCCGGACGCCGACGTCGCGGCCGGCCGGGACCGCCTGCGGGAGTGGCTCGACCACTGGGAGCGGCACGGGTTCGGCTACTCCGCCGTCGAGACGGACGAGGGGAGGGTCGTCGGCTTCTCCGACGTGCGGACGTCGGCGTGGGACGGGGTGCCGGTGCTGGCCTTCACCACCGTGGACGACACCGGGTCGCGGCGCACCGCGCTCGCCGCCGGGCTGGTGCGCCGGCCCGACCTCGAGCGGGTCGTCGACGGGCACTGGGCGGTCGTCTTCACCACCCCGCCGGCGGGGTAGCGGCAGCCCGTGACCATCCGACTCGCCGCCGCCGTCCTGGGCACCCCCGACCCGCGCGGGCTGGCGCGCTTCTACCAGCGGCTGCTCGGCTGGCCGGTCCGCGACGACACCGACGACTGGGCCACGCTGCGTCCCGAGGACGGCGGCACCGGCCTGTCCTTCCAGCTCGAGCGCGACCACGTGCCGCCGGTCTGGCCGCCGGAGCCGGGCACCCAGCAGATGCAGACCCACCTCGACCTGCTGGTCGACGACCTCGAGGCCGCCTGTGCGCTGGCCGAGGAGGCCGGCGCCCGGCGGATCGGCGGGTACGACGACCCGCAGGAGATCGTGCGGGTCTACGCCGATCCGGCCGGGCACCCGTTCTGCCTGTTCGTCCGGGTCGCAAATGCGTCGCCGGGACCGGACGGCCCCGCCTAACCTCGGGCACCGTGTCCGACCTGCTGCCCGCCGACGTGACCGGCGACGTGACCGGCCTGCCCGAGGGCCTCACCGCCCGCCCGCTCACCCTCGACGACGCCCCCGCCGCGGCCGAGCTGCTCGAGGCGGCCGAGGCCGTCGACGACACCGGCGAACACGAGGACGCCGCCGACCTGACCGAGTGGTGGGACCGCGAGCTGGTCGAGCTGCCCCGCGACGGCCGGGCGGTCGTCGACGCCGACGGCCGGCTGGTGGCCTGGGCGACGTCGATCGCCCCGCGCGGCGGCCGCGACGCCTTCCGCATCTGGACCGAGGGCCGCGTGCACCCCGACGTCCGCGGCCGCGGCGTCGGCCGGGCGCTGCTGGCCTGGCAGCTGCGCCGCGGCGCCGAGCAGCACGCCGAGTTCGGCCCGCCTGGCCTCCCCGCCCGGCTGGTCACCTCCGTCTGGCCGGCGATGACGTCGCTGGAGTCGATGCTGCGGCGCGCCGGCTTCGAGGTGGAGCGGCTGTTCGCCTCGATGGAGCGCCCGCTCACCGGGCTGCCCGCCGTCGCCCCGCCGCCCGGCGTCGACCTCGTGCCCTTCACCTGGGACCGCGACGACGAGGTCCGCCGGGCGCACAACGCCTCCTTCACCGAGCACCACGGCTCCACCGAGCGCGACGAGCAGGCCTGGCGCAACTGGTTCACCGGCCGGCAGGCGTTCCGGCCCGACCTGTCGGTGCTCGCGCTCACCGACGGCGCCGTCGCCGGCTACGTGCTCACCTACGAGTACGAGGCCGACACCCGCGCCACCGGCATCCGGACCGCGCACTTCGGCCAGATCGGCGTCCTCCCGTCCGCCCGCGGCCGCGGCGTCGCCTCGGCCACCATCGCCGCCGCGCTGGCCGCCGCACAGGAGGCCGGGTACGCGCAGGCCGCCCTCGACGTCGACACCGAGAACACCACCGGCGCCTTCGCCCTCTACGAGCGGGTCGGCTTCCGGGTGGCCCGCACCCACCACGCCTGGGCGTACGTCGTCCCGCCGGCCGCGGGGTGACCCGCCCGGCGCGGGAGGACGACCTGCCGCTGGTCGAGGACGCCGAGCGGGCCTACGTCCGCGACGTCGAGCCCGACCAGGAGGCCGGCTGGACGGCGGCGCTCGACCGCAACCGGGCGCTGTGGCGGGAGAACCTGGCGCGCACCACGGTGCTGGAGGACGGCGGCGCGCCGGCCGGGTTCGTCATGTGGACGCCCGACGGCGACGCCGCGCTCGTCGTCACCGTGCAGGTGCTCCCGCCGCACCGCCGCCGCGGGCACGGCCGCCGGCTGCTGGAGGTGGTCGCCGCGCAGGCGCGCGCGGCGGGGCTCGCCGAGGTCCGCCTCGGCGTGCACCGCGACAACCCGGCCCGGGCGCTGTACGAGGCCGCCGGCTTCCTGCCCGCGGGGGAGGACGCCGCCTACCTGCTGTTCCGCCGCCCGGCCGCCCCGGCCTAGGGTCGCCGGCATGGTCAGCGCCGATCAGCCCGTCCTGGACCCCGCCCTCGTCGCCCGCGCGTACCGCGCCGTCGAGCCCCTGCACAACCACGTGTACTTCGTGCCGGAGACCGACCAGCACCTGACGGCGGCCGGGCTGCGGCCGGGGCGGATGGTCTACTTCGCCGGCCGCGCCGCGCCGATGGGCGCCGTCGGCCCGGGCGTGGTGACGGCGACCTTCTCCAACTTCTCCCCGGCGATCGTCGCGCGGCACGTCCCGCGGGCGTGGACGCTGGCCACCCCCGAGCAGGTCGTGGCCGCCCGGTTCGCCGCCGCCCGCGCCTCGCTCACCCGGCTGCTCGGCGGCGAGGAGGCCGCGGCCGCGCCCGAGGTCGGCGAGCTGGGCGACCTGCTCGTCGAGGCCTGCACCGTGCTCACCGCCGAGGGCCGCCCGCTTTACGCCGGCCACGCCGACCTCGCGTGGCCCGCCGACCCGGTGAGCCGGCTCTGGCACGCCGCCTCGCTGCTGCGCGAGTGGCGCGGCGACGGGCACGTCGCCGTCCTCGTCCGCCACGAGCTGTCGGGCCTGGAGGCGCTGGTCAGCCACACCGCCACCGGCCGCGGCTTCCTGCCCTCCTCGGCCAAGGCCACCCGCGGCTGGAGCGACGAGGAGTGGGACGCCGCCGCCGCGCGGCTGGCCGGCCGCGGCCTGCTCGACGGCGACCGGCTCACCGACGCCGGCCTGCAGCTGCGCGCCGACCTCGAGACCGAGACCGACGCGCTGTCCACCGCGCCCTGGGCGCACCTCGGCCCCGAGCGCACCGCCCGCGTGATCGCCTTGGGCAAGGCGCTGTCGAGCACGCTGGTGGCCAACGGCGCCTACCCGGCCGGCGTCTTCGCCGGCCGGTGACCGTCCGGCTGCCCGAGGCGTCCGACGAGGGGCCCACCGCCGACCTGCTGCGCGCGCGGCGCGGCGGCACGCTCACCGTGCTGGACCGGCTGTTGCTGCACAGCCCGCCGGTGGCCGAGGGCTGGAACGCGCTGCTCGGCGCACTGCGCGGCGGCAGCACGCTGCCGGCCGACCTGCGCGAGCTCGTCGTCCTGCGGGTCGCCGTGCTCACCGGGGCGGAGTTCGAGTGGACCGCCCACGAGCCGATCGGCCGCCGCGCCGGGTTGACCGACCGTCACCTGCGCCGGCTGCGCGCCGCCGAGCCCACCGCCGAGCCGGTGTGGACGCCCGCGCAGGCCGCCGTCCTCGCCTTCACCGACGCCTCCGCCCGCGCCGTCGACGTCTCCGACGCGGTGTTCGCCGCGGTGCGGGAGCACCTCGACGACCGGCAGGTCGTGGAGCTGACCGTGCTGGTCGGCGGCTACTGCATGGTGTCGCGGTTCCTCGTGGCGATGCGCGTGCCGCCGTCGGACGGCGAGGTCGCCGGGTAGCGCCGTCCTCCCTATCGTGTGGATCACACCGGGCTGGGAGCTGCCATGACGACGACCGACCGTCCCGCACAGCGCACCGACGTCGACGCCGCGTTCCGCGGCTCGGCCACCTACCGCAGCCTCGGCGAGCAGCAGCTCAGCCCGGCGGAGGAGCGCTTCGAGAAGGGGCGCCGCACGGTCGGGCTGTTCCTCGCCCCGCTCGTGACGGTCGTCTTCGCGCTGCTGCCGCTCGGCATGGAGGACCAGCAGCAGCTGCTGGCCGCGATCCTGCTCGGGGTCATCGTCCTGTGGATCACCGAGCCGGTGCCCATCCCGATCGGCGGTCTCATCGGGCTGGCGGCGATCGTCGTCCTCGGGGTGGTCCCGGCCGACGACGCCGTGGCGCCCTTCGGGTCGACGACGGTGTTCACCTTCATCGGCGCGTTCATCCTCGCCGCCGCGATGCTCAAGCACGGCGTCGCACGCCGGTTCGCCATGGCGATCCTGTCGCTGCGCTGGGTGGGCGGCTCCACGTCGCGCCTGGTCATCGCCTTCGGGCTGATCACCGCGCTGCTGTCGGCGTTCGTGTCCAACACCGCCACCGTGGCGATGCTCCTGCCGACGGCGCTCGGCATCCTCTCCGTCATCGCCAAGCTGCTGCAGGACAAGGGCCTGGTGCAGCCCGACTTCGACCCGCTCCGGCTGCGGGTCGGCGTCGCGCTCATGCTGATGCTGGCCTACGGGGCGAGCGTCGGCGGGCTCATCACCCCCGTGGGGACGCCGCCCAACCTGATCGGCCGCGGCCTGATCGAGGAGGCGACGGGGGAGCGGATCGGCTTCCTGCAGTGGATGCTCATGGCGCTGCCCATCTGCGCGCTCATGTTCGTGGCGCTGGCCGCCGTCCTGCTGCTGCTCAACAAGCCGGAGATCAAGCGCATCGAGGGCGTGCACGAGTACGTGCAGGCCGAGCGGGCGGAGCTCGGCCCGGTCTCCCGCGCGGAGAAGAACACGCTGGTCGCGTTCGGGATCACCGTGGCGCTGTGGATCTTCCCCGGCGTCATCGCGCTCACCGCCGGCACCGAGTCCGAGCTCTACACGACGATCAGCGACCGGATCGACGAGGGCATCGTCGCGATCCTCGGGGCGTCGCTGCTGTTCCTGCTGCCCACCGACTGGAAGAAGCGGGAGTTCACCCTCCGCTGGTCCGACGCCGCCACGATCGACTGGGGCACGGTGCTGCTCTTCGGCACCGGCATCGTCTTCGGCTCGCTGCTGGCCGACACCGGCCTGGCCGAGACGATCGGCAACGCGTCCGCCGACACCCTCGGCCTCGGCAGCACCCTCGCGATCACCGTCTTCGCGGTCATCCTGGCGATCGTCATCTCGGAGACGACGTCGAACACCGCGTCGGCCGCCGTCGTCGTGCCGATCATCATCCCGGTGGCCGTGGCGGCGGGGATCAACCCGTTCGTCCCGGCACTGGCGGCCACGTTCGCGGCGTCGTTCGGGTTCATGCTCCCGGTGTCCACGCCGCAGAACGCCATCGTCTACGGCTCCGGCGTCGTGCCGATCACGAAGATGATCCGGTCGGGCATCTCGTTCGACGTGCTCGGCGCGCTGCTCATCGTCGTCCTGCTGCCGGTGATGGTGGGTCTCGTCCTCGAGGTCTGATCCTCCGGGTGAACGGAGAGGGAAGTCTCCGTCTCCGGCGGGCCCGCACGCCCGGCGGCGTGTCACGATGGACGACGGCCCGGACGACGACGGGCGCCGGTCGACGGAGGGAGGGCGAGCGCATGCGCAGCGAACCCCCCAGTCCCAGTCCCGAGGTCCTCCCCGCCTAGCTCCCGGCGCCGCCCCGCGCCCCGGTGCCCGCGTGGAGGACCACTGCTGTGTCCTCCGCCCAGCGTCCTCCCGGGAGCCCGTCATGGCCGACCGTCGCCTCGCGCCCCTCACCGCCCTGTCCACCCTGGGCCGCCGCCCGCGGCCGCCGGTGGTGCGCCCCGTCCCGCCGCCGCCCCCACCGGCGCCGGTGGTGCGGCAGTCGAAGCTCATCGACAACGCCGTCTACGCCGGTGGCCGGCGCATCGCGACCCCGCCGTCGGCGGCCGAGAGCCACGACTGGCTGACCGAGGGCTTCGACGACCGCCTCGTGTGGCTCGGCCTCTACCGGCCCGAGCCCGCCGAGCTGGGGGAGCTCGCCGAGCAGTACGGGCTGCCCGAGCTCGCCGTCGAGGACGCCATCCAGGCCCACCAGCGGCCCAAGTTCGAGCGCTACGGCGACACGCTGTTCGTCGTCCTCAAGGCCGCGCGCTACCTGGACGCGGCGGAGGAGGTCGAGTTCGGCGAGCTGCACCTGTTCCTCGGCCGGCAGTTCGCGATCACCGTCCGGCACTCCGAGTCGCCCGACCTCGCGCGGGTGCGGCGCCGGCTGGAGAGCGAGCCGGACCTGCTCGGCCGGGGCAGCGAGGCGGTGCTCTACGCGATCCTCGACGCCGTCGTCGACGGGTACTCCCCGGTCGTCGCGGGCCTGGCCAACGACATCGACGAGATCGAGACCGAGGTCTTCCGCGGGGACCCGGGCGTCTCCCGGCGCATCTACGAGCTGTCGCAGGAGGTCCTGGAGTTCCAGCGCGCCGCGCAGCCGCTGACCGGCATCCTCGCCGCGATCACCGCCGGCTTCGACAAGTACGGCGTCGACGAGGAGCTGCGCAGCTACCTGCGCGACGTCGCCGACCACGTCACCCAGGTGACCGAGCGCATCGAGGCGTTCCGGCTGCAGCTGCGCGACATCCTCACCGTGAACGCGACCCTGGTGGCGCAGCGGCAGAACGACGAGATCCGCGAGCTCACCGAGGCCTCGATCGCGCAGGGCGAGGAGGTCAAGAAGATCTCCGCCTGGGCGGCCATCCTGTTCGCGCCGACCCTGGTGGGCACGGTCTACGGGATGAACTTCGACGACATGCCCGAGCTGTCGTGGCACCTCGGCTACCCGTTCGCGCTGGTGCTGATGCTGGGCGTGAGCCTGACCCTGTACGCGGTGTTCAAGCGGCGCGACTGGATCTAGGGCCACCGCGCCGCCAACGCGCCGGGACGGCGGGGGAACAACCGGGGAGCCGTCCCGGTTACGATGGGTGCACAACTACACAGGGGGTGAATGGTCTCGACTGCGGTCGGGTGACCAGGGGAAGCGAGCCGAGGAAGCCGACGATGAGCTCGTTAACCACGCGTCGGAAAACACACAAGCGCCGACTCCAGTCAGCGCGAGTTCGCCCTCGCTGCCTAAGTAGCGAGGCGACTCTGTCAGCCCGGGTTCGTCATCGGCCCGGATCCTGGCATCAGCTAGATGACTCACCGTGAGCGCCGGTCGCGGGCGCCCACGGGAAACCAAACAGCGACTGGGCCTGTCATCTCGACGTGTTCGTGCGATCGGGAGGGCCGAGCAGAGGCAGAGCGGACTGCGCTCGGAGAAGCCCTGGTGATGCGTCGCAGGACGCGGGTTCGATTCCCGCCACCTCCACCCCGTGCGAGAGCCCCGGTCGGGTGTCCGACCGGGGCTCTCGTGCGTCTAGCCGCGGGCGGGTGCCCCGTCGGTCCGGACGCGGAGCAGGTCCTCCAGCCCGATCCGCTCGTAGAACTCCCGCCGCACCTGGTCGCCGAGGTGGTTCACGCGCTCGGCGCCGTCGTCGGCGGGGTCCACGTGGACGCGGAAGGGCCGGGTGCCCTTCTCCATCCCGACGACGGCGGCCACCTGGCGGGCGACCTCGGCGGGGTCGGCGTCGGGTGGCGAGAGCTCCGCGAGCCGGGCGCCGACCTGGTCCAGCAACCCCGAGTACTCGGTCTCGTAGGCGGCGGCGACCTGCTCGTCGCGCGGGCTCCCCGCGTGGGCGAAGTGGTTCGTGCCCGTGGTGAACGAGCCCGGCACGACGATCACCGAGTCCACCCCGAACCGCGCGAGCTCCGCGGCGTAGGACACCGCCAGGGAGTCCTCGGCCGCCTTCGCCGCGAAGTACGGCGCCAGGTACGGCGGGGTGCCGCCGCGCGTGCTCGTCGAGCCGATCCACACCACCAGCCCGTCCCGCTGCGCCCGCAGGTGCGGCAGCACGGCCCGGTTGAGGCGCTGGGTGGAGACGGCGTTGGTGTCGAAGACGTCGTGCAGCTGCTCCGGGGTGAAGGCCTCGGTCGGCCCGAGGACCATGTGCCCGGCGTTGTGCACGACGACGTCGATCCGCCCCGCCTCGGCCAGCACGCGGGCGACCGCCGCGTCGGTGCTGTCCTGGTCGCCGACGTCGAGTTCGACCGTGCGCAGGTCGATCCCGGCGTCCCGGGCCTCGGCCCGCGCCTCCTCGACGGCGGGCGCGTTGCGCCCGGCGGTGTCCCGGATGCCGGCGTAGACGGTGTGCCCGGCCGCGGCCAGCTCGCGGGAGATCATCCGCCCGAAGCCGCTGGAGGCGCCCGAGACGAGCACGACCCTCGGGTCCCCGCTCATGCCGCACCCCCGTTGGCGAAGACGACTTGGCCGTTGACCCACCGGCCGGGGCCGGCGAGGAAGGCGACGACCTCGGCGATGTCCGCGGGCTCTCCGAGGCGGCCCATCGGGTTCATCGACGCCATCCGGGCGACGGTCTCCTCGTCCTTGCCGTCGAGGAACAGCGGCGTCGCCGTCGGCCCGGGGGCCACCGTGTTGACGGTGACGTCCCGCCCCGCGACCTCCTTGGCCAGGATCGGGGTCATCGCCTCCACCGCGCCCTTGGTCGCCACGTAGGCGGCGTAGGTCGGGAGTGCCAGGCGGGTCACCGACGTCGACACGTTGACCAGCGCCCCGCCGTCGCGCAGCCGGCGCAGCGCCTCCGCGGAGACGACCAGCGTGCCGCGGAGGTTGGTGCGGACCATGCCGTCGACCTCCCCGCCCTCCTTCAGGTCCGCCTGCGCCAGCGGCGCGAGGCGCATGATCCCGGCGGTGTTGACGACGACGTCGACGCCGCCGAACTCGCTCTCCGCCGCCGTGAAGACCGCCGCCACCTGGTCCTCGGCGGCGACGTCGGCCTGCGCGGTGGTCGCGAGGCCGCCCGCGGCGACGACGGCCCGCGCGACCTCCTCCGCCCGCTGCGGGTTTCCCGCGTAGTGCACGACGACGGCGAAGCCGTCGGCGCCGAGACGCTCGGCGCACGCCCGGCCGATGCCGCCGGACCCTCCGGTCACCACCGCCACGCGACGTGTGCGGTCGGGCCCTGTGCTGGTGCTCTGACTCATCTCACTCCTCGTCGTGGGGACGCCCGTCATCGTCGGGCGGCCGCCGGGGTGCACGTGACCCGCGGAGTGCGCGGTTCCGTCCCGGGGAGTGCGCCGCTGGGCGGAACGGGCCGGCTCAGGAGCCGCGGACCGCCCGCCGGTAGGCCGACGGCGAGGTGCCGCGGTCCCGCCGGAACGCCTCCGCGAAGTGGCTGGTGCCCGCGTAGCCGACGGCGACGGCGACGTCGAGGACCGGCAGGTCGGTGCTGCGCAGCAGCCGGGCGGCGGAGTCCATCCGCAGCCGGACGAGGTAGCGGTGCGGGGTCAGGCCGGTGGCGGCGGTGAACGCGCGCAGGAAGTGCGCCCGCGACAGGTGCACCAGCGCGGCGCACTCGTCCAGGCCGACCTCCCGGCCCAGGTGCGCGTGCAGGTGGTCGACGACCCGCCGGACGGCGGCGTCGGGGAGCGGGCGCACACCGCGCGGGGCCGGCGCGAGGGTCCGCCCGTCGCGCGGCTGCGCACTGACCAGCTGGGTGGCGACGGCGAGTGCGAGCGCCTCGCCCGCCAGCCGGGGCGCGCCCCCCTCGGACGCGGCGGCCAGGGCCCGGGCCGAGGCGAGCACCCCGGGGTGCTCCAGGACGAGGACGTCGGGGTGCCGGGCGGGGTCCCAGGCCACCCCGAGCGACCGGGACGCCTCCTCCATCAGCCCCGCGCCCAGGTGGACCTGCACGGTGCTGGCCGGCCGGCCGCCGTCCTCGAGCGGTCGCCAGCGCAGCGTGGAGGTGGCGCCGGGAGCGGTGACGCCCATCGCCCCGGGCCGGTAGTCGGCCCCCACCCACCGCTGGCCGCGCCGGCTCTCCAGCCGGTAGGCGCCGGACCGCTGCACCACCAGCAGGCTGTCGCGGGTGGGCGCGGTGGTGAACTCCTCGGCCACCGCGGGCTCGGCGTACCGGCGGACCAGCACGGTGCTCCAGGAGCCGGGGCTGGTCCACTCCGGGCGCCGGGCCGGCAGCGACCGCCAGGCCTCCCGGCTGGCCGGGTCCAGGCCCGTCGCCGGCGCCGCGTCGGTGCTCATCGGCCGGACCTCCCGGTTCCGTCCCGGGGGAGGCCTCGTGCGGCTCCGGGCGCGCGCACAGTCAACCCCGGCCGGGGCCGGACGTGCGTGGTGCCGCCGTCCCCAGGGTCACGCCACGGCCCCGGACAGCCGCCGGGAGGAGAGCTCGAGCGCCACGGTCAGCGGGTCCGCCCCGCTGCGGGCGGCCTCCTCCAGCACCAGGTCCGTGGTGGTGTCGATCCGGCGGAGCCGGTCCTCGACGGCGGCGCCGTCCAGGCCGAGCTCCTCCCGGGCGACGGTGCTGACGATGCCGCCCGCGCTCGCCACCAGGTCGGGCACCCAGGTGACCCCCCGCGCGGCCAGGACGGCGCCGGCCTCCGGCGTCGCGAGCTGGTTGTTCGCCGGGCCGACGACGAGGCGGTGGTGCAGCCGCCCGGCCCGGTCGACGTCGAGGAGGCCGCCGCCGGCCGCCGGGACGAGGACGTCGTGCCGGGCGTCGAGGAGCTCCGCGACGGTGCGCCAGCGGGCGCCGGACCGGGTCGCCCGCTCCTCCAGCGCGCCGTCCACGTCGGCCACGTGCACCTCCGCGCCGTCGGCGAGCAGGGCGTCCGCCACCCGCCGGCCGACCGCGCCGTAGCCGAGCACCCCGACGGTCCGGCCGGCCAGGTCGGCGCTGCCGAGGGCGTGCCGCGCGCCCGCACGCAGGGCGTGCAGGACACCCGCCGCGGTCCCCGGCGCGGAGTCCCCGGCGCCCCCGGCCTCGGCCGGGCGGCAGAAGGCGTAGCCGGTCAGCCGGTGCAGGACGAGCATGTCGTCGGGTCCGGTGCCCATGTCGGGGCCGGCGAGGTAGGCGCCGCCGAGCTCGGTCAGCAGGTCGGCGACGTCGGCGAGGACCGCGGCGCGCAGACCGGGCGCGAGGGGCCCGGGCGGGACCCGGACGACGGTCTTCCCGCCGCCGTGGTCCAGGCCGGCCAGCGAGCACTTGTGCGTCATGGCCCGGGCGAGCGCCAGGACGTCGGCGACCGCGTCGTCCCGGCCCGGGTAGGGGCGCAGGCGCATCCCGCCGATGGCCGGGCCGAGGGTGGTGGAGTCGACGGCGACGGCGATGGTCAGGCCGCTGCGCGGGCCGGTCCGGTCGAGCAGCTGCTCCGGGGTGGCGGTCATGGCGGCACGCTAGGCAAGGCGTGCGGGATGCCGGGAGGATTCCGTCGTCCGGGAGCGTCGCGGCGTGGAAGTCCGCACACGGTCCCGATCGAGGGGCCTCCGGCCGAACAGGGTCCGGCGCTCAGACGAGCGGCGTGACGGCGGGGTTGCGGCTGTGCCGGTAGACCATGCTGCTGCGGAAGCTGACGACCTCGCGCCGGCGGCTCAGGGTGTCGACGAGGAAGGCGTGCACCTCCTCGACGCTGCGCACCCCGATGTGGAGCAGGAAGTCGTCGCCGCCGGCCAGGACGAAGACCGCCATCACCTCGGGCATGGCCGCCGCGTCGCGCAGGAAGTCGTCGATCAGCTCCCGGTTCAGCGGCCGCACCTGCGTGAACACCAGCGCCTGGACCGGGCGGCCGACGGCCGCGAGGTCGACGTCCGCGTGGTATCCGCGCACGACGCCCGTCTCGTGCAGCCGCCGGATGCGCTGGAAGGCCGTCGACGCCGCGACGCCGACCGCCCGGGCCAGGTCGCGGACGGGCTGGCGCGCGTCCCGCTGGAGCTCGACGAGGATGCTGCGGTCGACCTGGTCCACGCCGCCGGACGCTACCGACGGGCCGCCGCCGGGATCAGGCGGGCGACGGGCCGTCCACGTTGACGACGGCCTCGCCCGACCCGGCCCGGAAGACGACGATCGCCGACTGCTCGCCCGCCGGGTTGCCCTCGCGGTGCACCGCGTGCGGCGCGACGTACAGGAAGTCGCCGGCCCGCGCCTCGAGGACCTCCTCGCCGCCGGGGCCGAACTCCATCCGCAGCGCGCCGGAGACGACGTAGATCGTCGACTCGTGGTCGCCGTGGTGGTGCCACCCCGACGTCACCCCGGCCTCGGTGGTGACGTGCCCGGCCCACAGCCCGCCCGTCGCCACCGCCTGCTCGCGGTGCATGCCCGGTGTGGGGTGCCCCTCCGAGCGGTCTTCCGGGCGCACCAGCCGCACGTCGTCGCTCATCCGTTCCTCCCGGTGGCTCGGGGACCGCGGTCCCGGCGGCGCCCGATCATCCTCGCCGCGGCGGCGGGCGGCACCCCGTGCGGCGGGGGTGTGGGCACAGCACATCCCGGGCGGCCAGAGCGGTGGGCCCGCCACCTGTCGCCGTCGCCCGCCCGGTCCCAGCATGTGACGTGGACCACGGCCGATCGTCGCGCACGGAGGAGCCCTCGTGACACCACGTAGAACCGTCCCCCTGATCACCCTCGGCATCGCGGCGGCGCTGGCGTTGCAGGCGTCCCCGGCCACGGCCGCTCCGGGCGGCCCGGGCGGCCCGGGCGGCCCGGGCGGCCCGGGCGGCCCGGGCGGCCCGGGCGGCCCGGGCGCCGGACCCCGGCCGTGCGCCGCGGACGACACGGTCGAGGTCCCGGGCGCCGAGCTCAGCGTCACCGCGTGCCTGCCCGACCTCACCACCGCGGGCCTGCAGGCCGCCGCCCCGGGCCGCTACACCGACCCCGCCGACTGGACGGGCCTGCACATGCCGGGCACGCGGAACCCGACCGGGGTGCCGGGCCTGCAGGTCGACGGCTACTTCCCCGACACCTCCACCACCAACACGCTGCACGGGTGGGACCACGACAGCCAGTTCGTCCTGCGCATCCCGGACGACTGGAACGGCGGCCTCGTGGTCAGCGGCGCGCCCGGGACCCGCAAGCAGTACGCCTCGGACTTCCTGATCTCCGACTTCGTCCTGGCCCAGGGCTTCGCCTACGCCTCGACGGACAAGGGCAACAACGGCGTCGACTTCTACCGGGACGGCGTCGCGCCCGGGGACGCCGTCATGGAGTGGCACGACCGGGTCACACAGCTCGCGGTCGCGGCCGAGGGCGCCATCCGCGAGCACCTCGGCCGGGCGCCGGAGCGGACCTACATGGCCGGCATCAGCAACGGCGGCTACCTGGTGCGGTGGCAGCTGGAGAACCGGGCCCACCTCTACGACGGCGGCGTCGACTGGGAGGGCACCCTGTTCACCCCCGACGGGCCCAACCTGTTCACCTACCTGCCGACCGCCGTGCGGTACACGCTCGGGCAGGCGACCGCGGCGGACATGTACGCCGCCGGCTTCGCCCGCGGGTCCGAGCCACTGTGGGAGTACCACCGGACGGTGTACTGGGGGCTGACGCAGAAGACCTACCGGGCCGAGTTCGACCCGGGGTACGACCCGGCCTGCCCCGGGGCCACCGCCGGCACGACCCTGCCCGCGATCCTGGCGCCCTGCCCGAGCGACGCGGGCTACGACGCCTGGTTCGCCGACCCGCGCTCGCAGGCCGCGCACGACGCGCTGGCCCGGGTCAGCCTCACCGGGAAGATCAAGAAGCCGCTGCTCACCCTGCACGGCACCCTCGACACGCTGCTGCCCATCAGCACCGACAGCGACGTCTACGCCGAGATGGTCGCCGACCGGAACCGGGACCGGCTGCACCGCTACTACCGCGTCGAGGGCGGCAACCACGTCGACAGCCTGGTGCCGCTCGACCCGGCGCACCTGCGGCCGATGCTGCCCTGCTTCCGCACCGCGTTCGACGCGCTCACCGCGTGGGTCGAGGAGGGGGCGCAGCCGCCGGTGAGCACGACGGTCCCGCGCCCGGCCGGGGCCGGGACCGACCCGCTGCTGCTGGACACCTGCTCGCTCGGCTGACGCCGGCTCCGCGGGGGCCCGGGGGACGTCGTCCCCGGGCCCCCGCGGGTGTCCCGCTCAGCCGCCGGGCCGGGTCGCCGCGGTGACCGCGGCCAGCACCGCGGGGTAGGCGTCGCGGGCCAGCCGGCGCAGCTCGTCGTCGGTGCGGTCCTGGATCGGGTGCGGTACGAGCACGTGCGGCACCGCCAGGCCGAGCGCGCGCGACTGGGCGGTCGCGGCGTCGGCGAACTCCGCCGAGGCGAGGAAGACCCCCACCACGCCCCGGGCCTCGAGGTCGGCGATGTCGTGCACACTGCACGACGTGCACGAGCCCTAGTCGGCCAGTGCCTCGATGACCACCTCGCAGTGGGTGGCGATCTCGTGCCGCAGGTCCACCGGCGCCGGCCGGGCGAACGTCGGCTTGCGGTAGCGCAGGGTGCGCACGCCGTCGGCCCGCAACAGCTCCTCGAGCTCCTCGACGACGACGTCGCCGCGGCTCTTCGAGATGTCGAGCAGGCCGACCGTCCGGCCCTCCAGCGACGCCGGCCGCGCGGTCAGCGCGCGCTCCGCCGGCCGCCGCTCCGACGTCGGGTCGAGCAGCACCCGTGCCATCACGCCTCCTCGATCGGGACGGTGACCGGCGTGCTGCCGGTCGCGCCGCTGGCCCAGCCGCCGATGACGGCCGAGAACATGCCGGCCGGGCCGCCGGCGTAGGTGAGCAGGAGCCCGCCGGGTCGGAACTTCGGCAGCGGCCGGTCGAGCAGCGCGTCCGGCATCCCCTCGGCGATGCCGAGGGCGCCGCGCCGCAGCTCGTCGGGCTGCAGGACCAGCAGCGGCTCCAGCTCGGCGAGCAGCCGCTCGCGGTCCCACCCGGCCTCCCGGAACACCCGGCCGTGCTCGGGGCCGAGGACGACGAGGGCGTCCATGCCGAGCGCGGCCTTGGGGTGCCCGACGGTGCGCAGCACCAGCGCGAGCGTGCGGGCCAGCGACTCCGGCGTCCGGCTGAGCTGGTCGAGGAACGGGACGAGCCCGGCGCCGGCGAAGACGGTGAGCGCGGAGCCCGGGACGCCGCGGGACTCCGCGAGCGGCGGGAAGGGGCGCAGGCCGTCGTCGGCCTCGGCGAAGCACCAGCCGACCTTGCCGGGGTTGCCGAGGGTGGCGCGGTCGACCTCGCCCGGCCGCCCGCCGCCGACGTTGCGGACGACGAGCTGCAGCGCGCGGCCGATGGTCGCGTTGGCCCGGTCGCCCTGGCCGAGCACGTTGATGCCCGAGTTCATCCGCAGCCGCCGGGTGACCGGGCCGTTCACCACCAGCACCGGCCCCGCCGACCAGGTGGTGGCCAGCACGCCGTGCAGCGCGAACTCGTCGCGGCAGGCCGCCTCGACCGCGGCCAGCACCACCGGCAGGTGCTCGGGCAGGCACCCGGCCAGGACCGCGTTGACCGCGACCTTCTCCACCGTGCACTCGACGAGGTCGGGCGGGACGACGGCGACCACCTCGTCCGGCGCCCGGCTCGTGCCGCCGAGCATGCGCAGCACCCGCTCCTCGGTGGGCGGCACGCAGGGCAGGCCGTCGCTCCAGCCGCGGGCGTACACCGCCTCGACGTCGTCCTCCAGGTCGGCGAGCTCGACCCGGCGGGCGGTGAGCACCGAGCCGCCGTAGCGGCGGGCCAGCTCCTCCTCGACGCCCCACTCGACGCTGCGCGACCCGCAGCCCGGCCGGTGCTCGGGCAGACCGGGCCCGAGGTCCTCGACGCCGGTGAAGGTCTCCCAGGCGCTGCGCAGCCAGCCCTCGACGCGGCCGGTCTCGGTGCCGCCGTCGACGCGCAGCAGCGTGGGCACCGTCTCGATCCGCAGCCGCCAGCTCACCTCGAGCTCGCGGTCGTCGGTGACGGGCAGCCCGGCGGGGAAGCCCGGGTCGTCCTGGCTGACGACGGTGAGCGGGCCGGCGCCGGCCAGCTGCTGCAGCACGGGCTCGACCAGCGCGCACGTGGGGCAGTCGCGCTTGACGACCGCGACGAGTCCGTCGGGCACCGGTGCCACCGGTCGACTCTGACACGGGTGTCAACCCGCCCCTGGTCAGCGGCCGCCCGGTCGGCCAGAGTGAGCCGGGTCACCCAGACGAGGGGAGCCGCCGTGATCGAGAACGCCTTCTACACGCCCGAGGTGCAGGGTGCCTACGAGCTGCACGCGCTCGGCGGGTTCGACCTCGAGGAGGGCGGGCGCATCCCCGACCTGCGGCTGGCCTACGCCACCTACGGCGAGCTCAGTCCGTCCAAGGACAACGCGATCCTCATCCCCACCTGGTTCAGCGGCACGCACGCCACCTGGGAGCAGACCTACATCGGCCCCGGCCGGGCGCTGGACCCCTCCCGCTGGTTCATCGTCGTGGTCAACCAGATCGGCAACGGGCTGTGCACCTCGCCGCACAACACCGACGGTGAGATCGCCATGTCGCGCTTCCCGCGGGTGCGGATCGGCGACGACGTCCGCGCCCAGCAGCAGCTCGCCGCGGAGCTGTTCGGCATCGAGCGGTGGGCGCTGGTGGTCGGCGGGTCGATGGGCGCCCAGCAGACCTACGAGTGGGCGGTGCGCTTCCCCGACCGGGTGCTGCGCGCCGCGCCCATCGCCGGCACCGCGCAGAACACCCCGCACGACTTCCTGTTCACCCGCTCGCTCATGGACGCCATCACCTCCGACCCCGGCTGGAACGGCGGTGAGTACCGCTCGCACACCGACGTCGCCGACGGCCTGCGCCGGCACGCCGACATCTGGGCCGTGCTCGGCCTGTCCACGGAGTTCTGGAAGACCGAGTACTGGCGGACCATCGAGATCCCCGACGTCACCTGGTCGACGTTCGAGGAGTTCCAGGAGCGGTTCGTGCAGGCCACGTTCCTCGCGATGGACCCCAACGCCCTGCTCACCATGGGCTGGAAGTGGCAGCGCGGCGACGTCACCCGCTTCACCGGCGGCGACCTCGCCGAGGCGCTGGGCCGGATCACGGCGAAGACGTTCGTCATGCCGATCGACGAGGACATGTTCTTCCCCGTCCGCGACTGCGCCGCCGAGCAGGCGCTGATCCCGGGGAGCGAGCTGCGCGTGCTGCCGAGCATCGCCGGCCACTTCGGGCTGTTCGGCTTCGAGAAGACCTACCTCGACGAGGTCGACCGCAACCTCACCGAGCTGCTCGAGGCCCGGGTGTGACGCGCGGGCGGGCGGCGTCCCGGCGCCGCCCGCCCGTCACGGGTCAGGCGGGGACGAGCTCCGACCGGGCCGGCAGGACGGCGGCCGGCCGGCGGAAGCCGCGCGCGATCAGGTACACCGCCAGCGAGATCTCCCACGCGGCCACCGGGACGGCGCCGAGCATGCCCCACACCGAGACCTGCTCGTAGACGCCGAAGAGGACGGCCGTCGACGAGAGGGTCACCAGCGGGCCGCCGACCAGGCCGAGCACGGCCACCGGCCGGGGCGCGAGCCGGCCTCGGTACACGAGTGCGGCGAGCAGCAGCGTGTTGCCGCCGATGACGAGGCCGGGGCCGACGAGGAACGTCGCGTCGTGCAGCGCGACCAGGCCCTGCGCGACGCCCACGAGCGGACCGCCGTCGGTCCCCGCGGCGTCCTGGCGCAGCGTGACCACGGCGAGGACGGCGACGATCCCGACGGTGATGACGGCGGCCTCCAGCAGGCGGCCGGCGACGTAGCCCAACGCGAGCGCGCGGCCGTGCCGCTCGACCACCGGGAAGGCCGTGACGGCGGTCCCGATGACGGCGGCGGCGAGCACCACCTCGAGGAACGCCCCCCACAGCACCCGGGTGTCCGCACCCGGGCCCAGGACGTAGCCCGGGTCGCCCAGCAGCGGCTGGTACAGCGCGAGGGCGACGACCGCGGCGACGGCCGCGACCAGGAAGAACACGCCGGTGACGACGGCGGCTGCGCGGGACTCCCGCATGGACGACCAGCTCCTCTGCTCCGTGGTGTACGGCGTACACCAACGCCGCGGACGTTAGGTGTACGGTGTACGCCTGTCAAGGAGGGGAGGTCGGGTGGCACGTGAGCCGCTGTCCCGTGAGCGGGTGCTCCGGGCCGCCGTCGAGCTGGCCGACGGGTCCGGCCTCGACGCGGTGAGCATGCGCGGGCTGGCGCAGGTGCTCGGCGTCGTCCCGATGGCCCTCTACAAGCACGTGGCGAACAAGGACGAGCTGCTCGACGGGATGGTCGACGCCGTCATCGGCGAGTTCGAGGCGCCCGACCCCGCGCTGGACTGGCCCGACGCCGTCCGGGCGCGGCTGCTGTCCGCGCGCCGGGCGGTGCTGCGGCACGCCTGGGCGCGGCGGGCCATCGAGTCGCGCACCCGGCGCACGCCCGCGGTGCTCGGCTACATGGACGCCGTCGCCGGCACCTTCCGCCGCGGCGGCCTCTCGGTCGACCTGACCCACCACGTGATGCACGCGCTGGGCAACCGCATCTGGGGGTTCAGCCCCGAGCTGTTCGACGCGCCGGCCGACCCGTCGGCGCCGCCGCCTCCCGCGGAGCAGCAGCGGGCGACGGCCGAGGAGTTCGGCCGGCGCTTCCCGTACGTCCTGGAGATCGCCACCGCGGCGACCGGCGGGGACCTGTCCGCCGTCGGCGGCGGGTGCGACGAGCAGTTCGAGTTCGAGTTCGCCCTGGACCTGCTGCTCGACGGCGTCGCGCGGCTGCACGGCCGCGGCTGGCGCTCGACCTGAGCGGCCCGCCCGGCGTCAGCGCGGGCGGTGGTCCTCCCGGGCCCGCTCGACCTCGGGCGCGGCCTCCTCGAGCACGTCGGCGAGGTCGCGCAGGCCCGTGGCCACCCGGGCGCCGAGCGGCGTGAGCGCGTACTCGACCCGCGGCGGGATGGTGGTGACGACGTCGCGGCTGACCATGCCGTCGCGCTCGAGGGCCTGCAGCGTCTGCGACAGCATCTTCTCGCTCACGCCGTCGACCCGGCGGCGCAGCGCGTTGAACCGGTACCCGCCTTCGTGCAGCGCGATCAGGGTCAGCGACGCCCACTTGGCGGTGACGTCCTCGAACGCCGAGCGGGACGTGCAGTCGCGGGCGAAGACGTCGGCGACCAGCGCGGGGGAGGGGCCCGGCTCGCTCATGCCGCCAGCGTAGGACCACCGGCGGAATGGAGGGCACTTTCTCCTGGTTAGTGCCCCCGACCGAGTTCCCGATCGAGGAGTCCCCGCATGACCACCTACGCCGTCACCGGAGCCACCGGCCACCTCGGCCGCCGCGCCGTCCAGGAGCTGCTGGACCGCGGCGTGCCGGCAGGCGACGTCGTCGCCGTCGCCCGCCGTCCCGAGGCCGCGGCCGACCTGGCCGGCCGCGGCGTGCAGGTCCGCCACGGCGACTACTCGCAGCCGGGCACGCTGCCCGCCGCGCTGGCCGGCGTCGACCGGCTGCTGCTGGTCTCCGGCAGCGAGCCGGGGCAGCGGGTCGCCCAGCACACCGCCGTGATCGAGGCGGCCGCGGCGGCCGGCGTGCAGCGGATCGTCTACACCTCGATCGCGCACGCCGACACGTCCACGAACCCGCTGGCCCCCGAGCACCGTGAGACCGAGGGGGTGCTCGCCCGCTCCGGCGTCCCGGCGACGGTGCTGCGCAACAGCTGGTACGCCGAGAACTACGCCGCCCAGGTCGACCAGTACCTGGCCACCGGCGAGGTCCTCGGCGCCGCGGGCGACGGCCGGGTCTCGATCGCCGCGCGCGAGGACTTCGCCGTCGCCGCCGCGGCCGCGCTGCTCGCCGACGGCGACGGCGGCGTCCACGAGGTCGGCGGGCCCGGCGTCACGCTCGCCGACCTCGCCGCCGCCGTCACCGAGGTGACCGGCACGCCGGTCGCGTACCGCGACCTGCCGGTGGACGAGTACGCCGCCGCGCTGCGGTCCGCCGGTCTCGACGAGGGGACGGCGGGCTTCGTCGCCGGCATCGACGCCTCGATCGCCCGCGGCGACCTCGACACCGGCGACGCCGACCTCGCCGCCCTGCTCGGCCGCCCGGCGACCCCGCTGGCCGACGCGCTGCGCGCCGCCCGCGGCTGAGCCCGGACGCGGCCGCCCGGGCTCGCCCCCGGGCGGCCGCGCGCTACCGCAGGGCCGGCCCGCGCGCGCGGCAGGATCCGCCGTCCCCCCTCGGAGGGGTGAGATGCGCCGCCTGGCTGGAGCGACCACACCCACCTGCCGATCTCCTGTGCACGGACGACAGGAGGTCCCCCTCATGAACCCCATCGCGTGCCGCGCCGTGGCGCAGGCCGGCCTGGTGGCCGCCACCGCCTCGGCCGACGACGAGCGCCCCTGGCCGCTGCTGCTCGTGGCCGGCTGGCACTCCACCGCGGTCGACCTCGTGCTCGCCGACGGTCTCGTCGCCGAGGCGCTGGCCGAGCTGCCCGTCTGACCGTGTCCCCGCCCGCGCGGGGTCGTTGAGCCGGTCGTGGTCCCGACCGGCACGCGCAGCACCGCCCTCCGGCGGGCCGACGACGTGCTGGCCTGGGCGCCGAGCGGCCGGGTCGCCGTCCCGCTCATCGTGGCGCTGGTCGTCGTCGCCGACCTCGTCGGTGTCGGCACCGTCACCCTGCTGCTGCTCGGCGTCTCCGACGACGGGGCGAGCGCCGGCCGCGCGCCGGTGCTGCTCGCCGCGCTCGGCTACCTGCTCCTCGCGCTCCCGCTGGCCACCCTGGCCGGCCTGCGCCGCCAGCGCGCCACGACCGCCTGGCTGGTCGCCCGCCGCACGCCCACCCCCGCCGAGGCGGCCTCCGCGCTGCGCCTGCCGGTGGACACCGCGCTGATCGCCGGCTCGGTCTGGCTGCTCGGTGCGGTGCTCGTCGGCGTCGTCGCCGCGCTCACGTTCCCCGAACCGCTCGTCGGCCTGCGGGTCGGCGTCGCCACCCTGCTCGGCGGCGCGGCCACCGCCTGCGTCGTCTACCTGCTCGTCGCGCGCGCCGCGCGCGGCGTCACCACCCGCGCGCTGGCCGCGCACCCGCCGTCGGGGCGGCTCGCCCTCGGCGTGCGCCCCCGCCTGCTGCTCACCTGGAGCCTCACGAGCGCCGTGCCGCTGCTCGGCGTGGTCCTGCTGTTCGTCGACCCGAGCAACCCCGGCGGCCCCGGGCGCACCGCGGTGGTCTTCCTCGCCGTCGTCGCGCTGCTGGTCGGCGGGCTGGCCACCGTGCTGCTCGCCCGCGCCGTCGGGGCGCCGCTGCGCGACCTGCGCGAGGCGGTGCAGCGGGTGGGGGACGGCGACTACGCGGCCGCGGTGACCGTCGACGACGCCGGCGAGATCGGACTGCTGCAGGCGGGCGTCGCCACGATGGCCGCGGGGCTGGCCGAGCGGGAGCGGCTGCGCGACCTGTTCGGCCGGCACGTGGGCACCCCGGTGGCCGCGCGGGCGCTGGCCGAGGGCGCGTCGCTGGGCGGCGAGCTGCGCACGGTGGCGGCGCTGTTCGTGGACATCGCGGGCTCCACCTCGCTGGCGCGGCGCACCGGCCCGGAGGAGATGGTCGGCCTGCTCAACCGCTTCTTCGCCGTCGTCGTCGAGGCGATCGAGGCCGAGGGCGGGCTGGTCGACAAGTTCGAGGGCGACGCGGCGCTGTGCGTGTTCGGCGCACCCACCGCCCACCCCGACCCGCCGGGCGCCGCGCTGCGGGCGGCTCGGCGGATCTGCGACGCCGTCCGGGCGGCCGGCGAGGTCGACGTCGGGGTGGGAGTGGCCTGCGGGCCGGTGTGGGCCGGGCAGGTCGGCACCGCCAGCCGGCTGGAGTACACGGTGATCGGCGACCCGGTGAACGAGGCCGCGAGGCTCACCGAGCTCGCCAAGGACGACCCGGGACGGGCGGTGGCCAGCGAGGCCGTGGTGCGGGCGGCCGGCGGCGAGGCCGCGCACTGGCGGCCCGCCGCGGAGGTGGAGCTGCGCGGCCGCGGGGAGCCGACCCGCACCTGGGTGCGCCGGACCTGACGAGGCACGCACCCCGGTGCGCCGGCACTTCCTGGAGGGCGCCGGCGCCGGGACACTCCGGGACCGGAGCTGCTGCCGGACCGGTGAACAGCTCGAGGCCTCCGGAGCTACAGGTGCAGCATGAGGCAGGAACCGCGCTCGGACGGGGACCTGCTGCGGGCCGTCGCCGACGGGGACCGGTCGGCGCTGCGCGAGCTGTACGACCGGCACGCCCCCTGGCTGCGGGCACGGCTGGCCCGCCGGTGCGGCGACCCGGGCGTGGTGGAGGAGGTCCTGCAGGACACGTTCCTCGCGGTCTGGCGCACCCCGACCGGCTACCGGGGTTCCGGGGACGTCCCCGCCTGGCTGTGGGGCATCGGGATCCGCCGGTTGCTGGCCGCCGTCCGGCCGCGTCGTCCGCTGCCACTGCGTCTGCTGGTCCCGCCCCCCGCGCCGTCGGCGGAGGACGAGGTGCTCGTCGCCGTCGAGCACGGCGACCTCGCCTCCGCGGTCGACGGCCTCTCGCCGGAGCTGCGCGCCGTCGTGCGCGCCGTGGTCCTGGACGGACTGACCAGCCGCGAGGCGGCCCGGCTGCTGGGGGTCCCGCCCGGCACCGTCCGCACGCGGATGGCCCGGGCGCGCGCCCAGATGCAGGCGGCACTGACCCAGGAGGCACTCCCATGAGCTGGCACGTCGACGCGAGGACGTGGACCGGGTACCGCGCCGGTGCCCTGTCCGACGCCGCGGCGGCCTCCGTCGAGACGCACCTCCTCGCGTGCGCGGCCTGCCGGGAGGTGCCCGCCTCCGGTGCCACGCCGGAGGAACGGGCCCTGCACGAGCGCAGCTGGGACGCACTGGGTTCCGCTGTCGACCGGGAGCCGGCGTCCGCGGTCGAGGGGCTGCTGGGGCGGGTGCTGCCGCCGCACGTGGTCCGGCTGCTGGCGGCCGCGCCCGCCCTGCGGCGGGCCTGGTGGGCCGCGGGGACCGCGCTGCTGGCACTGGCCCTGCTCGCCGCCCACCTGGGCACCGGCACGGTGGGGACGGTCCTGTTCGTGGTGACCGCGCCGCTGCTGCCCCTGGGCGGGGTGGCCCTCGCCTACGCCGCCGTCGACGACCTCGCCGGCGACGTGGCCACCACGACGCCGTACCCACGGTTCCGGCTGCTGCTCCTGCGGACGGTGGCCGTCGCGGCGGTCACCCTGCCGGTCACCGCAGTGCTGGCCCTGGCGCTGCCGGGGGGCTCCCGTGCCGCCACCCTCTGGTTGGCCCCCGCGCTCGCGCTCTGCGCGCTCACCCTGGCGCTCTCGGCCCGTGCCGATCCTCGCCGGGTCGCGGCCGTCCTGACGCTGCTGTGGCTGGCCGTCTCCTGGAACGTGCTGCGCCCCTCGCGCCTCCCCCTCGCGGTCGACGGGGTGCTCGACCGCTCCCTCGCCTTCCGCCCGGCCGGCCAGGCGGCGTTGCTCTGCGTCGCCGTGCTGGCCGCCCTGGCCGCCGTCACCCGCCGCACCAGCTTCGAGGACAGGAGCAGGAGATGACCCTCCCCGTCGCGCTCGCCGGCGTCGGCAAGCGCTTCCGCGGCACGACCGCGCTGCAGGACGTCACGCTGGAGCTCCGGCCCGGTGTGACCGGGCTGCTCGGCCCGAACGGGGCGGGGAAGACCACCCTGCTGCGGATCGTGGCGACCGCGCTGTCACCCGATGCCGGGACGGTGCGGGTGCTCGGCGCGGACCCGGCGGATCCCGCGGGGCGGCTCGCCATCCGGCGGCGGCTGGGCTACCTGCCGCAGGAGTCGGGCGCCTACAGCGGCTTCACGGCCTTCTCCTTCGTCGACTACGTCGCGGTGCTCAAGGAGATGACCGACCGGTCGGCCCGGCATGCGGAGGTCCGCCGCGTGCTCGACGCCGTCGGCCTCGGGGACCGTGCGCACCAGCGCATCCGCGCGCTCTCGGGTGGGATGCGTCGCCGGGTGGGGCTGGCCCAGGCGCTGCTCGGCCACCCGGATCTGCTGGTCCTGGACGAGCCGACGGTGGGCCTGGACCCCGAGCAGCGGCTGCGCTTCCGAGAGGTCCTGGCCGGGCTGCCCGACGACGCGACGGTGCTGCTGTCCACGCACCTGACCGAGGACGTCGCCGCGTTGTGTCCCACCGTCGTCGTCCTCGACTCCGGCCGGGTGCTCTTCCACGGCGAGACCACGGCCCTGGCCGCCCTGGCCGACGGGCGGGTGTGGGACGCCGAGGCGCCCGACCCACGTGCCGCCGTCTCGTGGCGCACTCCGGAGGGCCGCTTCCGCAACGTGGGTTCCCCACCGCCCGGGGCCGCCCTCGTGCCGGCCGGGCCGGAGCACGGGTACCTGCTGCTCACCGGCTCCACGGCCGCCGAGCAGGTGGCGTCGTGACCGCGGCGGTCGCCGGCCGCGACGTCGTCGTCGGACGGGACACCGTCGCCGCGCTGGCCCGCGCGGAGGTGCGCTACACCGCGCGCAACCCGGTCCTCTGGGCCGGGGCCGCCCTGTCGGCCGTGGGCACCTGGTACGTGAGCACCGACGGGACCTTCACCGAGGGCCGGTCGGTCACCGACGGCTACGGGACCTGGGAGCTGGCCGCCGCTCCGCTCGCGCTCGCCGCCTTCCTGGTGGGCAACTGGGCGGCCCTCCGGGAGCGGCCGGCCACCACGGCGGAGATGTTCACGAGCACCCCCGCCCGGCGGTGGGACCGGACGCTCGGCCTGCTCGCCGCGGCCGGGGTGCCCGCGATCCTCGCGCTGGTGCTCATGGCGGCGCAGTGGACCGCGGTGGTCGCTCAGGGTGGGGTCCGCATCGGGCAGGGCCGGTGGTCGAGCACCGTCACCCCGACGCCCCTGGAGCTGGTGGGCGCCCCGCTGGCGGTGGCCTGCGCCTTCGTGGCGGGCGTCGCGATGGCCCGCGTGGTGCGGTCCCGGGCCATCGGCAGCGTGCTCGGCTTCGTGGGCTGGGCGTTCCTGTACGTGTTCTTCTGGATCTGGTTCACCGCGCCGTTCGGGGTCTTCGCGGTCTCGCGGTCCTCGGTCGTGACGGCCGACCTCGGACGGGACCCGTCGACGGCGGAGCTGGCCCGGTGGGACGGAGTGGACCCGCCGGGCGCGTTCGCGGAGACCTACCTCGCCGGCTCCCGCGACCTCGGCTTCCACGGCCTGCACCTGACCTACGTGCTGGGGCTTGTGGTGCTCCTCGCCGGGGTGGCGCTGGCGCGCAGCGGCCCGGACCGGCGGACGCGTGCGGTGCTCGTCGCCGGCCTGCTCCTCGTCGTGCTGGGCGTCGCCGGGCAGTTCCTCGTGCACGACGGAGCGGGCACGTGGATGGGGTCCCTGTGAGCTCCGCCGTCGTGCGCTGGCCGGCGCTGCTCGCCGCCACCGGCACCGTGCTCCCCTGGGGCCCGGTCCTGGCGGCGGGCGGTGCCGGCCTGGCGACGGCAGGGGCGATGGCCGTCGTGCCGCCCGGGGGTGACGGGCTCCTGCTGGTGCTCGGCGTGCTGGTGCTGGTCACCGGCGTCGCCGTCGCCGGCGAGGACCCCTCGGCCGCCGTGGCCGAGGTGGCGCCCGTGGGGCCTCGGCGCCGGCTGGCGGCCCGGCTGCTGCTGGTCCTGCCCGTGTCGGCCGCCGCGCTCGCGGGCGTGTGGGTGCTGGCGGTCCTCGCCGGTGCCGCGCCGGGGCGCGGGCCGGTCCTGCTGTGGGTGTCGCTCGCCGCCGTCGCGACCGCCGTGGGCGCCGCTGCCGCACGCAGCGCGGCGGCGGTCCCGGGCCCGCCGGCCGCGGCCGCCGTCCTCGGTGCCGGCCTGCTCGCCGTCCCGCTCCTGCCGGCGTCGGTGACGGGGCTGCCGCCCTGGGACTCGGCGGCCGAGCGGGTGGCCTGGGCGCTCGCGGTCTCGACGCTGGTGCTCGCGCGGGCGACGCGCGACCGCGCGGCCTGAGCGGTACGCCTGTGCTCAGTGCGAGCGGACGACCACCAGGACGTCCTGGCTCTGCAGCGTGCCGATGAGCGGGTCGTCGAAGCGCAGCGTGCGCCCGCCGCGGGTCACCGACAGCACGATGTCGCGCAGGTCGCGCGGGCCCAGGCCCACCTCGCCGGAGCTCACCGCGCGCTGCGACAGGTCGAGTCCCTGGCCGCCGGTGACGAGATCCTCGACCACCGAGACCACCCGGGGGCTGTCGGTGGACAGGCCCAGCAGGCGCCCTGCCGTCGCCGAGGTCGTGATCACCGTGTCCGCGCCGGACTGCCGCAGGAGCTGGGCGTTCTCCTCCTCGCGCACGCTGGTGGTGATCGGCACGGTCGGGTTGAGCTGGCGCACGGTGAGGGTGATGAGCACCGCGGCGTCGTCGCGGTTGGCCGCCACGATCACCGCCCGCGCCCGCTCGACGTGCGCCCGGCGCAGCACCTCGGTCCGCCCGGCGTCGCCCACGATGCCGGTCAGCCCGATGGAGTTGGCCTCGTCGATCGCCCGCGTCTCGGGGTCCACGACGACGATGTTCTCGAGCGGCGTGCCGGTGGCCTGCAGCGAGCGGATGGCGCTGCGGCCCTTGGTGCCGTAGCCGCACACGATGACGTGCTGGCGCACGCGGGACCTCCAGCGACGGATGCGGAACTCCTCGCGCGAGCGCGCGGTGAGCGCCTCGAGCGTGGTGCCGATGAGGACGATCAGGAACATGACGCGCAGGGGCGTGATGACGGCGAAGTTGAACAGCCGGGCGCCGGCGGTCACGGGGACGATGTCGCCGTAGCCCGTGGTCGAGAGCGACACCGTCGAGTAGTAGGCGGCGTCGAGCAGGGTGACGTCGCCGTCGGCGTTGTCGCGGTAGCCCTCGCGGTCCAGCCAGACCAGCAGGATCGTCAGCACCAGGATGCCGGTCGCGATGACGAGACGCCGCACCACCTGCCGGATCGGGGTGGGCTCCTCGTGGGCGATCTGCACCCCGGTGTGCGGGTCCTCGTTCGCCCCGTGTCCGCCGATCACGTCGCGGACGATAGCGAGCGGGGGCGGCGCCCACCGGGATGCCGGTGCGCACCGCCCCCGATCGGGTCAGCCCTGGGCCGCGGCCTCGCGCTCGCGGGCGGCCAGTTCGCGCTTGAGCACCTTGCCCGCCGCCGACACCGGGATGGCGTCGATGAACACGACGTCGCGCAGCCGCTTGTAGTGCGTCACCCGGTCGTTGACCGCGGCCATCACCGACTCGGCGGTCAGCGCGGCGCCGGCGTCGTCGGCCTTGCGCACGACGTAGGCGACCGGCAGCTCCCCGGCGGCCTCGTCGGGCCGGCCGACGACGGCCGCGCCGGCCACGCCCGGCACGCCGAAGAGGACCTCCTCCAGCTCGCGCGGGAACACGTTGTAGCCCTTGTAGAGCAGCATGTCCTTGGTGCGGTCGACGATCGACAGGTAGCCGTCCTCGTCGAGCACGCCGACGTCGCCGGTGTGGAACCAGCCGTCGGGGTCGATGCTCTCGGCGGTCGCGTCGGGCCGGTGGGCGTAGCCGCGCATGACCTGCGGCCCGCGGATGCACACCTCGCCGCGCTCGCCCACGGGCAGCGGCTCGCCGCCGCCGAGCGGGCGGATGGTGATCTCGGTGTCGAACACCGGGACGCCGACCGACCCGGCCTTGCGGGTGCCCGACCGGAACGACGGGTTGCCGGTGGCCTGCATGGTCACCTCGGTGAGGCCGTAGCCCTCGCCGATCACGGCGTTGGGCAGGACGGCCTGCAGCTTCTCGATGAGCGGTACCGGCAGCGGCGCGGCGCCGCTGGAGACGCCGCGGACGTGCGACCAGTCCTGCTCGGTGAAGCCGGGCACCTGCAGCAGCGCGACGAACACCGGCGGCGCCCCGCCGATGCTCGTGACCTCGTACCGCTTGGCGTCCTCGACGTACCGCACCGGGTCGAACCGCATGTGGATGACGGTCGTGGTGCCGCCGAGCACCATCCCGTTGAGGTAGCCGATCGCGCCCATCGCGTGGAACCAGGGCGTGAGGTTGATCAGCCGCGCCTGGCCGAGCCGGATCGGGTACTCGTCCTCGCCGAGCACCTGCCGCACGGTGACGTCGCCGGCCTCGTCGAGCTCGGGCAGCGACCCCGACGTCCAGCACGCCGACTGCAGGACGTTGGTGACGACGTTGCGGTGCGGCAGCTCCACCCCCTTGCTCACCCCGGTGGTGCCGCCGGTGTAGGCCAGGTGGGCGAGGTCGGCGGCGGGGTCGATGCCGGCGTCGAGGTGCCGGTCGGTGGGGTCGGCGGCGAGCAGGTCGGCGAGGTCGACGTCGCCGTCCTCCAGGCCCTCGAGACGGGCGCCGAAGTCGAGGGTGTGCGCCTCACCGGTGACGACGACGGTGCGCACCGGCGTGGCCGCCAGCGCCGAGCGGACGAACGGCAGCACCTGGTCCCAGGTGACGAGCACGGTGGCGCCGGCGTCGGAGAGCTGGGCGGCGAGGTCGGCGGCCGGTAGCAGCGGGTTGGTGGGGGAGAAGACGGCGCCGGCCATCATCACGCCGTAGTAGACAGCCGGGTACTGGCGGCAGTTCGGGATGTGCACCGCCACGACGTCGCCGCGCCCCACCCCGGCGTCGGCCAGCCAGTTGGCCACCGCGGCCGCCCGCGCGCCGAGCTCCTCGAAGGTGAGCTCGACGTCGTGGTCGACGAACGCCGTGCGCGTGCCCCACCGGCGCACCGCGGCCCGCAGGATCGAGCCGACGGGGACCGACGGGTACTCGAGCGAGCGCGGCAGCCCGGGCGGCCAGCTGGCGGCCGTCGGGCTCGGTGCGGACTGCGTGGCGGTCATGCGGGTCCTCCCTGTCGGGTCCTGGGCCACGACAGCGTGTCCCACGTCACACCGGCTGTCGAGGTGCGCCGTGCAGCGACCGGAGGCCCTCCGACGGTGCTCGGTGCACAGCGGTTCAGACGGCGGGGTCGCTCACCAGCGAGCCGGCCCGGTGCTCGGTGCGCAGCGACGTCTTGAGCACCTTGCCGCTGGGGTTGCGCGGCAGTGCGGGCACGAACGCGTACTCGCGCGGGTGCTTGTAGCGGGCCAGCCGCTCGCGGCACCAGGCGGTGAGCTCCTCGGGCGTGGGCGGCGCGTCGGCGTCCCGCGGCGCGATCACCGCCAGCGGCGCCTCGCCGTAGCGGGCGTCGGGGACGCCGATCAGCGCGACCTCGGCCACGCCGGGGTGGGCGGCCAGCACGTCCTCGACCTCGGCGCAGTACACGTTCTCGCCGCCGGTGATGATCATGTCCTTCTTGCGGTCGACGACGTAGTAGTAGCCGTCCTCGTCCTCCCGGACCAGGTCGCCGGAGTGGAACCAGCCGCCGGCGAACGCCTCCGCCGTCGCCTCGGGCTTGCCCCAGTACTCCGCCATCACCATCGGGCTGCGGTAGACGATCTCGCCCACCTCGCCCACCGGGACGTCCTGCATCGCGTCGTCGACCACCCGGACCTCGACGTTGAGCATCGGGGTGCCCACCGAGCCGATCTTGCGCACCGAGTCCTCGCCGCGCAGGAAGCAGGTGACCGGGCTGCACTCGGTCTGGCCGAACGCGGTGATGACCTCCGCCTGCGGGAACGTGTCGATCATCGTGCGCAGCAGCGTCGTCGACGCCGGGGCCGCGCCCCAGGAGATGCGCCGCAGGCTGGAGAGGTCGCGGTCGGCGATGCCGGGCACCGCGACGACGGCGGCCCACATCGCGGGCACCAGGAAGATGCTGCTCACCCGCTCGCGCTCGATGAGGTCGAGCGTGGCGACCGGGTCGAACCCGCCGCTCTTGAGGATCACGTGCGTGCCGCCGAGCAGCAGCGGCGGCAGCCCGCCGGCGAGGCCCGCGATGTGGAACAGCGGGGCGCCGGGGACGCCGACCCGGTCGTCGTCGCCCCAGCCGAGGTGGGTGACCTGGCTGAACACGTGCATGAGCAGGTTGCGGTGGGTGAGCACGGCGCCCTTGGGGCGGCCGGTGGTGCCCGACGTGTACATGATGAACGCGGGCGCGGTCTCGTCGACCTCGACGCCGGGCGGCTCCGGCGAGGCGGCGGCCATGGCGTCCTCGAGGTCCCCGCCGAGCGTGAGGACCGTGGCCAGTTCCGGCGCCTGCTCGCGGGCCTTGGTGGCCACCTCGGCGAGGGCGGCGTCGACCAGCAGCGCGGTGGCGCCGGAGTCGGTGAGCACGTAGGCGACCTCGTCGGCGACCAGCCGGAAGTTGACCGGGACGACGACCGCGCCGAGCCGGACGCCGGCCAGGTAGGCCTCCCACACCTCCATCGAGTTGAGCCCGAGCACCGCCACCCGGTCGCCGGTGCCGACCCCGCGGCCGGCCAGCGCGTTGGCCAGCCGGGTGACCCGCTCGTCCAGCTGGGCGTAGGTGCGCCCGCCGCCGTCGAAGCGCAGCGCCCACGTGTCCGGGGTCCGGCGGGCCCAGCGCGCGAGCTGGTCGGCGGCGGTCATGCCGCGGCCCTGGAGGGTGGGGATCGGCACGCTCACGGGTCCTCCTCGGTCGGGGTGTGACCCGCGTCATGCTGGTGGCGACCTGACGCGGCGGTCAACCCTGACCGGGGCGTCTCGCGACCGCCCCGACGAGCAGCGGGTTGACCAGCACGGCGTCGGCCGCGGCGGCCTGCGCGCGCAGCCGCCGCCCGAGGTCGGCGGCGCCCACCTCGGCCGCGGTCGCCGTGCCGGTGCGCTCGAAGGCCGGCAGCAGGCTGACCGCGTCGCCGGCCACGACGGCCCAGCCCGTCGCGCCACCGCCCCGCTCGAGCGGCTGGCCGCAGGTGAGCACGGGGTCGGGCAGGCCGGCCGAGCGGTAGACGGCGGTCAGCCGCAGCCCGGCGTCGACGGGGACGCCGAGGCGGCCGAACGCCGTCAGCAGCCAGCCGTTGAACGCGTCCAGCAGCGGCAGCGGCGGGTGCGCCGCCCGGGTGGGGAGGACGACGTCGGCGAACGCGACGACCCCGCCGGGCCGCACCAGCGACGCCGCCCGGGCGACGAGGGCGACCGGGTCGGGCAGGTGTAGCAGGAGCAGCCGGCCGACCACCGCGTCGAGCGGGCCGGGCGGCTCCCAGGTGGTGACGTCGGCCTGCACGAAGGCGACGCCGGGCCGCCCGGCGGCGCGGCGCCGGGCCACCTCCAGCGGGCGCCGCGCGGCGTCGACGCCGGTCACCCGCCCGCCCGCGCCGATGCGGTCCGCGATCGCGAGGGTGACCGCGCCCGGGCCGCAGCCGAGGTCGGCCACCGCCATGCCGGGCGCGAGGCCCGCGGTGTCGAGCCAGGCCCCCGTGGCCGGACCGTAGAGCGAGGAGAGGGCGTCGAGCCGGGCCATCTCGGGGTCGTCGTCGCCGAGCACGTAGCCGGTGGGGGCGGCGGCCGCACGGTCGTCCATGCCCGGTCATCGTGGCCCGCGCGGCCGCCCGGCGTCAGTCCTCCGGGCGCGCGAGGAGCATCCGCGCGGCGAGCCGCCGCCACAGCGCCAGGTGCGGGTCGGTGGCCGCCGGCCGCTCGGTGAAGGCGTACACGCAGGCCACCCCGCGCATGCTCGTGAACAGCAGCTCGCACAGCTCCGCGTACAGCGGGGCGGCGGCGATCTCCGGCCCCCAGATGCCGTCGGCCACCCGCCGGATCGCCGCGCGCAGCCGCCGCTCCTCCACCCGCAGCGCCGAGCGCAGCCCGGGGTCGGTGCGGGCCGCGGTCCACAGCTCCATCGCCGCCCAGAACGGCGGCTCCTGGAACGTCGCCCACATGAGGTCGATGGCGCGGTCGACCCGTTCCTGGCCCGGCGGCTGGTCGGCCATGAGCGCCGCGGCGCGCTCCTCCACCTCGGCGAGCAGCGTCGTCGACAGGTGCCCCGCCGCGGCCACCAGGAGCTCGGCGCGGGACGGGAAGTGGTGCAGCAGCCGGCCGCGGGACACCCCGGCGCGGGCCTGGACGGCGAGCGTCGAGGCGCCGGCGTAGCCGTCCTCGACCAGGCAGGCGACGGCGGCGTCGAGGATGAGCGCGCGGCTGTCGGCCGTCCGCGCGGAGCGGGTGCGCGGCCCGTGCACGGCGGCGCTGTCCACGGGATCGGCGGTCACCCGGCGCAGGGTAGGCCGCCGCGCCCGCCCCGAACAGTCACCGTTGACCGTTCCGGGTGACCGGTGCCACGCTGCGCCCGGACCGCCCGACCCACACCCCGACGACGCGGAGGACCGGCGTGGACTTCGACGACACCCCCGACGAGGCCGCCTACCGGGAGCGGGTGCGCACCGTGCTCGCCGACCGGGCCGGCGACCTGCTGCACGTGGCGCCCGGCGAGCCGGTCGACGCGCGCAGCCGGGAGGCCGACCTGCGCGCCACCCAGCGCGTGCTCGCCGAGGAGGGCCTGGTCGGCGTGACCTGGCCGCGCGAGTACGGCGGGCAGGGCGGCACGCTGGTGCAGCAGGCGATCGTGGCGCAGGAGCTCGCCCGCGCCCGGGTGCCCACGCTGATCAACCACATCGGCATCGGCATGTGCGGCCCCACGGTCATCGCGCACGGCAGCGACGACCAGCGTTCCCGCTACCTCGCCCGGCTGCTGCGCGCCGACGACGTCTGGTGCCAGCTGTTCAGCGAGCCGGCGTCGGGCTCCGACCTCGCCGCGCTGCGCACCTCCGCCGTCCGCGACGGGGAGGACTGGGTGGTCAACGGGCAGAAGGTCTGGACGACGCTCGCCCACGTCTCCGACTTCGGCATCCTGCTCACCCGCACCGACCCGGAGAGGCCCAAGCACGCGGGGCTGACGATGTTCGTCGTCGACATGCACGCGCCCGGCGTCACGGTGCGGCCGCTGCGCCAGATGAGCGGCGGCGCGGACTTCAACGAGGTGTTCTTCGACGACGTCCGCATCCCCGACTCCGAGCGGCTCGGTGAGCCCGGCGAGGGCTGGCGGGTCGCGCTCACCACCCTGATGAACGAGCGGGTCGCCATCGGCGGCGCCGGCAGCGACATCGGCCAGTCCGCCGAGTCCCTGGCCGCGCACGCCCGCGACCGGCTGCCGCACCTGGACCCCGAGCGGCAGGCGCTGGCCCGCCAGGCGGTGGGGCGGGCGCTGGTCGCCGCGCTCGCCGCCCGCTACACCGGCTACCGCCGCTTCACCACGCTGTCGCAGGGCGGCGTGCCGGGGCCGGAGGCCAGCGCCGGGAAGCTCGGCGGCACCGCCGCGGCCCGGCTGGTGGCCGACGCCGGCGTCCGGCTGCTCGGCGACGACGCCGTCCTCGGTGCCACCGCCGACGGCGACGAGACCTGGCAGAAGGCGCAGGCGTACGTGCCCGGCATCGCCATCGCCGGGGGCACCGACCAGGTGCTGCGCAACATCCTCGGCGAGCGCGTGCTGGGCCTGCCCGCGGAGCCGCGCACCGACAAGACCGCCCCCTTCTCCTCCTCCGGAGGCCGCCGGTGAACTTCGACCTGTCCGACGACCAGCGCGACGCCGCCGCCGGCGCCCGCGAGTTCTTCACCGGCTCGGTCCCGCTGTCGGCCGCGCGCCGCGCGCTCGACGGCGACGGCGCCCCCGCGCCCGGCCGCAAGGCGCTGGCCGACATCGGCTTCCTCGGCATCACCGTGCCCGAGTCCGCCGGGGGCGCGGGCGGCAGCGTGCTCGACCTCGCCGTCGTCGCCGAGCAGGGCGGCGCGGTGCTGGCCGGGCCCTCGCTGGTCACCGCCGCGCGCGCCGCGGTGCTGCTCGAGGGCGCGCCCGACCTCGCCGCGCAGCTCGCCGACGGGTCGGCCGCGGTCGCCGTGCTCGACGGCCCGCCGACCGGCTCGGCGCCGTCGGTCGACGCCGCCGACGCGACGCTGTTCCTCGCCCTCGACGGCGACACGCTCGTCGCGGGGGAGGGCGAGGTGGTGCCCGGCAGGCCGCTGGACGCCACCCGCGGCCTCGCCCGGGTGCGGCTGACCTCCCGCCGCGTGCTCGCCGAGGACGCCGGCGCGCTGTGGGCGCGGGCCCGCCGGGTGGGCGCCGTCGTGATGGCCGCCGAGGACCTCGGCGCCGCCGACCGCGCGGTGCTCATGGGCGTGGAGTACGCGCGGCAGCGCGAGGCGTTCGGCCGGGTCATCGGCTCCTACCAGGCGGTCAAGCACATGCTCGTCGACGCCTGGGTGGGCGTGGACCAGCTGCGCTCCCTGGTGTGGTGGGCGGCGTGGGCGGCCGACTCGGCGCCGGAGGAGCTGCCGCTGGCCGCCGCGGCCGCGAAGGCCTACGCCGCCGACGTGTTCGAGCGGGCCGCGGAGACGGTCGTGCAGGTGCACGGCGGGATCGGGTTCACCTGGGAGCACGACGCGCAGCTGTACTGGCGCCGCGCCAAGACCGACCGGCTGCTGCTGGGCGACGCCGCCGAGCACCTCGACGCGGTCGCCCGGCTCGCGGAGGCCGGCGCCCTGGGATGACGTTCGAGCAGCTTCGGTACGACGTCGCCGACCGCGTCGCCACGATCACCCTGTCCCGCCCCGAGCGGCTCAACGCCTTCACGCCGCGGATGGCGGTCGAGCTCGCGCAGGCCGCCGCGGCGGCAGATGCCGACGACGGGGTGCGGGTCGTCGTCGTCACCGGTGCGGGGCGGGGCTTCTGCGCCGGCGCCGACCTCGGGGCGGGCGCGGGCACCTTCGCCGGCCGCGGGCGGGAGGACGCCCCGGCCCGCGGCGCCGTCGGTGGCGTCCCGCGCGACTGGGGCGGCATGGCCTCGCTGCCGTTCGCCGCGCTGCGCAAGCCGGTGATCGCCGCGGTCAACGGCCCGGCCGTGGGGATCGGCGCCACGATGGTGCTGCCGATGGACGTCCGGATCGCCGCGGAGTCCGCGCGCTTCGGCTTCGTCTTCGCCCGCCGCGGCATCACCCCGGAGGCGGCGTCGTCCTGGTTCCTGCCGCGGGTGGTCGGCATCAGCCAGGCGATGGAGTGGGTGGCCACCGGGCGGGTGTTCGACGCCGGCGAGGCGCTGCGCGGCCGGCTGGTCTCCCGCGTCGTCCCCGACGAGGAGCTGCTGCCCACCGCGTACGCGCTGGCGGACGAGATCGCCGGTAACACCTCCGGCGTCGCGGTGGCCGCCGCGCGTCAGCTGCTGTGGTCGATGCTCGGGCAGCCCTCGCCGTGGGACGCGCACCGCGCGGAGTCCCGGGCGCTGGCCGAGCTGGCCGGCGGACCCGACGCCGCCGAGGGCGTGGCCGCCTTCCTCGACAAGCGCGCCCCCGACTTCCGGGCCCCGCTCGGCGACGGCGACGTCGCCGGGGTGGCGCGCTGGCCCGCGCCCCCCGGCGACGTCACCGACCCGGTGTAGCTACACGGCCGCGATCGCCGCGACCGGCGCGGTGCGGGCCGCCCGGCGCGCGGGCAGCACGCTGGCCAGCAGCCCGGCGACCGTCGCCACCACGACGATCCCGCCGACCTGCACCCACGGGACGTCGACCACCACGACGTCCTGGCCGCCGAGCAGCGACGCGGTGCCGATCAGCCCGTACGCCCCGCCGACCAGCACACCGAGCACCGCCGCGACGCCGGCCACGAGCAGCGCCTCCCACGCCAGCAGCCCGCGCATCTGCCCGCGGGTCAGTCCCAGCGCCCGCAGCAGCCCGTTCTCCTGCCGCCGCTCGACCACCGATAGCGCCAGCGTGTTGCCCACCCCGATCAGGGCGATGAGCACCGCGACCCCGAGCAGGCCGGTGACCACGAGGAGCATCGCGTCGAGCACCTGGTCGATCGCGGCGCGCTCGCTGGCCAGGCCGGTGACGTAGGCGTCGGGGGCGGCCGCGCCGGTGAGCTCGGTGACCTCCGCGATGGCGTCCCGCTGGCCGTCGCCGTCGGCCAGCCGCAGCCACAGCGTCGCCGCCGGGGCGTCGGGCACCAGGCCGCGCAGGTCGGCCGCGTACAGCAGCGGCGTGCTGGCGTCCCCGCCGACGGTGGCGGTCAGCGTGCGGCTGTTCGCCCCGGCGGTGAGCGTCACCTCGTCGCCGTCGCGCACCGACCACACCTCGGCCGCCCACGGCGGCAGCACCACCTCGCCGAGCGCGGGCAGCGGCAGGTCGGCGGTGCTGCGCACCACCCCGCCCGCGTCGGCCGGGTCCACGCCCTGGACCCAGGTCGGCTGCCCGTCGGGGCCCGTCAGGTCGGCGCCGGCGAGCGCCGTGCCGCCGGCCACGCCGTCGACCTCCTCCAGCTGCGGCAGCAGCGACGACGGCAGCTCGCCGTACGCGCCGATCTCCACGTCGGCCGGGTAGGCGGAGTCCAGCCCCGCCTGCGCGGTCGCCCGGGTGGAGGCCGCCCCGACGACCATCGCGGTGGTCAGCGTGACGCCGATCAACAGCGCGGTCGCCGTCGCCGCCGTCCGGCGCGGGTTGCGGCTCGCGTTCCCGGCGGCCAGCCGGCCGGGCAGGCCGCCGGCGCGGCCCAGTGCCCGCCCGGCGGCGGCGACCACCGGGGGCACCGCGCGCTGGGCGAGCAGGACGACGCCGAGGAAGCTCGCCGCCCCGCCGGCCAGCGCCGGGTAGATCTGCGCCATCACCACGCCGAGCGCCATGAGCGCCGACCCGCCGAGCACCAGCACGAGGCCGGTGGCGAAGCGGAGCAGGCCGCCGCGGCTGCGCAGCGGGGCGGGGTCGGCCGGCCGCAGCGCGGCCAGCGGCGCCACCCGGGTGGCCGCCCGGGCCGGGCCGAGCGCCGCGACCAGCGTGGTGAGCGTGCCGACGGCGAGCCCCGCGGCGACGGCGTACAGCGGCACCGTGACGCCCTCCAGCGGGATCGGGGAGTCGGTGCCGACGAGCGCGGAGACGACGGCGGCCAGCCCGATGCCGGCGCCGACCCCCACCGCGGAGGCGACCAGCCCGGTGACCGCGGCCTCGGCGAGCACGCTGCGCCGGACCTGCCGCGAGGTGGCGCCCACGCAGCGCAGCAGCGCGAGGTCGTGGGTGCGCTGGGCGACCAGCACGGCGAGCGTGTTGGCGATGACCAGCCCCGCCACGAGCACCGCGACGGTGGCGAACACCAGCAGGACGGCGGTGAGCGCGAGCCGGTTGCCGGTCACGTACGCGACGGCGGACGCCGCGGCCTCCTCCCCGGTGCTCACGGTGACGTCGCGCCCGTCGAGGGCCGCGGCGACGGTCGCCACCAACCCGGCGGGGTCGGTGCCGGGTGCCGCGGCGACGCGCAGCTCCGTCGGGTCGGTGGCGCCCCAGGCGGACACCTGGGCGGGCACGGCGTACCCGTGGGCGTACACGCCTGCGGCCGGGTCGCCGGCCAGGTCGACCAGCCCGGTGACGGTGGCCTCGGCGGTCGCGGTGACGTCGCCGGTGGCCGGGTCGAGCACGGACACCGCGACGACGTCGCCGACCTCGGCGTCGGTCGGCAGGCCCAGGGCGAGCTCGCCGGGACGGTCGGGCAGGGTGCCGGCGGTCACCCGCTGCCAGCGCAGCTCCGGGTCGGCGGCGACGCTGCCGACCTGCAGGTAGGCGGCCGAGCGGCCGGGGAGGGCGGCCTGCACGTCGGCGGTGGCGGTGGGGTCGACCGCGGCGACGCCGGGCAGCGCGGTGAGGGTCGCGACATCGCCGGCCAGGGAGCCGCCGTCGCGGGCGGTGACCACGGCGTCGGCGCCGACGTACTGGGCGCCGGCGGCCCGCAGCAGCGTGGCGCGAGCTGTCTCGTTGAGCACGAGCGTGGCGGCGACGAACGCGGTGGCGATGACGACCGCGAGCGTGGCCGCGACCAGCCGCGGTAGGTGCGCGCGCAGGCCGGCCAGGGTGGTGGACAGCACCGGTCAGCCCCCGAGCCCGCGGAGCGCCTCGAGCACGGACGCGGCGGTGGGCCGGTCGATCTCGCCGGCCGGGCGGCCGTCGGCGAGCAGGACCACGCGGTCGGCGTAGGAGGCCGCGGTGGGGTCGTGGGTGACCATGACGACGGTCTGGCCGGTCTCGCGGACGCTGCTGCGCAGCAGGTCGAGCACCTCGGCGCCGGCGCGGGAGTCGAGGTTGCCGGTGGGCTCGTCGGCGAAGACGACGTCGGGGCGGGGGAGCAGCGCCCGGGCGATGGCCACCCGCTGCTGCTGGCCGCCGGAGAGCTCCGAGGGGCGGTGACGCAGCCGCTCGCGCAGGCCGAGCCGGGCGACGACGGCGTCGAACCAGGCCGGGTCGGGACGGCGGCCGGCCAGCTGCATCGGCAGCACGATGTTCTCCCGCGCGTCGAGCACCGGGAGCAGGTTGAACGCCTGGAAGACGAAGCCGATGCGCTCGCGGCGCAGGCGGGTCAGCTGGTCGTCGCGCAGCCGGGTGAGCTCGGTGCCACCCAGCCACACCTGCCCGGAGGTGGCGGCGTCGAGACCCGCGAGGCAGTGCATCAGCGTCGACTTGCCGGAACCGGACGGGCCCATGATCGCGGTGAAGCCGCCGCGCTCGAAGGTGACGTCGACGCCGGCCAGCGCGTGCACCGCCGTCTCACCGGAGCCGTAGACCTTGGTCAGGCCGGTGGCGCGGACGGCGGCGGACGACACCGGCGCCGGCGGCTCGCCGGGGACGGTCATGACGGGGACGGACACTGCTGACCTCCGCGGATCGCTTCTCGGGACGCTGACGACCCTCGCGCCCGGCGGCGTCCTCCCGCGTCGGAGCGGGGACCGGTTCCCGCGGCCGCGCCGCTGCGCCCGCGGGCGGAGGGCCTGTCATCCTCCGGTCGGACACGGGGAGGACGCGTGACGGGGACGGACCGGCGACGGGTGAGGGCGACACCCGGGCCGGTCCTCGTGCTGGCCGCGGTGGGGGTGCTCTGGGCGCTCGTGGTGCCGGTGTCCCTCCTCGACGCCCTGGGGTCGATCCGGTTCGACCCGCGGCCGCCTGGCAGGACGAGGCGATACCGGCAGCGGACGTCTGGCGGGGTCGCGCGCAGGGTGCGGCTCTCCAGGCGACGGCGCCGGCCGCCGTGCTGCCCGTGGCCGGGGCGCTGCTGGCCCTGCGCGGGCGGCGGCGGGTGGTCGCGGCGGTGTTCGGCGGCCTGGCCGCGCTCGGCACGGCCGCCGGGATCGGGCTCTACGCGCCGGCGCTCCCCGACGACCGGCCCGCCGCACCGGAGCAGGAGGTGGGCTTGGTCGTCTGCCCGGTGGACGGCCCGCGCGAGCCCCCGTGCCCGTAGCGGTCAGGCGTCGCGGAGCAGGTCGGCGGGGGAGACCAGGCCGGTCCGGTAGGCGAGGACGACGGCCTGCACGCGGTCGCGCGAGCCGGTCTTCGCCAGCACCCGGCCGACGTGGGTCTTCACCGTCGCCTCGCTGACGAACAGCCGCCCGGCGATCTCGGTGTTCGTGGCGCCCAGGGCCATCTGCACGAGCACCTCGCGCTCGCGGGGGGTGAGCTCGCCGAGCTCCGCGCCCCCGCCGCCGGCCGGGGCCGCCGCCGAACCGCGCAGCATCGGCGCCACGTGCTGCAGCAGCCGCCGGGTGGAACTGGCGGCGATCACCGAGTCACCGGCGTGCACGGTGCGCACCGCGGCGAGCATCTCCTCGGGCGGGGCGTCCTTGAGCAGGAACCCGCTGGCGCCGGCGCCGATCGCCGCGACCACGTACTCGTCGAGGTCGAAGGTGGTCAGCACGACCACCCGCGGCGGGTCGGGCAGCGCGGTCACCTGGCGGGTCGCCTCGATGCCGTCGGTGCCGGGCATGCGCACGTCCATCAGGACGACGTCGGCCGGCGTCGAGCGCAGCATCGCCACCGCGGCGGCGCCGTCGCCGGCCTCGCCGACGACGGTGAGGTCGGGCTGGGAGTCGATCACCATGCGGAACCCGGCCCGCACCATCTGCTGGTCGTCGACCAGGGCCACCCGGATCGTCACCGCGCACCTCCCAGGGGCAGGACGGCGTGCACGCGCCACCCGCCGCCGGCCCGCGGGCCGGCCTCCATGCGGCCGCGGTGCAGCTGCGCGCGCTCGTGCATCCCGCGCAGCCCCTGGCCCCGTCCGTCGCTCTCCGCCACGGCGGCGGCCGCGCCCCGCCCGTCGTCGAGCACCGACAGCTCGAGGGAGTCCGGCCGCCAGTGCAGCCGCACCCACGCCCGGCCGTTGGGGCCGGCGTGCTTGAGCACGTTGGTCAGCGACTCCTGCACGATCCGGTAGGCCGCCAGCTGCGGACCGGCGGCCATGGGGCGCGGCTCGCCCTCGACCAGCAGGTCGACGTCCAGGCCGCTGGCCCGCACGTCCTCGACGAGCGCGGGGACGGCCGCGACGTCGGGCTGCGGCGCGTACTCCTCGCCCGGGCCCTCGCGCAGCACCCCGAGCAGCGCCCGCATGTCGGTGAGCGCCTGCCGGCCGGTGGCGGCGATGGCCTCCAGCGCGCCGGTGGCGGCCTCCGGGTCGGTGCGCCCGGCGTAGCGGCCGCCGTCGGCCTGCGCGATCACGACCGACAGGGAGTGCGCGACGACGTCGTGCATCTCCCGGGCGATCCGGGCGCGCTCGGCGGTGGCGGCCAGCCGCATCTCCTGCTCGCGCTCGACCTCCAGCAGGCGCGCCCGCTCGGCCAGGCCGGCGACCTCGCCGAGCCGCGAGCGGCGCACGCGGCCCAGCGCCCACGCCGCGACGACGGAGACGCCGATCGCGCTCGCCGTGACGAGCAGCGCGTCGCTGGAGTTCGCCGAGTACCAGCGCAGCGAGGCCAGGACCGCGCCGAACAACCCCAGCGCCAGCCCCGCCCGCGAGGCCCAGCGCTCGGCGTACGCGGCCAGGGCGTAGACCATCAGCAGCGCCGAGACGTTGGCCGCGAGGAAGTCGGTGCCGAGCACCAGCTCCGCGAGGCCCGCGACGGTGACGACCGCCGCGGCCTGCACCGGGGCCCGCCGCCGCCAGGCGAGCGGGGCCACCAGCGCGACGCCGAGGACGAAGGCGATGCCCTCGGACGCGTAGTAGGAGGAGGCCGGCGCGACGACGGTGACGAGCCCGACCAGGCAGGCCAGGGCGACGTCGACCTCGAAGGGGCGGGCGCGCAGCCGGTCGAGGGCGTGCTCGAGCAGGGGTCCGTCCATGTCGGGACCGACCCTAGGCAGCGCCGGGCGTCCCGTCGTCCACCCGCGGGAGGACCCCGTGTCGTGCCGCGGGCGGACCCTCAGCGCGAGGGGTCGAGGTGGCGCAGCAGCGTCTCGCCGAGGTCGCGCATCGCCGCGACCTGCTCCGGGGTGAGCTGGTCGAACAGGTGGGTGCGCACGCCCTCGACGTGCACCGGCGCGGCCGCCTCCAGGGCGGCGAAGCCCTCGTCGGTGAGGACGGCGAGCAGGCCGCGGCCGTCCTCGGCGCACTCCTGGCGGCGCACCCAGCCGCGCTCCTCGAGCCGCGACACCGCGTGCGAGAGGCGGCTGCGGGAGGACAGGCAGCGGTCGGCCAGCTCGCTCATGCGCATCTGCCGGCTGGGCGTCTCCGACAGCTGCACGAGGATCTCGTAGTAGGCGGTCGGGATGCCGGTGGCGCGCATGAGCTCGCGCTCGAGCCGGTCGTTGAGCAGCTGCGTGCTGTAGAGCCACGCCCGCCAGGCGCGCTGCTCCTCGGCGTCGAGCCAGCGCGTCCCGCCCGCGGGGTGCTCGACGTCTCCCTCGCCGGGAGGGGACACCTGCGTCGTCATGCCCTCAGGGTACTGGCGGAATAGTCAAGCGCTCAACTACGCTACTGGCGGCACGGAAGTACAACGCTCAACCACCTGGGAGCCAGCAATGACCAGCACCACCGCCGTCCAGATCCCCGGCTACGTCGCCGGCACCTGGGACATCGACGCCAGCCACTCCACCGTCGGCTTCTCGGTCCGCCACATGATGGTGAGCAAGGTCCGCGGCTACTTCACCCAGTTCTCCGGCGAGATCGTCACCGCCGAGGACCCGGCGCAGTCCACCGTGAACGCCACGATCGACATGGACTCGATCGACACCCGCCAGGAGCAGCGCGACGCGCACATCCGCTCCGCGGACTTCTTCGACGTCGGCAACCACACCGTCATGACCTTCCGCTCCACCGGCGTCGTCGCCGACGGTGAGGACTGGACCGTCCAGGGCGACCTGACCATCAAGGGCATCACCAAGTCCGTCACCCTGGCCCTCGAGGTCAACGGCTTCGGCCCCGACGCCTACGGCGGCACGCGCGCCGGCTTCAGCGCCAAGACCTCCATCTCCCGCAAGGCCTACGGCGTCGACATCGACATGCCGATGGACGGCGGCGGCGTCGTCGTCGGCGACAAGATCGAGGTCGAGCTCGAGATCGAGGCCGTGCTCCGCACCGCCTGATCCCCGGACGCCGCACCCGCGGCGGACCCGACCGAGGGGCCCCGGACGCACCCCGCGTCCGGGGCCCTCGCGCGTCCCGGGAGCGCGTCCCGGGAACCAGGAGCGTCCCGGGGACGACCAGGGAGTCGTGCAGAGCGTCCGCAGAGCCCAGCCGTGGCTGTCGACCGCCGCCCGCCTCCTGCTCGGCGGCGTGCTCGTCGTCGCCGGCGCCCTCAAGCTGCCCGACCCGGCCGAGGCGGTGCGGGCCGTCCGCGCCTACCGGCTGCTGCCCGAGGGGCTCGTCGGGCCGGTGGCCTTCGGGCTGCCGGTGGTCGAGGTCGCCGTCGGCCTCGCGCTGCTGGCCGGGGTGTTCCTGCGGACGGCCGCGCTGGCCGCCGCCGTGCTGATGGCGGTGTTCACCGCCGCGGTGGCCTCCGCCTGGGCGCGGGGCCTGCAGATCGACTGCGGTTGCTTCGGTGGCGGCGGGGAGGTGGCCGCGGGGGAGACCGGCTACCCGGCCGAGGTGGCCCGCGACGTCGCGCTGCTGCTCGTGGCGGTCGCCCTCGCCCGGTGGCCGCGGTCGCGGCTGGCCCTCGGTGGCCCGGCGGCCGGCGTCCGGGAGCCCGCCCGTGTCTGATCCCCGGCGCACCTCGGCGCGGCGGCGCATCGCGGAACGGCGGGCCGCGGAGGCGGCGGCGCGGGCGGCCGCGCTCCGGCGCCGGCGCACCGTCGTCGGCGGGGTCGTCGCGGCGGTGCTCGTCCTGGTCGCCGTCGTCGTGGTGGTGGTCGTGCAGACCCAGCGCACGCAGACGTCCCCGGCCGCCGCCGTCCCGGCCGGCACCGCCGACGGCGGCACGGTCGTCGCCCTCGGCCCGGACGACGCCCCGGTGACCGTGGACGTCTACGAGGACCCCCTGTGTCCCTACTGCGCCCGCTTCGAGGCCGCGGCCGGCGACACCCTCGAGCAGCTGGCCGCCGACGGCGCGGTCCAGGTGCGCTACCGCACGATCGCCTTCCTCGACCGTGCCTCCACCGACGACTACTCCACCCGCGCGCTCAACGCCGCCGGCGTCGTCGTCGACGCGGCCGGCGTCGAGGCCTGGCTGCGCTTCCACGACGCGCTGTTCGCCGAGCAACCCGCCGAGGGCGGGCCAGGGCTCGACGACGACCGGCTGGTCGAGCTGGCCGCGCAGGCCGGGGCCACCGGGGCGGAGGTCGAGCGGGGCATCCGCGACCTGCGCTTCGCCGACTGGACCGAGCAGGTCACCGACGCCGCCAGCCGCGCCGGGGTGACCGGCACGCCCACCGTGCTCGTCGACGGCGAGCCGTTACCCGCCGAGGAGCTCACCGCCGACGGCGTCCGCGCGGCGGTGGAGGGCGCGGCGCCGTGACCGGCGGTGCGGGGACACTGGGCACATGACGACGTCCGTGCTCTCCCGCGCCCGCACCCGGCTGTCCTCCGCCGCCCTCGTCGCCGTGGGACTCGCGGCCGGCTTCGGCGTCGCGCAGGGCACCGGGATCCGGGCGCTCGGCGGCGCGGTGTTCCTGGCCGGCGGCCTGGCAGCGGGGTGGCTGTGGCTCCAGCGGCGCGGCTGGGCGGTGGCGCTGGGCCTCGGCGCGCTCTACGTCGGGGCCTTCGTCCTGGCGCACGTGCTCGCGCTCGGCGTGGGCCTGCCGGCCTGGCTGGCCGTCGGGCTCGTGACCGTGGTCGCGGCCGGCGTGACCTTCGTCGTGGCCGATCGGGAGGTCCCCGGCGCATCGCTGCGCTGACCCGGGTGTCCGTCGGCGCGCGGAGGCCGCGGCCCGGCACACTGCGGGCATGACGACCCGAGCCGTCCGGGGATGGCCGTCCGACGTGCTCGTGCCGACCCTGCTCGGCGGGACCTTCTACGCGACGGCGATGCAGAGCCTCGACGTGCTCGCCTTCGACGAGGTGTGGAGCTGGGGCAGGGCCGCTGTGACGGGAACCGCCTTCGCCGCCGTCTTCGGCCTGGCGATGGCCGCGCAGTACCGGTTCACCGTGAGAGGACGCGAGCGCGCGGAGGTGGCGCGGGTCGTGGCGTCGGGGGTCCTCCCCGCGGGATCCGACCGGGAGTGGTGGGGACGGCTGGAGGCCGAGCGGCGACGTCTCCGGAGCAACGGGACGGGCGCGCTGGCGATCTCGGTCCTCGGGGCGCTGCTGGTCGCCGTCGTGACACCTCTCCGGGACGGTCCGGGCGGATGGGGGTGGGTCCTCGCGCTCGCCCTCCTGCTCGTCGGCGGCGTCGCCGTCCGGCATCAGCGTCTGCGGCTGGCGGCAGTGGACCGGATGCACCGAGGACTGCAGGAGCGGCTCACCCGGGTCTGAGGCCGTGAGTCTGGTCACGATCGCCGCCGCCGGGGTGACGTACGCGGTGGCCGACCGCCCGTAGCGGGGGAGGGCCGGCGCGCGCAGCGCCTAAGCTGGGAAGGTCGCCGGGCCGGCGGCCGTTGTTCGTGGTACCGCGTGCGCCGCCGCCGCGGGATCCCCCTGACTCCCCCTGAGGTGCCCTTCCGCATGCCCACCCGCGACGACCTGCGCAACGTGGCGATCATCGCCCACGTCGACCACGGCAAGACCACCCTGGTCGACGCCCTCCTCCGCCAGGCGGGCGCCCTCGGGCGCGCCAAGGGCGAGGGGACGGACAACGACTCCACGCAGGACCGCGTCATGGACTCGATGGACCTCGAGCGTGAGCGCGGCATCACCATCCTCGCCAAGAACACCGCCATCCGGCTGGCCGACGAGGACGGCAACCCGGTGACGGTGAACATCGTCGACACCCCCGGCCACGCCGACTTCGGCGGCGAGGTCGAGCGCGGCCTGTCGATGGTCGACGGCGTCGTGCTGCTCGTGGACTCCTCCGAGGGCCCGCTGCCGCAGACCCGCTTCGTGCTCCGCAAGGCGCTCGGCAAGAAGATGCCGGTCATCCTCGTGGTCAACAAGACCGACCGCTCCGACGCGCGCATCGCCGAGGTCGTCGACGAGACCTACGAGCTGTTCATGGAGCTGCTCGAGGACAACGGCCTCGACACCGACGCCCTCGAGTTCCCGATCGTCTACAGCAACGGCAAGACCGGGCAGGCCTCCCTCACCCGGCCCGCCGACGGGACCAGCCCCGACAGCCCGGACCTGGGCCCGCTGGTGAAGACGCTGCTCGACACCATCCCGGCGCCGACCTACGACGCCGAGGAGCCCCTGCGCGCGCAGGTCACCAACCTCGACGCCTCGCCCTACCTCGGCCGGCTGGCGCTGCTGCGCATCCACTCCGGCACGATGAAGAACGGCCAGCATGTGGCCTGGTGCAAGACCGACGGCACCATCCAGCGGGTCAAGATCACCGAGCTGCTCGTGACCGAGGGCCTCACCCGCACCCCGGCCGACAGCGCGGGCCCCGGTGACCTCGTCGCCATCGCCGGCATCGAGGACATCATGATCGGCGACACCCTCGCCGACCCCAACGACCCGCGCCCGCTGCCGCCGCTGACCGTCGACGAGCCGTCGATCTCGATCACCATCGGCATCAACACCTCGCCGATCTCCGGCCGCTCGGGCAAGAAGCTCACCGCCCGGCTCATCAAGAACCGCCTCGACCAGGAGCTGGTCGGCAACGTGTCGGTGCGCATGCTGCCCACCGAGCGCCCGGACACCTGGGAGATGCAGGGCCGCGGCGAGCTCGCGCTGGCCATCCTCGTCGAGCAGCTGCGCCGCGAGGAGTTCGAGCTCACCGTCGGTCGCCCGCAGGTGGTCACCAAGACCATCGACGGCTCGCTGCACGAGCCGGTCGAGCGGGTCACCATCGACACCCCCGGCGAGTACGTCGGCACGCTGACCCAGGCGCTGGCCGCCCGCAAGGGCCGCATGGAGAACCTGGTGCACCACGACACCGGCTGGGCGCGGATGGAGTACGTCGTCCCCTCGCGCGGCCTGATCGGCTTCCGCACCGAGTTCCTCACCGAGACCCGCGGCACCGGCGTCCTCAACCACAACCTCGAGGGCTACGAGCCGTGGATGGGCGAGATGCGCGCCCGTCCCACCGGCTCGCTGGTGGCCGACCGGCAGGGCGTGGCGACGTCGTACGCCATGTTCTCGCTGCAGGAGCGCGGCTCGATGATGGTCGCCCCGGGCACCGAGGTGTACGAGGGCATGATCGTCGGCGAGAACTCCCGGCCCGACGACATGGACGTCAACATCACCAAGGAGAAGAAGCTCACCAACATGCGGTCCTCGACCGCGGAGGAGCTCGAGCGCCTGGTGCCGCCGCGGATCCTCAACCTCGAGCAGGCGCTGGAGTTCTGTGCCGAGGACGAGTGCGTCGAGGTCACCCCGGCCGCCGTCCGCGTGCGCAAGGTCGTCCTCGACCAGACCGAGCGCGGCAAGGCGAAGAACCGCAAGCCCAAGGCCTGAGCCAGGCCGCCGAGAGCCCCCGTCCGGTCCGCCGGGCGGGGGCTCTCGCGCTACCCGGCCGCCAGCTCCCGCAGCAGGGCGGCGATCCGCTGCGCCCGGGTGGCCTCTCGGGCCGCGTTCTCCACCGGCGTGAGTAGCTGCCTCCGCCGGCCGGGCGTCAGCCGCTCGAACGCGGGCAGGCGGCCGCCGTCCGCCAGCGCCGCCCGCACGTCGTCGGGGACCAGGACGGTGTCGGGGTCGGCCGGGCGCAGCCGGCACGCCGCCGCGTCCCCGGGGGCGAGCCCCAGCCGGCGGCGCAGCCCCGGGCCGACGTAGACGAAGGCGTCGGCCAGCACGGCCGGCTCGGCCCGGTTCAGCCCCAGGTTGACCTCGACGTCGTCGACGCGGCCCTCGACCCGCCGGGTCCGCTCCGCCCGGGCCGCCTCCTCCAGCGCGGCCGGGACGCGGATGACCAGGTAGACGTTCCGCCCCCACGGCAGGGGCTCGAGGACGCCGTCGAAGACGGACTCACGGGTCATGCGGCCTCCCCGGGGACGGTTCCCTGCCGCATCTTCGCCGGACGGCGGCCTCCCGGATGCCCGTGACCGGATCGTGACCTCCCGTGACGGCGGGCCGTACGGGCTCGACAGGCCGGTCGCCGCCTCGCCGGGCCGCCCCACCGCGCCGACCTACGGTCGCTGCGGTGGGCCCGGACGCGGGCCCACCGCGGGACGAGCGGGAGGCGGGGACAGCAGATGACCCAGGCGGTGTGGGGACCGGAGGGCTTCCGCGGCGGCATCGACGTCCGGGTGAGCCTGCGCGCGGACGCCGGGTCGGGCGAGAACACCTTCGACGGCGCGTGGTACCCGCGCAGCCGCGACCTCGCCGTCGAGGTGCCGGAGCTGGTGGCCGCCCTCGACCGGCGCGGCGTGCGCATCGAGCGCTTCACCCACCCCCTCGACGGCTGGCAGCCCGCACCGCGCAAGGTCGTCGTCGACGGCCGGGTGGTGCGCACCGGCGGGTTCCGCAGCATGGACCCGGGCGTGGTGTGCCTGAGCTGGGCCGGTGGCAACCGCCGCGCCGACCTGCTCGTCGTCCCGCCGGAGACCGACGTCATCACCGGCGTGCGGGCGCTGCGGCTGTGCACCCGCCGCGGCCTGCCGCGCTCGCCGCAGATGGTGCTCGCCGCCGCCCGCTCCCAGCCGCTGCCCCAGGTGCCCGCCGTCCGGGTGTCCCGGGCCGTCCAGGTGTCCCCGGCCGGGCAGGTGTCGCGGGCCGGCTGAGGGGGCGCGCGCTCCGCGCACGCTACGTTGCGCCGTCCGCGAACCGGCTGGACGACGGGGGAGCCGCTCGGCTGGGCTGCGGGGCATGCGACTCCTCGTCCTCGGCGGCACCCGCTTCCTCGGCCGGCACGTGGTGACCGCCGCGCTCGCCCGCGGCCACGAGGTGGCCACCTTCACCCGCGGCGTCAGCGGCGCGCCCCCCAAGGGCGTCCGTGCGCTGCACGGCGACCGCGACGACCCCGCGGCCCTGCCGCGCGCGCTGGACGGCTGGGCGCCCGAGCTCGTCGTCGACACCTCCTGCCAGACCCGCCCGGCCGCCGACAACGCCGCGGCCGCCCTGGCCGGGGTGCGCGGCTACGCCTTCACCAGCAGCCTCAACGCCTACTCCGGCTGGCCACCGGGCCCGGTCCGCGGCGAGGACGACCCGGTGTGGGACACCCCCGACGACGACTACGGGCCGAACAAGGCGCACGCCGAGCGGGTGCTGGGCGCCGCGCTGCCCGGGCGGTTCCTCACCGCGCGGGCGGGGCTGGTCCTCGGCAGCCACGACAACGTGCGCCGGCTGCCCTGGTGGCTCGAGCGCATCGCCCGGGGTGGCCGGGTCGTCGTCCCCGACGCGCTGGAGCAGCCGATCGCCCTGGTCGACGCCCGCGACCTCGCCGGCTGGCTGGTCGCGATGGCCGAGGACGGCGCCGCGGGCCCGGTGAACGCCACCGGCCCGGCCGGGATGACGACCCTGGGCGGGCTGCTGGAGACCTGCCGGGAGGTCACCGGAGGCGACGCCGAGCTCGTGCCGGTGCCGGAGGGGGACCTGCTGGCCGCCGGCGTGGAGCCCTGGCTGCACCTGCCGTTCTGGCTGCCCCGGGAGACGGCGGCGACGGCGTGGGACGTCGACACCACCCGGGCGCGGGAGTTGGGGCTGCCGGTCCGGCCGGTGGGGGAGACGGTCGCCGACACCTGGGCCTGGCTCCGGGGCGACCCGCCGCGGCAGCCGAGGCGGCCCGGCCTGCCCGAGCCGGGGCTGCCCGCCGAGCTGGAGGAGACCCTGCTGGCCGGCCGCTGAGACGCGAGGAGGCCCCGCCCGGCGGTGCCGGACGGGGCCTCAGGTGAGCTGTGGGTGCGGCCTCCCTGCAGGGGCCCGCCGCGAGCTCGCGAGCGGTGGGGGGCAGGGAGGTCCTTCGTTAGTCGCGCGGGTCGGCGGGGCGGCCGGCGCGCAGGCTGCGCTCGAGGTCCGCGGCGTCGGCCGCGTCCGGGGAGTGCAGGTCCTCGGCCAGGCGGGCGGCCTCGGCGGCGAGGGCGTCGGCCGACTCCTGCGCCCGGTCCTTGCGGTACTGGCGGTAGGAGTGGGCGACGGCGGCGGCCCAGACGGCGTAGATGACCGCGTAGACCGCGTACCGGACCGGGTCGGAGGCGTCGATCCAGTCGCTGCGCAGCAGGGTGCGGCTGTTGGTCAGCACGATGATCCCGCCGACCAGCGAGCCGAGCAGCCGCGGCGGCACGTGGCGGACCAGCCACGCGGCGAGCGGGGCGGCCACCAGCCCGCCGAGCAGCAGCGCCGCGACCCAGGCGAAGTCGATGCCCTGCGAGCCGAGCGCGAGGAGGAAGCCGAGGCTGGCCGCCAGCGCCACGAGGAACTCGGAGGTGTCGATCGAGCCGATGACCTTGCGCGGCTCCATGCGGCCGCTGGCCAGCAGCGCCGGGGTGCCGACCGGGCCCCAGCCGCCACCGCCGGTGGCGTCGACGAAGCCGGCGACCAGGCCCAGCGGGCCGAGGAAGCGCTTGCGCACCGGCTTGCCGAGGTTGCGCCGGTCGATGCCGCGCAGCGTGAAGCGCACGAGCAGGTAGATGCCGAGCCCGAGCAGGATCAGCGACATCACCGGGGCCGCGACCTCGGTGGAGAGGTTGGACAGCACGGTGGCGCCGGCGAACGCGCCGACCGCGCCGGGGACGCCGACCTTGGCGACGACCCTCCAGTCGACGTTGCCGAACTTCCAGTGGGACAGGCCCGACGCGAGCGTCGTGCCGATCTCGGCGAGGTGGATGGTGGCCGACGCGGCGGCCGGGTTGGTGCCGATGGCCAGCAGCAGCGTCGTCGAGGTGACGCCGTAGGCCATGCCGAGGCTGCCGTCGACGAGCTGGGCGCCCAGGCCGGCGAGGGCGAGCAGGATCAGGGTCTTCACGGGGGAGGGCTCCGGTCAGGAGGTGCCGGGCGCGCGTCGGCGCAGCTCTCGGCAGGGACGAGCGGGGAGGAGTGCGCCGGGGAGGCGCCGGGACTCGTCAGACCGGACAGGCGGCGGTGCACACACGCAGCAGGTCGACGTGGATCCGCCCCACCAGGAGCACCGCCGTCGCCGCCACGGGGTCTATGTCTACCAGATCGATCGACTATCGCCGACCGCGGGCCGGGGTTCCTCCGCTCAGCCGACGACGAGGTCGGTGACCAGGTACGCGAGCGCCGCGACCGCTCCCGCCGCGGGCAGCGTCACCACCCAGGCGACGACGATGTTGCCGGCCACGCCCCAGCGGACGGCCGACAGCCGGCGGGTCGACCCGACGCCCATGATCGACGTCGTCGTGATGTGCGTCGTCGAGACGGGCACGGCGAAGACCGTCGCCGTGGTGACCATGACGCCCGAGGCGACGGTCTGGGCGGCGAAGCCACCGGCCGGGGTGAGCTGGATGATCCGCCGGCCCAGCGTCCGCATGATCCGGAACCCGCCGGCGTAGGTGCCGGCGCTGATCGCGCCCGCCGCGGCCAGCACCACCCAGAAGGGCACCTCGAAGGAGTCGATCTCCCCGGCGGTGAACAGCGCCAGCGTGATGATGCCCATCGTCTTCTGCGCGTCCTGCAGGCCGTGGCCGAGCGCCATCGTGGCCGAGCTGACGATCTGGGCGTAGCGGAAGCCGCGGTTGGCGCGGCTGACGTTGGCCCGCCGGAACGTCCACAGGATCAGCAGCATGAACAGGTAGCCCAGGCCGAAGCCGACCAGCGGCGACACGACCATGGGGACGACCACCTTGTCGAGCACGCCCAGCCACTGGACGTCGTGCACCGCGGCCAGCGCCGCACCGACCAGGCCACCGATCAGCGCGTGCGACGACGACGACGGCAGCCCGAAGTACCAGGTGACGAGGTTCCACACGATCGCCCCCACCAGGGCGGCGAAGACGATCTCCAGTCCCTCGGTGCCCGACGGCGGCTCGATGATCCCGGCGCCCACGGTCTTGGCCACCTCGGTCGACAGCAGCGCGCCGACGAGGTTCATCACCGCCGCGAGGGCGAGGGCCACCCGCGGGGTGAGCGCCTTGGTGGAGACGGCGACGGCGATCGCGTTGGCGGCGTCGTGGAAGCCGTTGGTGTAGTCGAAGGCCAGGGCCACCGCGACGATGACGACCAGGGCGACGAAGGCCGCGTCCATCGGCGGTCAGGACTCCTTGACGGCGATGGACTCGACGACGTTGGCGACCTTCTCGAAGGCGTCGGCGGCCTCCTCGAGCTGGTCGGCGACCTCCTTGAGGCGCAGCACCTCGAGGGCCTCGAATTCGCCGCTGTAGAGGCGGGAGAGCAGCCGGCGGTAGAGCTTGTCGGCCTCGTTCTCGATGCGGTTGACCTCGATCCAGTAGTCCGGGAGGTCCCGCATGGTGCGCAGCCGCGGCATCGCCTCGGCGGTGGTCTCGGCGGCCCGCTGGAGCAGCGCCGTCTGCTGGCTCATCTCCGGCGGCAGGGTGCCCAGCCGGGTGAGGACGACGAGGTCGGCGGCGGCCTCGACGAAGTCCATGACGTCGTCGAGGTGGCTGGCGAGGCTGTAGATGTCCTCGCGGTCGAACGGCGTGACGAAGCTGGAGTTGAGCTGGCGGAAGACGGCGTGGGTCGACTGGTCGCCGACGTGTTCGAGCTCGCGCAGCCGGTCCGCGAGCTCGGTCCGGCGCCGGTTGTCGTGGATGAACTCCCCGAGCACGGTGGTCGCCTCGACCAGGTTCTGCGCGGAGGCCGTGAACAGGCCGTAGAAGGCGTTGTCCTTGGGGGTCAGGCTGAAGGGCACGAGGGAGCTCCGGGTCGGCGGTGGGGGAGGTCGCCGACGCGGGAGCGGTCGTACGGCCGTCGGGCAGCCTAGATACCCGTTCACCGGCCGTTCAGAGCGCGTTGGCCTCCGTGTCGTCCCCGAGGGCCGCCAGCAGGTCCCCGCGGGCGCGGGCGACCCGGGAGCGGATGGTGCCGACCGGGCAGCCGGCCACCTCGCCGGCCTCGGCGTAGGACAGCCCGAGCAGCTGGGTGAGCACGAACGCCTCGCGCCGGTCGGCGTCGAGCCGGCCCAGCAGGTCGGTGACGGCGGCGCCCTCGCCCACCCGGTCGGCGCCGTCGGCGGGGCCCAGCGCCTCGAGATCGGCGTCGTCACGGACCAGCGTCAGACGGCGACGGCGGCGCGAGCGGACGGCGTCGGCGCACACCCGGCGGGCGATCGACAGCAGCCAGGTGCGCAGCGACGAGCGGCCCTCGAAGCGGTGCAGCGAGGCGAACGCCCGCGCGTAGGTCTCCTGCGTCAGGTCGTCGGCGGAGTCCCGGTCACCGAGCGCCGCGCACAACCGCCACACGTCGGACTGGGTGGACCGCACGAGGGTCGCCGCCGCGAGCGGGTCGCCGTCGACGGCGGCCGCGGCGACCCGCGCGAGCTCGTCCACTGCACCCCTCCGGCTGCGATCCCCGTCTCACCGGGAACCGGACGGACCCCTTGCGACGACTATCTGACACATGCAGTGTGCACCGTTCCGCGAGGCGCTCTCCGCGCGACTCGACGGCGAGCCGCTCGGCATGCCCGCCGCCGACCTGGACCGCCACCTCGACGGCTGCCCCGGCTGCACGGCCTGGGCCGAGGCCGCGGGCGCGGTCACCCGGCGCGCCCGGCTGGCCCCCGCACCGCCGGTGCCCGACCTCACCGCGGCCGTCCTCGGTGCGCTGCCCCGCGAGCTCCCCGGCACCGCCGCGGCGGCCCGGGCCCGGCTGCTCGCGTCGGCGCTGCGCCTGGCGCTGCTGGCCGTCGGCGTCGCGCAGGCCGGCCTGGCCTGGCCGTCGCTGACCGCCGGCACCGCCGCGATGAGCGCCCCGGTGCACGTGGCGCACGAGACCGGCGCCTGGAACCTCGCCGTCGCCGCGGCCTTCGTCGCCGTCGCCGCCGTCCCGCGGCTGGCCGCCGGCGCCCTGCCCTTCCTCGCCACGTTCACCGTGCTGCTCGCGGTGGCCACCGTGCGCGACCTGAAGGCCGGGCACGTGCACGCCGACCGGGCGGCCGCGCACCTGCTGCTGCTCGCCGGTGTGGTCCTCATCGCGGTGGTCGCCTGGCGCGGCCGTCCGCGCCGCGCCGCGGCCCTCGTCGCCCGCGAGCGGGTGACCGCGTGAGCACCCTTGCCCGGCCGGCGCGCCCGGTCCTGCTGCTGCTCGTCCTGCTCGCCGGCTGGCTGTCCCTCGGCGTGGCCACCGCCGGGCCCGCCGCCGCGCACGCCGAGCTCGTGTCCACCGACCCGGGGGAGGGCGCCCGCCTCGACGAGGTACCCGGCCAGGTCACGCTGACCTTCAGCGAGGGCGTCTCCCTCGGCGCGGGCTACGCGCGCGTCCTCGGCGACGGCGGGGAACGGGTCGACACCGGCGCGGCCGAGGTGGACGGCGGCACCGTCACCGTGCCGCTGCGCGACGACCTGCCCGACGCCAGCTACGTCGTCACCTACCGGATCGTCTCGGCCGACTCGCACCCGATCAGCGGCGCCTTCGCGTTCGTCGTCGGCGACGGCGAGCTCGCCGACGCGGGCGCCGTGGCCGACGACGCCGACGTCGACCCGCTCGTGACCGCCGCCCTCCCCGCCGCCCGCTCGCTCGGGTTCGCCGGGCTGGCCGCGGGCCTCGGCGTCCCGGCCTTCCTCGTCCTGTGCTGGCCGGCGGGCTGGGCCTCGGCCCGCATGCGGCGGATCACCACCGCCGGCCTGGGCACGGCCGCCGGCGCCGCCGTCCTCACCTTCCTGCTGCAGGGCCCCTACGCCGCCGGCGCCGGGCTCGGCTCCCTGCTCGACCCCGCGCTGGTGTCCACGACGGCGTCGTCGTCCTTCGGGCTCACCACGCTCGGCCGGGCCGCGCTCGCCCTGGTGCTGCTCGGCCTGCTCGTGCCGCTGTGGCGGCGCGGCGCGCAGCCCTCGGCGCAGGAGCAGGCCGGCCTCGCCGTCATCGGCGCCGGGGTGGTGCTCACCACCGCGGCGGTCGGGCACCCGGTCGCGGGGCCCGTGCCGGTGTTCGCCACCGCGGTCACCGCCGTGCACGTCGCCGCGATGGCGCTGTGGCTGGGCGGCCTGGCCGCGCTGCTCGCCGGGCTGGTGCGGCCCGGCGCGGAGGCTGGCGAGCTGGCCGGCGCGCTGCCGCGGTGGTCGCGGATCGCGTCCGGGTCGGTGGCGGCGCTGGTGGTCACCGGCGTCGTCCAGTCGGTGCGCGAGGTCGGCTCCCCGGCCGCCCTGGTGTCCACGACGTACGGCTGGCTGCTGCTGGGCAAGCTGGCGCTGGTCCTGCTCCTGCTGGCCGCCGCCGGCGTCTCCCGCGTCTGGGTGCAGCAGCACCTCGGCGTCTCCCGGCCGCGGCCGGGCTCCCGGCGCCGGGTCACCGCGCACGCGTTCGCCGCGGGCGACCCCGACGGCCCCGTCGAGACCGCGGCCCGCGCCCGCGCGGCCGTGCAGGCCCGCGGCGCGGTGGAGGACGTCGGCCCGCTGCGCCGCTCGGTGCTCGTGGAGGCGGCCGTCGCCGCGGCGGTGCTGGTGCTGTCGGCGGTGCTCGTGGGCACCCCGCCGGCGCGCGCCTCGGTGGCCCAGCCGGTCGACGTCACCCTGCCCCTGCAGTCGGCGGCGGGGGAGTCCGGCAGCGTCCAGGTGTCGGTCGACCCGGCCCGTCCGGGGGCCAACACGCTGCACCTCTACCTCTTCGACGACGACGGGCAGCTCGCCCAGCCCGCCGACCTCCGCGTGACGCTCACCGAGCCCGAGCAGGAGATCGGCCCCCTCGACGTGGACCTCGAGCCGGCCGGCCCCGGCCACTGGGTGGCCGACGGGATGTCGATCCCGGGCGCCGGCACGTGGACGGTCGCCGTGAGCGTCCGGCTCGACGAGTTCACCGCCACCACCGCCAGCACCGACTTCCCGGTGCGCTGAGCCCGCGCGAGCGGGACGACAGAAGGAGAACCGTGCCCCCCACCTCCCTGCGGTCGGTAGCCCGCGCCGGCGTCGTGCTCGCCGCGCTGCTGGCCGCCCTGGTCGCCTCCGTCGCGGGAGCCGCCGGCGCGTCGGCGCACGTGACGGTGTCCTCGGCCGACGCCGCGGCCGGCGGCTACGGGAAGCTCACCTTCCGGGTGCCCAACGAGAGCGACACCGCGAGCACCGTGGCGCTGCGCATCTCCGTCCCGGAGGACGCGGCCATGGCCTCGCTGCGCGCGCAGCCGGTGCCCGGCTGGACGGTCACGACGACGTCGGCGCAGCTCGCCGAGCCGGTGGAGGTGCACGGCCAGCAGATCAGCACCTACGTATCGGTCGTGGAGTTCCGCGCCGACGCCGGCGGCGGCATCGCGCCCGGCCAGTTCCAGGAGTTCTCGCTGTCCGGCGGGCCGTTCCCGGACGCCGCCACGCTGTCCTACCCGGCCGTGCAGACCTACAGCGACGGCACGGAGTCGGCCTGGATCGAGCCGACGGTCGACGGCCAGGAGGAGCCGGCGAGCCCCGCCCCGGTGCTCACCCTCACCGGCGGGGACGCCGCGACCGCCGCCGGCACGGACACCGCCGCCTCCGCCGGGCACGGCCACGGCGGCCCGGTGAGCAACGAGCCGGCGGGCCTGGCGCTGTTCGTCGCGATCCTCGCCCTCGCGGTCGGGCTCGCGGGCGTCGTCCTCGGGTACCGGGCCGGCCGACGTACCGTGTCCTCGTGACCGCTCCCGTCCGCGGCCGGCTCGCCGCCCTGCTCCTCGCCGCCGGGCTCGGCCTCACCGCCTGCGGCTCCGACGACGGCGAGCAGGCAGCGGCCGCCGAGGGCCACGACCACGGCGGCGGCGGTGCCGTCGCCGAGCTCGAGGGCCCCGGCGACGACTACGCCGGCATCGACCTGCGCGACCCCTTCCAGCGGCCGTCGTTCACCCTCACCGACACCACCGGCGCGGAGTACGACTTCGCCTCGGCCACGGCGGGGAAGCCGACGCTGCTGTTCTTCGGCTACACGAACTGCCCCGACATCTGCCCGACGACGATGGCCGACGTCGCCCTCGCCCTGCGCGACGTCGACCCGGCGCTGGCCGAGCAGGTGCAGGTGGTCTTCGTCACCACCGACCCCGGCTTCGACACCCCGCAGGTGCTCGGCGAGTACCTCGGCCGCTTCGACGCCGACCTGCCCACCCGGTTCGTCGGGCTGACCGGCGCGCAGGAGGTCGTCGACCAGGCGCAGCTGTCGGCCGGCGTGCCGCTGGCGGAGGACGACGGGCGCCTGCACAGCTCGCTGCTGCTGCTCTACGGCGCCGACGACGAGGCGCACGTGGCCTTCGACGCCGGCAACACCTCGCGCGACATCGCCGGCGACCTCGAGACCGTCGCGGGCGCGTGATGGGCGGGCGTCCCGCGCGGGCGGCCGCCCGCCTGCTCGTCGTCGTCCTCGGCGTCCTCGCCGCGCTCGCGGTGGCCGGCCCCGCGTCGGCGCACGTCGGCGGCGAGGTGGCCGGCAACGACTTCGACGGCCGGGTGACCTCGGTGCAGCCGCAGGTGGGCGGCGTCTCGGTGCGCGTGCTGCAGTTCGGCGACGCCCTCGAGGTGGTCAACACCACCGGCACCGAGGTCACCGTGCCCGGCTACTCCGACGAGCCCTACCTGCGGATCGGCCCCGACGGCGTGTGGCGCAACGCGCACAGCCCGGCCACCCACATCAACCTCGACCGGTTCGGCCGGGTCACCCTGCCCGAGGGCGCCGACCCGCGCGCGGAGCCCGAGTGGGTCCTGGTGAGCACCGAGCCGCAGTACACCTGGCACGACCACCGCACCCACTGGATGAGCGAGGGCGTGCTGCCGCCGGCGGTGGCCGCCGACCCGACGCACGAGCACACCGTCTTCGACTGGACCGTGCCGATGCGCCACGGCGACACCGCGTTCACCGTCCGCGGGGAGCTCACCTGGGAGCCGCCGCCGTCGACCGCGCTCACCTGGGTGCTGCACGGGGGCCTGTTCGCCCTCGTGGCCGCCGCCGGGCTGCTGGCCCGCGGGCCGCGGCCGCTGGCCTGGGCGCTGGGCGCCGGCGCCGCGGCCGCGCTGTGGCACGCCGCGGCCACGCCCGAGCCGCCGGTGACGGTGTCCTCGCACGCGGCCGCGCTGGTCTCCGCGTCGCTCCCGGCGGTCACGGCCGCGCTCGTGGCGCTGCTCGGCGTCCGGGCGGCCGTGCGCGGGCGCGGTGTCATGGCGGGCCTGTCCGCCCTCGTCCTCGGCTGGCTGCTGCTGGTGCAGGGCCTGCCCGACGTCGACGTGCTGTGGAGCGCGAACGTGGCCGGCAGCGGTCCCGCCGTCCTCACCCGGCTCGCCGTGGCGGTGCTGGTGGCCGGGGGAGCGGGGCTGGTCGTCGGCGGGCTGGCCGCGGTGCGGCGCTTCCGTGACCCGGAGCGCGCCGCCCCCGCGCCGGAGCCCCAGCCGGTCGGCTGAGGCCCCGGCGGGGACTCAGGGGCGGGTGCCGTCCGGCACCGGGTGCAGGCGGGGACGGCTGGTGGAGAACAGCGCGTTCGCCCGGTCGAGGTCGGCCTCGAAGTCGACCTCGACGGCGGCCCAGCGGGAGATGTCGAGCGGACGGAACCGCAGCCCGGCCTCGGCGATGGCGGTCTCCATGCCGCGCTCGAAGTAGTCCTGGTCGCCGCACGCCTCGAGGTGCTCGACGAGCACGTCCTTGTCGGCGGAGGACACGAAGTTGATGCCCACGGCCTCGCCGAGGCCGCCGCGCACCGTCTTCGACAGCCCGTCGATCCAGCCCTCGGCGTCGAGGGTGTACTTGACCTCCTCGTCGCCGACCACCGAGGTGTCGACGCAGACGAAGCTCTGGTCGGCCTGCAGCTCCGGCAGCACGGACTCCAGGACGGCGGCGTCGAAGACGACGTCGCCGTTGAGCCACAGCACCCCGCCCGGGCCCGCCGCGCGCAGCCCGCGCAGCAGGCTCTTGGACGTGTTCGTGCGCGCGTAGTGCGGGTTGTAGGCGAAGCGCAGGTCGGGCGCGGCCTGCATGACCAGCTCGGCCTGGAAGCCCACGACGGCGGTGACCTGGGCGGCACCGCCGAACACGTCCTCGACGGTGTCGAGCTGGCGGCGCAGGATGCTGCGGCCGTCCACCAGCGGGGTCAGCGGCTTGGGCAGCGGGCGGCCCAGCCGGGTGCCCATGCCGGCGGCCAGGACGACCACCTGCAGGGGCCGCGGCTCCGGTGCGGCAGCCGGCCGGCTGCCCAGCGGCGCCAGGCCGGTGACCTGGGCAGTGGTGTGTGCGAGGTCAGCGAAGCGCATCGTCGTCCCCTCCTCGGGTCGTCGGGACCCCGGCGGCGGAGGTGCCGCGCGGGAAGAACAGGTCGAGGACGCGGTCGGTGGCGTGCCCGTCCTCGAGGGAGGTGTAGGTCTCCCGGAAGGCCGCGTAGCGGTCGGCGGAGGCGGCGCGGACGGCGTCGAGGTCGGCGATCGCGTCGAGCAGCTCGTCGCTGGTCGACAGGAGCGGCCCGGGGGCGATCTCCTCGATGTCGACGTAGAAGCCGCGCAGCCGGTCGCGGTAGTCGGCCAGGTCGTAGGTGAACAGCAGGATCGGCTTCCCGGTGACGGCGAAGTCGAACATCGTCGACGAGTAGTCGGTGACCAGCAGGTCGGCGGCGAGGTAGAGGTCGCGGATGTCCGGGTGGTTGGACACGTCGCGGACCGGCAGGCCCTCGATCGACTCCAGCCGGTCGGAGACCATGTTGTGCAGCCGCAGGAGCAGCACGTGGTCCTCCCCGAGCCGCTCGGTGAAGGCGGCGAGGTCGACCGGGAACTCGAAGTCGCGCTCGCCCTTCCCCTCGAACACCAGGTCGTCGCGCCAGGTCGGCGCGTAGAGGACGACGGTCCTGCCCTCGTCGATGCCCAGCTGCGCGCGCACCTCGGCCCGCACCTGCTCGCGCCGGGGGCTGCTGAGCAGGTCGTTGCGGGGGTATCCGGTCTCGTGGATCGGCCGGGGGAAGCCGAAGGCCTGCCGGAAGCGGCCGGTGCTGTAGGCGTTGGGGGAGAGCATCACGTCCCAGCGCGCGATGTCGTGCTCGAGGTAGGCCAGCCGGCCCTCCGGCGCCCACAGCACGTCGTTGTGGATGCGCTTGAGCGGGGTGCCGTGCCAGGTCTGCAGGTAGAAGGCGTCGGCGCGCTTGTCCCAGTCCAGCGGCACGTGGTCGTTGGAGACGACGACGTCGGCCGCCTCCAGCGCGGCGATCGACTCCGGGCTGCCGAACGGGACGGTCGCGACGCCGGCCGGGAACGCGTGCTCGGCGACCGGCGCGGTCAGCCAGGTGTGCTCGATGTCGTCGCCGCGGGCGACGAGCGCCTCGTAGATGGCGCGCGGGCTGTCGGAGAACAGGCCGCGGAAGCTGGTGTAGACGACCTTCATCGGCCACCTCCGGTCAGGACGGGGGAGAGCAGGCCGGCGAGCTCCTGCCAGGACGAGACGACGGTGAGGACCCCGGCCTCGCGCAGCGCTGCCTCGCGCTCGGCGCGCTCGGCGGGCTGGACGAAGAGCAGGTTCCCCACGGTGGGACAACCCGCGCGGACGGCGGAGAGTGCCCCGGGCACGGAGTCCTCGACCGCCAGGCCCTGCGCGGGGGTGATGCCCAGCTGCTCGCAGGCGTGCAGGTAGACCGCCGGGTCGGGCTTGCTGGTGGGCGTGGGCAGGGAGTCCTCGGCGCTGAACCGGACCTCCGGCGGGATGAGCGCGTCGAGGCCGGTGGCCGTGAAGCAGGCGGCCAGCCGGGCCAGCGCGCTGGAGCTCACGGCGGCGAGCCGCAGGTGGGCGGCCAGCGCGGTGAGCGCCGCGGTGGTCGGCCCGTGCGGGCGCAGGTGCTCGCCGAGGTACGCCGTCACCGCGCGCTTCTCCTCGGCCACCCATGGCTCGACGTCGGCCTCCGGCTCCCCGGCCTCGGCGGCCAGGCGGCGCGACGTCGTCCGGAAGTTCATGCCGGTGGTGGCCAGCCGCAGCTCCTCGGGGGTGAAGCGGCGTGGGTCGCCGAGCTCGGCGAGGAAGCGGTTGGTGACCTCGGCGGAGGCGACGAACGCCGGCTCCTCGGAGGGGAACAGGTTGCCGTCGGCGTCGCACAGCAGCGCCGTCAGGCCGCGGACGACGCCGGCGGGCAGCGCCGCCCCGCCGTCGCGGGGCGCGCTCACCGGGCGCTCGCGGTCAGCGTCGCGACGGTCTCGCGGACGCCGTCGCGCCGCAGGCGGGTGAGCACCGCCGCCAGCTCGTCGGCGAAGCCGGGCACCTCGCCGAGGTCGCCGAAGACCGTCGTCTCGGCGAGCAGCGGGCGCGGGTCGGTGTCGCCGGCCAGCGCGAGCGCCTGCAGGCGGGGCCCGGCGTCGTCCTCGACCGGCAGCGGGACACCGGCGTCGTCGGTGCGCTGCAGGTAGGCGACCCAGCCGGCCAGGGCGAGGGTCAGCAGCGCGTGCGGCCGGCCCTCGGCCAGCGCCTGGCGCAGCGAGGGGAGGAGGTGCTGCGGCAGCTTGGTGGAACCGCGGCGGCACAGCCGGGACAGCCGGTCGGCGATGGCGGGATTGGCGAAGCGCTGCACGAGGATCGCCTTGTACTCGTCGAGGTCGATGCCCTCGGGGCACGGGACGAGCGGGGTCACCTCGGCGTCCATGAGGCGGGTCACGTAGGCGGCGAAGACGGGGTCGCCCATGAGGACGTCGATGCGCTCGTGGCCGGCGAGGGTGCCGAGGTAGCCCAGCGCGGAGTGGCTGGCGTTGAGCAGCCGCGTCTTCATCAGCTCGTACCCGGTGGCGTCCCGGACGAAGCGGACGCCGACGGCGTCCAGCGGCGGGCGGCCGTTGCAGAAGTCGTCCTCGATGACCCACTGGGAGAACGGCTCGGTGACGACCGGCCAGCGGTCGTCGACGCCGTACCGGCGGGCCACCGCCTCCCGCTCCTCCGGCGTGGTCTGCGGGGTGATCCGGTCGACCATGCTGCTCGGGAAGGCCACCCGGTCGGTGATCCACCGGGCCAGCACCTCGTCGCGCAGCGCGGCGAACCCGACGACGGCGGCGCGGGTGGCGTCGCCGTTGCGGTGCAGGTTGTCGCAGGACACGACGGTGAACGGCGCGAGGCCCGCCCGGCGCCGGCGGTCGAGCGCCTCCACGAGGAAGCCGAAGACCGTGCGCGGCGCCGCGGGGTGGGCGAGGTCGTGCCGGACGTCGCCGTCGGGGGTGAAGGCGCGGGTGACGGGATCGAGCAGGTACCCGGCGTCGGTGATGGTCATCGTCACGACGCGGGTGCGCGGGTCGGCGAGCCGGTCGAGCACCGCTGACGGGGCGTCGGGGGCGAACAGGTAGTCGGTGAGGACGCCGACCACCCGGGCACGCTCGCCGTCGGGGCTGCGCTCGACGACGGTGTACAGGTTGTCCTGCGGCGCGAGGGCCTCCCGCAGCCGCCGGGCGCGCAGCCCGACACCGACGACGCCCCAGCCGGCGGAGATGCCCTGCTGGGCGATCTCGTCGAGGTAGATGAGCTGGTGGGCGCGGGAGAAGCCGCCCACGCTCATGTGCACGACGGCGGGGACCAGCGCGCCGCGGTCGTAGGTGGGGACGGTCAGCCGGGCCCCGTGCTGCTCGAGCGTCGCGCTGGTCAGCGGCCGGACGCGGTGGGGCGGTACTGCCGCCGGCACGCTCCGGCTCCACGGGACCTCCCGCAGAGGGCGCTCGGGCTGGGCCATCGAGGCATCGGTCCTTCCTGTCCAGGGTCGGTGCCCGACCGGTTCTCGCCGCCGAGGGGGCACCTGCGGACCGCGCCGGGGAACGATCATGGGACCACGAGGCGGTCCCCGGGTGCACATCCGGTGCACGGCCGGGGGCGGCCCCGTCCTGGCGGCAGGTCGCGGCCCGGCCGGGGGAGCGGGGGGCACGCAGGGTGCGGGCGTCGGCGGAGGCGTCGGCCCGGCGGGAGGTCACGTCGGACCGGCGCGGTGTGTTCCACGCCGGGAGGAGCAGCATGCCCGGGCCGCCGTCACGGCAAACACAGGAGTCGCTCGTGACGCAGGGCACATGGCGTGTCACCTTCGGACACGCCGTACGTGGGGTCACGAACGGGTCACGGTGTGTTTGGATCGCTGCGACTCGATCGGGCCCGCCGGGCCACTTCCCACGAACGAGCGGGGTTCACGCATTGGCCAGTCACCGGAGCGACGCGGGTCTCCTGTCCCGCCCCTCGAACGGCTCTCCCGCGGGCGTCCCCGCTCCGCGGTCCGGCGCCCACCGGCGCCCGGCGGGCCGGCCGGTGTCCCCGCTGCGGGGCTTCCCGCCCGTGCCGGCCGCCGACGAGGCCGTGCTCCCGGCCGTGCTCCCGGCCCCGCGCCCGTCCGCCGACGAACTCGACCGTGAGTTCGCGGCGCTGGTCACCACGGTGCTGCCGGCGGAGCCCGCCCCCGCCGATGTCGCCGCGCCCGCGCCCGCCGCCGAGGTCGCCACCCCCGCGACCACGGCCGTGCCCGCCGTCGCGTCCCCTGCGCCCGTCGCCCGCCGGCCGCGGGCGCTGCGGGACCGCCGTCCGTACCTGCTCATCGCCGCGCTCGTCGCCGGCGCGATCGGGGCCGCCGTCGTCGGGGTCCCCGGCTCGCAGCAGGCCGCCGCCGAGCCCACCTCGGTGCTCGGCGCCCAGATGGAGCTCGCCACCGGCGAGGAGGTGCTCGAGGCCATGCCTATGGCCTCGATCACCGAGGCCGAGGCGCAGGCCCGCCTGCAGGAGGTCGCCGCCTCCCGCGCCGAGCGCGCCGCGGCCGAGGCCGCCGCCGCGGAGGCCGCCGCCGAGGCCGCCCGGCCCAAGACGGTGCTGCCGGTCAGCGGCGCCCGCTTCACCAGTGGCTACGGGTCCCGCTGGGGCACCTTCCACTACGGCATCGACCTCGCCGCCCCGATCGGCACGCCGGAGTACGCGGCGGCCGACGGCGTGGTGCTGCGCGCGGGCGCGGCCAGCGGCTTCGGGCTCGCGGTCTACGTCCTCCACGAGAACGGCGACGTGACCGTCTACGGCCACATGGAGGAGATCCTCGTCGAGGTCGGCCAGTACGTGGACGCCGGCGAGACCATCGCGCTGCTCGGCAACCGCGGCCAGTCCACCGGCCCGCACCTGCACTTCGAGGTGCACCAGGGCGGCATGGACGGCCGCCGCATCGACCCGGTCGACTGGCTGGCCGAGCGAGGCGTCGAGATCTGACCCGGCCGCCCGGGCGACGCGCGGTCACCCCCCCCTCCACAGTGGCCGCCGGGAGGCGATGTACAGTTCTCCCTGGCTCGGACGGAAGCGGTCGGGCCGGGGAACGGGGCTGTGGCGCAGCTGGTAGCGCACCACACTGGCAGTGTGGGGGTCAGGGGTTCGAGTCCCCTCAGCTCCACCCGTTGACGAGGGCCTGACCTGCGGCTTCGCAGGTCAGGCCCTCGTTGGTCGTCAGCCGCGGTCAGGTCTGGCCCGCAGATGGTCCGCATGATCGTGACGCGAGGTCTGCGCAGCAGCGTCCAGTCGGTCCCCGGATCTCGGCGACCCGGACCACGCTCCGGTGTCACAGAGCTGCATGGCGACGTCGACGACCTTGCGGTTGGCCTCCTGAGAGGCGCGCACCAGCACCGCGAACGCCTGCGCGGCGGTCAACTTGTACCGCTCCATCAGGATGCCCTTGGCCTGGCCGATCAGATCGCGGCTGTCGATGGCCGTCCGGAGGTGGTGTTCGGTCTGCGCGCCGGCCAAGGCGATCGCCGCGTGGGAGGCGATCGCCAGCCCCGTGTCGACGGACTCCACCCCGAAGGCGCCTGGCGTGCGTGCGTAGAGGTTGAGCGCGCCGAGGCGGTCGCCCGCGACGATCAGCTGGAGGCTCAGGCTGCTGCCCACGCCCAGTGCGGATGCCTCGGCGGCGAATCGTGGCCACCGCGGCTCGGACGCCATGTCCTCGACCAGGACGAAACGGTGGTCCCACACCGCGTCGAGGCACGGGCCTTCGTGCAGCCGGTCCTGCGCCTCGTCGAGGTCCCGGGGCAGGTCGGCGGTCGCTGCCCGCGACGTCACGTGCCGCCGTTCGTGGATGTAGCTGATGCTGGCGGCCTCGGCACCGGGCACCGAGGTGACGGCCGCGTGCGTGAGGGCGGCCAGCAGGCTCTCCACGTCGCCGTGCTCACGCTGCAGCCGGCGGGCGATGCGGCTCAGCAGCGCATCGGGGCGGTCGGTCGACGCGCCGGTCTCCGTGGGGTCGCCGGGGCCTGTCACCGCGCCACGCTAGCGCTCTCCTCCTGGAGGAGGAACGCCTCGTGGGGCGCAGTCCAGTGACCTCGATCCGGCTGCCTCCCACAGGAGGAGTCGCACACGCGAGTCCGAGACACCGCAGGCACCGGGCGCCGGGGAACTCGTCGTGACGGTTGCGGCCGGCCGGCCGGGGCACGCGGACGCCCGGCGTCGCCGACGTGCGCCTGATCCCCCTGGCGCGGGTGGGCGAGGGGTCAGGGGGCCGGGTGGCGAGCGAGAGGCGGCAAGCCGCCGCTGATGAGGGCCTCGTCTGCGACGGCCGAGAGGACGAGGTCCTCGAGGGCCGGCCACTCGTGGCCCAGGGTCATCCGGGCCATCAGCTCGGCGCGCGTCCGGGTGCCGCCGAGGGCGAGGTACTCCCAGTACAGGTCGGCGATGGAGAGGCCGCTGAGGCGGCAGGCGAGCACGAGCGTGTCCGTGGTCAGGGCGACGACCTCTGGTCGAGCGACGCCCGTGGCTCGAGCACCTCGACAGTACGCCTCGTGCGGAGGCTGCTCGGGGACGAGAGCCCGAGCCGCCCCGGGCGGATCCGGCACCACCCGGAGGACCCGGACGGCACACCGGACGTTCCAGCGGGTCGCCATCGCGGGACAGAACGGAGGCGTCCTCCCGCTCGGACGCTGACAGCTGCCCAGGACGGGTGGCCGGCGGGCGGCCGCCGGCTGGTCTCCGTCGAACGAGGCGCCCAGGGAAGGGAGGACCGTGACGGTCGTCGAGGATCTCCGTGCTGTCCTCGCCGACCTCGCGGTCGAGGTGCCTGAGCCGGAGCTGCTGCCGGAACGGTTGGCCCGGGCCTGCGCCCGGGTGCTCCCGGTCGACGGGGCGGGCATCGGCCTCTTCTTCGCCGACGGCCGCCGGCTGCCGCTCGGTGCCAGTGACCCGGCAGCGGCGGCCGCGGAACGGCTGCAGTTCACCGTCGGCGCCGGCCCGTGCCTGTCCGCCCACGCCGAGGGCCGCCCCCAGGTGGCCGACGAGGCGTCGATCCGCTCGCGCTGGCCGGCCTTCTACGACGCACTGGTGACGAACACGCCGATCCGCGGGGTCATCTCGCTGCCCCTGGAGGACGAGCTCCGTGGTCTGGGGGTGCTCGACCTGTACACGGTCCCGCCGACCGACGTCGGGGCGCTCGGTCTCGCTGAGGCGCTGGAGATCGGCGCCGAGGTGGCCGCGACCTTCCGGACCCACGACCGGGCAACGCGCCGGCTCGTCGATGGGCCGGTCTGGCTGGACGCCCCGGCCGCCGGACGGCGGTCGGTCGTCTGGCAGGCGATGGGCTGCCTGAACTCCGGCCTGGGACTCGACAGCACCGACGCACTGTCCCTCTTGCGTGCCCATGCCTTCGCCAACGGTGGAGACCTCGACGACCTCGCGCGCCGCATCATCGACGGCGAGTTGCCCCTGGAGAGCCTCGCCCTCGACCAGGGCAGCAAGCCCTAGCCGCGTCGAGGTCGCCCCCGGGACGACCCGCGGTCCTCGACCTGGGTGTCCCCGCTCGGCAGCGCCCGTCCCCGGCCGACGTGCGTAGGCTGGGCGTGGACGTGGCGACCACCGCACGCCGGTGTGCGTCCGACCACGGCGTGCCGAGCCAGCATGGACTCCAGTTCGGATTCCGTGGCCGAGGTCATCCGCCCCGGTGCAGTGAGACCGGAGCCGCGCCATGCCCAGCAGCCATGCCCCTCGTCCCGCGGACGTCGCGCAGGCGCTCGAGCACCTGGCCAGGCTGTCCCTGCGAGGGCTGTCGATGGACGACCTGCTGCAGACCGTGGCCGACCTGGCCAGGTCGGTGATGCCCGGCGACACCGAGACGTCGGTGTCGCTCCTGGTCAGAGACCGCCCGACCACCGTGGTCTCCACCGGCCAGTTGGCCGTCGACGTGGACGAGGCGCAGGACGAGCGCGACCACGGGCCCTGCCTGCACGCCGCACGTACCGGCGCACCGGTCCACGTCGCCGACACCCGGAACGACAGCCGTTGGCCGGACTACATGCCCCGGGCGGCCGAACGTGGCGCCCTCAGCTCCTTCTCCGTACCGCTGTCGATCGACGTCGACGAGCAGGTCTCCGGCGCCCTCGACATCTACGCCCGGCAGGCGTACGCCTTCGACGACGACGCCCGCGCGGCCGCGTCCCACTTCGGCCCGTGCGCGGCGATGGCCGCCTCGAACCTGCACGCCTACGACAGCGCCCGCCGCACGGCCGAGAACCTGCGGACCGCGCTCGACTCGCGGGCGGTCATCGACCAGGCGAAGGGCATCCTCGTCGAGCGGTTCAGGATCACGCCTGATCAGGCGTGGGAGATGCTCGCCGGGGCGTCCATGCACGCCAACCGGAAGGTCAGGGACATCGCCGAACACCTGGTCCGCACCGGCGAGGTGCCCACCGAGTAGTGAGACGCGCCCGTCCTACAGTCCCTCCATGCCGACCTCGCCCGTCGCCGGTCTGGACATCGGCACGCTGCTCGCCGGGTTCGAGGGGCGCGCCCCCAGCCAGGCCGTCGCGGCAGCAGCGGAGACGTTGGCGCAGAGACTCGGGGCGCGCGAGCTGACCTTCCTCATCGCCGACTTCAGCGGCCGCGCCGTCGTGCGTCTCACGACGGGACCTGTCGGTGCCGGAGGCGCACGGGCCCAGGCCGGGGCGCGGGCGGAGACGGTGCCGATGGCCGGCACCGTCTACGAGCGGGTGCTGCGCAGCCAGGAGGTCGACGTGCAGCCGCTCGACGACGGGGCCCGGGTGATCGCGCCGGTCAGCGACCGCGGGGACGCGATCGGACTGCTGGAACTGGTCCTGCCCGGAGAGCCGGGGCCGGCGTCGATCGCCGAGGTCGCCGCGGCCGCCCACGCGCTGGCCTACGTCGTCATCGCCGCTCGCCGCTACACCGACGTCTTCGAGTGGGGCCAGCGCACCACACCGTTCTCCCTGGCGGCGGAGATCCAGCGCAGGCTGCTGCCTGCCTCGTACACCTGCGAAGCCGGGCAGTTCACCCTCGCCGGCTGGCTGGAGCCCGCTGCCTCGGTGGGCGGTGACACCTTCGACTTCACGCTCAACGACGACGCGCTGCACGTGTCGATCACCGACGCCGTCGGCCACGAGGTCGAGGCCGCGCTGCTCGCCACCCTGCTTGTCGGGGCCCTGCGCAACGCGCGCCGCAGGGGCTTGTCCCTCCATGCGCAGGCCCGGTACGCCAACGACGCGCTCGCGGACAACGCAGACGTCGGGCGGTTCGTCACCGGGCAGCTGGTCCGCGTGGACCTGGCGGCCGGCACCGCTGAGATCGTCAATGCCGGGCACCCGTTCCCGCTGCTGGTGCGCAACGGCCGCGTGCAGGACCTGGCACTGGAGATCGAGCCGCCCTTCGGCGTGGTGCCCGGCAGGTCGTTCCAGGTGCAGCGCCTCCCCCTGGAGCCGGGGGACCGGATCGTGTTCCTCACCGACGGCATGCAGGAGCGCAACGCCGCCGTCCTCGACGTGGCGGCGGCGTTGCGCCACACCACCGACCTGCACCCGCGGGAGGTCGTACAGGAGCTGGGCGCGGCGGTGCTGCGCGCGACCGGCGGTGACCTCCGCGACGACGCGACGCTGGTCTGCCTGGACTGGTACGGCGGCCCGCCACGCCGCAGCGACAGCGCACACGGGGCCGACGTCGCACGGGCGTCGTCGGCTCGGCCCGCACGACGCGGGGACGCCTGAGCGGCGGACCGGCCGACTCCCCGACGGGCCGGCGCCCCCTCGACTCAGCCGGTGGGGAAGCGGGCCCACACGTGCTTGCGGTGGCCCGCGACGGTCCAGCCGCGGTCGACGGTCAGGTGCGCGACCATGCGCAGCCCCATGCCTCCGCGTGCGGGATCACGGCCGATGGCCGGCACGGGCGCGTGCTGCGGATCCCCGTCGCTGACGTCCAGGAGCAGCGACTCCGCCGTCCGGACCGCGCGCACCAGCACCGGCGCCCGACCGTGCCGGAGTCCGTTCGAGGCCAGCTCGTCCACAGCGACGACGAGGTCGTCGAGGACCACTCCGTCGGCGCCGGCCCGGCGGAGTTCGCCGGCCACCCACGCCCGCAACCCGGCGCGCACGGAGCGCAGCTCCGCGAGGTGGGAGATCTCGGCTTCGAAGTGGCGTCCCGCGGCCTCAGGACGTGGCCGTCGTGGCCAGAGCTCCTCGTCCATGTCCCCGTCCCGGTCGGCAGCCTCCGCCGAGTCGTTCCCCGCGCCGGACCCGTCGAACCAGCGCGACCGGACCATCGCCGGTGCCCGGCCGTGCGCCGTGGTCCGCATCCGGTCCGCAGAAGCGTCGACGAAGGCCCATCCCGGCCGTCCACGGCCGACGGTGACCGATGACGTGAGCGCCCTGCTCGGAGCGGCGACACGGGCGGATCGCGAGGTCGGCTCGTGTCTCCTCGGCTCCACCCCGACGACCCAGGCCGTTCCCCCACGGGGAACGGCCTGGATCGCATCCGGTCCCGGTCGGCCCCGTCGCACCGGGCGTCAGCGGACTCCCCGCCGGTGCGGGGAGTCCGCCGTCATCCCCCGCAGGCCAGTCCCCGCTGCAGTGCCGCCAGGTTGTCGCGCATCCGGTCGAGGTAGTCGTCGGGGGGCGTGACGCGTTCGATCGGGTCGAGCACGTCGGTGGTCATGCCGAGGTCGTCGGCCAGGGCGGCCGCCGTCGCCGGCGAGGCGACGGCGTCGAAGAAGACCGTGCGCACGCCCGCCTCCCGGACCGTCTCCGCCACCTCCCGCAGCCGGACCGGCGAGGGCTCCACCGCCGGGTCGATGCCGGCGACGCCCAGCTGCCGCAGGCCGTGGCGGTCGGCCAGGTAGCCGTAGGCCTCGTGCCCGGTCACCAGCGTGGCCCCGCGGCAGCCGGCGAGGGCCGTGGCGTACTCCTCGTCGAGGGCCGCCAGGGTGGACTCCACCTCCGCGACCCGGGCCGCGACGTCCTCCGCCGCTGCGACGTCGAGCTCGGCCAGCACCGCGCCGACGTCCCGGGCGACGTCGGCCAGCCGGAGCGGGTCGAGCCAGAAGTGGGGGTCGCCGTCGAGGTCCGCCAAGTCGGCGACGTCCACCAGGTGCGCCGGCGGCTGCTGCTCGAGCACCGCGTCGACGCCGGGCTGCAGGCCGCCGGACAGGTGCACCACCAGGTCGGCCTCGGCCAGCTCGACGACCTGGGCCGGGGCGGGCTCGAACCCGTGCGTGTCCCCGCCGGGTGGCACGAGGTTGGTGACGGCGACGTCCGGGCCGGCGACCTGCTCGATCACCCACTGCAGCGGGTAGGACGTCGTGACGACGTCCACCGTGCCGTTCCCGTCCCGCGCCGCAGCGTCGGTGCAGCCGGCCAGGGCGACCGCGGCGAGCCCGGCCGCGACGGCGCGGGCGCGGTGCCCGCTCACTCGGCGTGCTCGCCCTCGACGTCACCGGAGACGCCGCGCAGCTCGTTCGGCGTCACGTCCAGCGGCGCGCTCCTCCAGACCGCACCGCCCTCGACGTCCACCGCGTGGATCTGCCGGCTGGCGGGCTCGGTCACGTAGGCCATGCCGTCGACCACGAAGACCTGGGGGTGCGGGTCCTGCCAGTCCTCCGACTCCTCCCAGGGTGCCGTGACGGGGATGGAGCGGGTGATCGTGCCGCTGGCGGGGTCGATGACCTGCAGCGCGCCGTCGTAGGTCAGGACCAGTCCCTCGTCGCCGGGTCCGCGGCCGAAGGAGCGGTACCAGTAGGGCGCGGGGAGGTCGACCAGGCGCAGCGAGGCCGTCGTGGTGTCGATCAGCGCGACCGTGCTGGAGCGGTCCTCCGCGCTGCGCTCGTAGTCGCCGAGCACGACGGGCGAGGTCCCGGTGCCGAACTGGTTGCCGATGCGGCCGTACTCGTCCGGGCTGTCGATCTTGGTGAGCCGGCCCCCGGCGTACAGGACGGCACCGTCCTCGCAGCCGACGACGACCGCCTCGCCGGCCGCGACGGTCTCGCCGTGCACGTTCGGGCAGTCGTCGCGGGCGGCGATCTCCTGCCCGCCGGCGTCCAGCACGCGGACCCCGGAGCGCTCGTCCTCGGTGCCGTCGGAGACGAGCACCCGGCCGTCCGCGAGCTCGACGGCGACGCCGTGGTGCGCCGACGGCGTGCTGAACTCGCGCGTCTCCCGGTCGGGACGAGAGACGTCGGCGCTGTCGAACGCGGTGACGTCGCCGGTGCCGTCGTCGAAGAGCACGGTGCGGCCGGCGTGCGTCACCACGTGGCCGGGCTCCTCGGCCGGGAACACGACGTCGGTGAGCCGGGGGTCGGCGGTGTAGTAGTGCGCGTGGTCCCCGTGCGGCTCGGCCCAGGCGCCGGCGTCGAGGGCGCGGAAGCCGCCCTGGGTCGAGACCAGCAGGTGCCGGCCGTCGCCGGCCGGGTTGAGCCGGCTGAACCCGGGCAGCGGCTCGTCGGCCAGGACCTCCAGGGTCGCGGCGTCGAGGACCTGGACGCCGCCGTCGTAGGTGATCGCCAGCCGCGGGGCGTTGGCCCCCACCTCGAGAGCCGAGGCGTCCTCGGCCTCGTGCCCGTCGCCGGTGGACGAGGGGGCGGCGGCCGGTCGGCCGGTGTCGGCGGAGGCGCAACCCACCACCAGGGCGAGGGGGAGTGCGGCGGCCAGGGCGGGGGCGCGTCGGAGGCGCGAGCGGTTCACGGGGGCTCCTCGGGTCGGGATCGAAGGCCGTGAACCTATCGCAAACGAGAATCGTTCTTAGTAAGCACCCTCAGATCCCCACCGGACGACACAGGGCGCCCTCCCGAGGGAGGACGCCCTGTGCCGTTCCCTGTGCGCCGGCCTCCGGCCGGTACCTCAGGCGGCGTCGGGGCGGAGGACCGCGGTCAGCGCACCGCGCAACCACCCGAGCGCGTCGTCGGCCGAGGAGGGCGAGGACGGGGACCGGGCCGCGACGTAGCCGTCCGGACGCACGAGCAGCACGCCGCCGTCCTCGATCTCCCGCAGGTCGGCCCAGGTCCCGTAGGGGTCCTCGAACTCCTCCCCGGGACCGATCGAGACCGGGGTGACCTCCAGGCCGAGGTCCGACCCGAGGACCCGGGCGGCGTCGAGCCACGCCCTCCCGCCGATGCCGGTGACCACGCTGAACCGGCCGTGCCCCACGAGGTCGAGGGTGGACACCCGGCGGCCGTCGCGCGTGACCCAGGTGTGCGGCAGCTTGGCGCCGGGCCAGGTGGTGGGCTGGGCGTACAGCTCCGGGTCACGCCGGAACTCCGGCATCGGCGTGCCGTCGGGGACGACGGCGGACGAGGCGTACCGGTGGTTGTGCTCGACCCCGTGGGCGTCGAACTCGTACGCCTTGTAGGCGATCGCCTCGCGCAGCGCCGCGCGCACCTTCTCGCCCTCCGGCCCCGGGGCCTTGCGCAGGGCCAGTTGCGCCTCGAGCTTCGCGACGTCCGTGGTGTCGGACAGGTCCAGCGCGGCGAGGATCTTCCCGGTGTCCGCGATGCTCTGGTTGGCACGCTCGACGATCTGGCGGGCGACGGGGGCCCGCTCGGCGTCGTAGGACTCCAGGAGTGCCGGGGACGCCGCACCCGACAGCACGTGGGCCAGCTTCCAGGCCAGGTTGTAGGAGTCCTGGATGGAGGTGTTGGAGCCCAGGCCGTTCGTGGGCGGGTGACGGTGGACCGCGTCGCCCACGCAGAAGACGCGTCCCTCGGCGAGCCGGGTGGCGTAGTGGTGGTTGACCGTCCACGGGGAGCGCGACTTCACCCGCATCTCGAAGTCGTCGGTCCCGACGAGCGCGACCGCGAGCTCGCGGACGACGTCGTCGGTGAGGTCGGGAGGCCCGGCCGCCATCTCGTAGCCCCACATGAGCATCCACTCGTCCCAGGGCCTGATCATGCGGAGCACGCCGAGGCCGACGCCCTCGCGCTCGGCTCCGGGCTGGAGCATCCAGTAGAGGACGGAGGGCCGGTGCGCGACGAACCGCGACAGGTCCGCCTCGAAGACGATGCTCAGCGTGCCGGCGACGGCGCCCGGCCCCTCGAACGGGAGGTCCAGGTCGGCGGCCACCGTGCTGCGCGCGCCGTCCGCGCCGACGAGGTACCGGGACCGGATGGCGTACTCGGCGCCGGTGAGCCGGTCGCGGACGGTGGTGGTGACCCCGTCGTCGTCCTGCACGTGGGAGAGGTACTCGGTGTCGAAGCGCACGCGGGCGCCGCGCTCCTGCGCCGCCTGGACGAGGACCGGCTCGGTGATCGTCTGCGGCGCGTCCAGCATCGAGGTCGGGCTCTGCAGCTCGTAGTCGGCGTGCCGCACGGTGTCCGTGCCCCAGGACGGGATGCGGCCCAGTTCCTCGCCGGCCAGGCTGGTGCAGAACGTCGTGTTGCCCATGTACTCCCAGGGGGTCGCCTCGCGCAGGAGCCGCTCCTCGAGGCCCACGTCCCGCATCGCCTCCATCGTGCGCTGGTTGGTGATGTGCGCACGGGGCGTGTCGGACAGCCGGGCGTACTTGGTGACCAGGAGCGTCGAGACGCCGTAGGTGGCCAGGAACAGCACCGCCGAGGCGCCTGCCGGTCCCGACCCCACGACCAGCACGTCGACGGTGACCGCGGGTGCGGACGGGCCGGTCGTGTGCACGGGGGGAGCTGTCATGACGTCCTCTCGGGGCGACGGGGCGGACGGGCGTCCACTGCCGCGTAGTCGAGTGAGGGACGCGTCCGGTGTCAAGCGTCACACCCGTGCGCTCGCCGACGCCGGCGTCGGCGTCACGTCCCGGCGCCGCCGTCACCCGGTCCGGCGAGGCGCCGGGCACGGTGCTTGCGCAGGCGGGGACACTGCCGGGGTGATCGAGAGCGCCGACGCCGCCGGGACGACCTCCCGCGCCCCCGCCGTCCCGGCGCCCCGGACCGAGCCCGTCCCGCGCCCCACCGACGACACGCTGCTCGTGCCCGGGGAGACCTGCTGGCGCATCGAGCGGGCCGACCGGCACGCCGTCTTCGTGGACGCGGCCGACTACTTCGCCACCCTCAAGCGCGCCGTGCTGGCCGCCGAGCGCCGGGTGCTGTTCATCGGCTGGGACTTCGACCCCCGCATCCGGATGGACCCGCGCACCCCCGGCCGGCCGCGCGAGGACCGCCTGGGCCACGTGCTGGAGCAGGCGGTGGCCGCCAACCCGCGCCTGGAGATCGGCGTCCTGCAGTGGGACCTCGGGATGGTCGTGGCGCTCAACCGGCGCATGGCCCCGATCGTGCTGCTCAACCGGCGCACGCCCGACCGCCTGCGGTTCGCCGTCGACACCCACCACCCGCTCGGCGGCGCGCACCACCAGAAGATCGTCGTCATCGACGACTGCCTGGCCTTCGCCGGCGGCATCGACGTCACCGCCGACCGCTGGGACACCTCCGAGCACCGCGACCGGCACCCGCTGCGGCACCGGCCGCACTCCACGCGGCTGCGCGGGCCGTGGCACGACGTCACGAGCCTGGTCTCGGGCCCGGCCGCGCGTGCGCTCGGCGACCTCGCCCGCGAGCGGTGGGAGAGCGGCACCGGCGAGCACCTCGACCCGGTGGAGGACGTCGAGGCGTGCTGGCCCGAGGGTGCCGAGACCTTCCTCACCGACGTCGACGTGGCCATCTCCCGCACCCGCCCCGAGCACGGCGGCGCGGAGCTGGTGCACGAGATCGAGCTGCTGTGGCTGGCGGTGATCGCCGCCGCCCGGCGCACCGTCTACATCGAGACCCAGTACTTCGCCAACCGCCGCATCGCCGAGGCCATCGCCGACCGGCTGGGGGAGGAGGACGGGCCGGAGTTCGTCGTCCTCAACCCGCTGACGGCCGACAGCTGGCTGGAGGTGAAGTCGATGGACACCGCCCGCGCCAAGCTGCTCGAGCTGGTGCGCGAGGCCGACCGGTACGACCGCTTCCGGCTGCTGGTGCCGGTGGCCGAGGGGCGCCGGCCGATCTACGTGCACGCCAAGGTGACCTGCCTCGACGACCGGCTGCTGCGGATCGGCTCGTCCAACCTCAACAACCGGTCCATGGGCCTGGACACCGAGTGCGACGTGTCGATCGAGGCCCGCACCGGCGAGCCGCGCGAGGAGGAGCTGCGGGCGGCGGTGCTCGGCCTGCGCCACCGCCTGCTCGGCGAGCACCTCGGCGTCGAGCCGGAGCGGGTGGCCGAGGCGGTCGAGGAGCACGGCGGCTCGCTCGTACGCGCGATCGACGCCCTGATGCGGCCCACCGGCCGCTCGCTGGTGCCCTTCGAGCCGCCGGAGCTCGACCCGGTCGAGCGCTTCCTCGCCGAGACCGAGCTGCTCGACGCCGAGCACACGCCCAACCGCTGGCGGCGGGTCAAGCAGGCCTTCGCCGGGCGGCGCCGGCGCCAGCGGGGCTGAGCGGGGCGCGCCTCAGAAGCCGAACAGCAGGCCGAGCCCGGCGAGGGTGAACGCCACCATGACCAGCACGAGCGGCAGCTGGTCCGACGCCGGGGCCCGGGGCGCCACCCGCAGCGCCTTCTCGTGGGCGAGCACCACGCCGAGGACGTGGCCGAGCACGACGGCGCCCACCTGCACCCAGGCGATGAGGTCGGGGCCGACCGCGCGCAGGTCGACCACGTTCGCCGCCGTCCCGAACAGGTCGGCGCCGGTGCCGAACGGGTCGCTGGCGAGGATCCACGTCGTCTGCCCGTCGAGGAGCAGCAGCGAGCAGTAGTGCGCCACGGTGTAGCCGACGGCGATCGGCACCACCGTGGCGGCGTAGAGCCGGGGCTGCGGGCCCAGCGGCAGCCCGCCCAGCCGCCCCGACAGCCGCGTGCCCAACAGGTACAGGACGGCGACGACGGCCGTGCAGGCGGCCAGCCCGAGCGTGCCCGACAGCGTGTCGCCGGCCGCGCCGGCGCCGGTCTGCCACCACACGGTCCGCGACAGCCCGTCGAAGCCGGTGGAGCCGAGCAGCACCACGACGACGGCGGCCAGCCCGCGCTCGTCGGGCGTGGACATCGCGTTCGCCAGCGGCGACCGGGCGACGACCACGCCGTCGTCGCGGCGGGCGACCACGGACAGCCGGGCGAGCAGCGTCGACCAGGCCTCGAAGCCGTCGCCGCGGGCGAACCAGCCCTCGCCGAACCACGCGGCCGCGGCCAGGTGCACGACCGCGTACGCGAGCAGGAACACCCCCACGGTGACCGGCTCCGCCCGGCCGGGGAACACCAGCTCCAGCCAGACGAAGACCAGCAGCGAGACCGCCGCGGGCCACAGCCCGAGCGCGGGCAGCCGGGCGGCGCCCCGCGGCGGGCCGGTGAGCGGGCGCAGCGCGCGCGACAGCAGCCGCAGCGGGTTGAGCACCCGCCACACCGGCCCGAGCAGCAGGCTCGCCGGCACCAGGCCCACCCAGGCCGTCACGTACAGCGCCCAGGGCGCGAGGTTGCGGTCGGTCTCCTCCGGACCGGCCAGGGCCACGAGCAGCACGACGACGGCGACGGCGAGCGCGAGCGCCTGCAGGCCCCGGCGCAGCGGCGCGCTGGCGGCCGCGCGCTGCACCCGGGGCGGCAGGGGGTGCCCCGAGTGCGCGCCGCCGAGTCGCGGCCGGCGCCACAGGAGCAGCAGCACGGCGAAGCTGACCAGGATGGCCGCGCCCGCGCCGTAGAGGGCCAGGCCCAGGGGGAGGGGCAGGTCGGTGCGCGACCCCACCCCGTGGGCGAGGACGCTCACCCGACCTGCAGCGACAGCAGCACCGTGCCCGATCCGTGCAGCTCCGCCTCGAACACGCCGGGGAGATCGGCGGTGAACTCCACCGTCGCGGGCGTGCCCGGCGCGAGGTCGGCGGTGACGTCGTAGCCGTGCAGGTGCAGCTCGTCGGCGACGTCGCTGGTGACGGTGAGCGCCACCCGCTCGCCGGCGGCCACGACCACCCGGCCGGTGTCGCCGGTGACCCGCCCGCCGGCCACCTCGACGGCGACCGCCCGGACGGCGGGGGAGGAGGGCGCAGCGGACGAGGAGCCCGACGACGGGGCGGACGAGGAGGTCGACGGAGCCGACGACGGGGTGCCCGCCTCCGCGGGGGCCGTCCCCGCGCACCCGCTCAGGACGAGGGCGAGCACGGCGCCGGCGAGCGGGAGGGCGCGGCGCATCACCGGCCGCCCACGCCGGCCGCGACAGGGCCGTCGACGGGTAGACCGGGGAGGCGCCCGCCGGGGCCGCCGCGGCGCGCGTACCGCCCGACGCCCCAGGAGATCGCCCCGACCACCCCGAGCGTGCAGGCGAGCACCACCAGGTTGGCCGCGGCCCACAGCCCGCCGCCGGAGGCCGTCAGCTCGCGCTGCAGGACGTCGATCTCCGGGACCGCCGACCGCGTCACGCCGTCGGTGGCGGGGACCTGCTCCGCCGGGATCGCCGGGTCCTCGGGCAGGTGGACCGGCACCGCGGCGAGCACCCGGCCGTCGTGCAGGCGCAGCAGCGTCTTCCAGTCGTCGTCGACCGGCACGGGCTCGGTGGTGCGGTACCGCCCGGGTCCGGTGCGCTCGAGGTCGGTGACCACCAGGCCCTGGCCCTGCCAGGCGGTGATCTGCACCCAGGCCGGGTCGTCGAGGGCGCCGGCCGGATCGAGCGTCACGGTGACGTCGGCGGTGCGCGGGTCGGCGGTGACCTCGTCGACGGCGAAGGTGGCCCGCAGGTCGCCCGGCACCGTGGCGACCAGGCCGTTGGCCACCCCGCCGGCGATCGCGGCCAGCGCGAGCGCCAGCACGCCCCGGGCGACGGCGGGACGCGGCAGCCGCCGGCGCAGGCCCAGCGCGAGCAGGGCGCCGAGCAGGCCGCCGGCGACCCCGCCGACGACGGCCATCAGCGTGCCCTCGACCAGGACGTCGCCGTTCCACTCCAGCACCCGGGTCAGGCCGGTCCACAGCGCCTCGACGAGGGTGCCCGCGGTGCCGACCAGCACGCCCGCGACGGCGCCGAAGGCGAGCGGGCGGCGGGTGGGCGGCCAGGCCAGCGCGAGCAGCTCGACCAGCAGCGCCGAGCCCAGGTACAGCGGGAACGTCGGCGTGATCTCGCCGAACACCGGGCCGACGAGGACGGCGATCGTGCTGCGGACGGCGAGGAAGAACACGGCGGCGGCCAGCGCGCCCCCGCGGCCCATCCAGAGCCGGGCGGCGACCAGCGCGGCGCCGGCGGCCGCGGCGACCATGAACGGCTCGAGCACCAGGCGGAACTGCGGGACGTCGAAGTCGAACTCGCCCTGGAACACCGACAGGCCGAGCAGCAGGCCGCCCATCGCCGAGGCCCGGCGCACGAACCGGGCGCGGTCGCCGGCCCGCCGGTCGCCGTCGTCGGTGGACGGGCTCCCGCGGCCCTCCATCTCCAGCACCAGCAGTCCGACGATCGACAGGCCGGGCCCGCCGATGAGCATCAGGTGGGTGGGACCCCACAGCGTCACGTCCTGGCCGAACAGGCGGTGCCAGACGTCGTCGAGGGGGAAGCCGAGCAGCGCGTAGGAGCCCGACGCGGTGAGCAGGACGCCGCCGACCGGCACGTCCCAGCCGCGCACGAAGCGGACGGCGGCCGGGCCGGGGCGCCCGCCGAGCGGCATCGAGCAGGCGAGCACGCCGCCGGCGAAGACGCCGAACAGGCCGAACAGGATGAGGTAGTGGGCCGGGTTGGCCAGCGGCCCCTCGTCGCGGCCGACGCCGATGTGCAGCGCGATGTCCCAGAGCATCCCGAGCAGCGCGACGAGCAGCGACGCGGTGGTGAGGACGGTGGGCAGGGCCACCCAGCCGGGGACGTGGGTGGCGCGGCCGAGCGCGTCGCCGGCGCGGGCGAGCACGGTCGTGCGCCGCGTGCGGTGGGCCCACACGAGGGCGAGCAGGGCGGCCATCAGGCCGGCACCGAGGGCGGTGGCGAGCGCGACCTCACCGAGGGCGGCCCCTCCGGCGGGACGGTCCTCCACGGCGAGCAACGCTGGTCCCATGGACATCACGGCCCTATGAGACACCGTTTGACGTTACATCGGCAAGTGACACATGTGGATCCCGTTACGATGCCGTCCTGATGGAGGCACAGGAGCAGACCCCCGGTGCGGACGACGGCGACCGGGAGTTCACGGTCGACGAGCTCGCCGCGCGGGTCGGCATCACGGTGCGCAACGTGCGCGCCTACGCCGCGCGCGGCCTGCTGCCGCCGCCGCGGCTGGTCGGGCGCACCGGCTACTACGGCCCCGAGCACGTCGCCCGGCTGCTGCTGGTCCGCGAGATGCTCGCCGAGGGCTACTCGCTCGCCGTCATCGAGCGCACCCTGGCGACCGCCCCGGCCATCGGCGGATCGGCGTCGCTGGCGCTGCACCGGGCGCTGCTCGCGCCCTGGCTGCCGCCGGAGCCCGAGGACACCACCGCCGGGGAGCTCACGGCGCGGGCCGGCGTGCCGATCGACCCGGCCACCGTCGAGGAGCTGGTCCGCCTCGGCCTGGTCGAGCGGCTCGACGGCGACCGGCTGCGGGTCACCGACCCGTCGCTGCTGACCGCCGGCCTGCAGGTCATGCAGCTCGGCGTGCCGCCGTCGGCGCTCATCACGGCGCAGGCGCGGGTGATCGAGCTGGTGCGCGAGATCGCCGCCACCTACGTCGGGATGTTCCTCGAGACCGGCTGGCGCTCCCTGGTCGAGTCCGCGTCGCCGCCCGAGCAGCTCGACCGGGTGGGCGACGTGATGTCCCGCCTCCAGCCGGCGGCCGCGCAGGCGCTGCTGGCCAGCTTCCGCACCGAGATGGCGGCGGCGGTCAGCGCGGCGGTCGAGGCGGAGCTCCGGGCGCTCGCGGGGGACTGAGCGGCTCCGGGCGCCCGTGCGCGCCGTCGGGCGTCGCCCGCTCCCGGGCGGCCAGCCGCCGGTCGCGCACCACGGCAGCGACCACGCCCGCGACCAGGAGCGCCGCGGGGACGGAGAAGCCGGCGGTGGCCACGAGGCTCAGCCCGTCGGTGGCGAGGGCGGTCGGACCGGACACGCCTCCATGTGACACCGCTCGATGTCACGTGTCAACCGCGACCGGTCCTGTCGGCGCCCCGCGGTAGGACCGCGGCATGAGCGCGCTCGACCTGCTGGCCGCCCCGTCGAGCGCGGCCGCGCACTGGCCCGGGCAGGAGCGGTCCTGGGCGGCGCTGGCGGAGGCCGGCCTGCCCGCGGCGCTGGCCCGCACCCGGGAGGTGGCGGTGCGCGAGCTGTTCGCCCCGGCGCGCTGGGCGGCGGGCCGGGCCCCCGAGAGCCGGGTGCGCGATGCCGGGCGCGTCACCGCCGGCCTCGTCGCGGTGCGGGACGCGGTCGCCGGATCCCTGGCGGCGGGGCGGCTGCCGGTGGTCGTCGGCGGGGAGTGCACGACCACGGTCGGGCTCGTCGCCGGCGCCCGCGCGGCCGGGCTGCGTCCGGGCCTGGTCTACGTCGACGGCGGGGTCGACCTGCGCACGCCGGCCGACAACCCCACCGGCGTCGCGGACTCCATGGCGCTGGCGCACGTCCTCGCGCTGCCCGGGTGTGACCCCGGCCTGCTCGCCGCCGGCACGGCCCGCCCGCTGCTCGCGGTGGACGACGTCGTCGCGGTCGGCGTGCGGGCTGCCGAGCCGGACGCCACGACGGCCGGCCGGATCGGCCTGCGGGCGATCCCGGCCGGCGCGGTCGCGGCCGACCCGGAGGGTTCCGCCGCACGGGCCGCCGCGGCCGTCGACGGGCCCGACGGCTTCCTCGTGCACCTCGACGTCGACGTCGTCGAGTTCCTCGACCTGCCACTGGCGGACGTGCCCGACCACGGGCGGGGACTGCCGCTCGACGACGTCGCCGCGGTGCTGCGCCGGCTGTGCGCGGCGAGCGGGTTCCGCGGGCTGTGCGTCACCGAGGTCAACCCGGACCACGCGCCGGACCCGGGCGAGGTCGGGCGGCTCGTGGCGGTCCTCACCGACGCGCTGGGCTGATCCGGGGTTCCGCGTGCCCGGAGCGGGGGAGGAGCAGGCCATGGCGACCTCCTCGTTCGACTTCACCGGCTCCGTCGTCCTCGTCACCGGGGGCGGCTCCGGCATCGGCCTGGCCATCACCCGCGCCTTCCTCGACGCCGGCGCCACCGTCGCGGTCACGGGCCGCAGGCGGGAGAAACTGGAGGCGGCGCTGGAGGGCGTCCCGGCGGACCGCGCCGCGGCCCTCCCGGCCGACGTCTCCGACCCCGCGCAGGTGCGGCAGCTCGTCGCCGACGTCGTCGACCGGTTCGGCCGCATCGACGTCGTGGTGAGCAACGCCGCCGCGTACGAGAGCGGAGAGCTCACCGACCTCGCCGACGACGCCTGGGAGCACCTGCGCGCCACCAACGTCGACGCCTTCTTCCACCTGGCCAAGGCCGCGCTGCCGGTGCTGGCGGAGTCGCGCGGCAACCTCGTCGCCGTCTCCTCGGTCTCCGGCCTGCGCGGCGACTGGGGACAGGCCGCCTACAACGCGTCCAAGGCGGCGGTGACCGTCTTCGTGCAGTCGCTGGCGCTGGACTGGGGCGGTCGCGGCGTGCGGCTCAACGCCGTCGCCCCCGCCTTCACGTTCACCGAGATCAACGCGGACGTCCCGCGCGACGAGGCCTCCCTCGCGCCGCACGTCAACCGCGTCCCGCTCGGCCGCATCGGCGAGCCGGAGGACATCGCGCCCGCGGTGCTCTTCCTCGCGAGCGAGGGCGCCCGCTACGTCACCGGCGCGGTGCTGCCCGTCGACGGCGGCACCAGCGCGTCCACCGGCCAGGCCCACGCCTGAGACGACGCCCGCGTGACCGCCCGCGCCTCGGACCGCCTGGCGTTCGTCGCCGGCGTGGTGGCGGCGGCGCCGGGGGAGCGGGTGCTGGAGGTCGGCTGCGGCGCGGGCGTCCTGGTGACGGAGCTCGCCGCCGCGGTCGGGGACGGGACGGTGGTCGCCGTCGACCGGTCGGCGCGGATGGCCGCCGCCACGACCCGGCGCAACCGGGCGGCGGTCGACGCCGGCCGGGTGCGGGCGCACGCCGTCCCGCTGCTCGACGCCGACCTCGCCGGGGAGCGCTTCGACGCCGCGGTCGCCGTCGACGTCCGGGCGTTCTGGACGCCCCCGGCGCCGGAGTGGGACGTCCTCGCGCGGGTGCTGGCCCCCGGCGGGCGGGTGGTCCTCGGGTTCTCCGTCATGCGCCCGGAGGACCGGGAGCGCGTGCGGGCGGCCGTCACGGAGGCGGCGGGGCGGCGCGGGTTCGCGGTCACCGCGACGGCGGAGGCGCCCACCGCGCCGTTCCCGACGGCCGCGATGGAGTTGCGCCGTCCCGGGTAGGGGAGGGGGCACCCACCGACGGGAGGACCCCTGCGATGAGCGACGACACGACCGGCGCGCTGACCGGCGACCTGTACGGCTACGAGACGCTGCTGGACGACGACGAGCGCAAGGAGCTGGCGGGCATCCGGCGTTTCCTCGACGAGGAGGTCCGCCCGCGGGTCAACGACGCCTGGGCGTCCTCGGAGTTCCCGCTGGACCTCGTGCCGCGCTTCGCCGAGGAGGGGATGGTCGGGCGCAGCTACGACCTGGAGCACCGGCCGCGGGCGTCGCGGCTGTTCACCGGCTTCATCGCCCTGGAGACCGCCCGCGTCGACCCGTCGATGGCCACCTTCCTCGGCGTGCACAACGGCCTGTCGATGGGCTCGATCGTGCTGCTGGGCTCCGACGAGCAGCGCGCCCGCTGGGTGCCCGACATGGTGGCGCTGGACACGGTCGGCGCCTTCGCGCTCACCGAGCCGCACGGCGGGTCCGACGTCGCCCGCGGGCTGGAGACCACCGCCCGCCGCGACGGCGACGGCTGGGTGATCGACGGCGCCAAGCGGTGGATCGGCAACGGCACCATCGCCGACGTCGTCGTCGTGTTCGCCCGCGACGTCGCCGACGACTCGGTGAAGACCTTCGTGGTCGAGAAGGGCACCCCCGGGTTCACGCCCACGAAGATGGAGGGCAAGTACGCGCTGCGCACCGTGCAGAACGCCGACATCGTCTTCGAGGGCTGCCGGGTGCCGGCGGAGAACAAGCTCGAGCACGGCAACTCCTTCAAGGACGTCAACCGGGTGCTCAAGCTGACCCGCGGCGGCGTCGCCTGGTCGGCGGTGGGCTGCCAGATGGGCGCGTTCGAGGCGGCCATCGCCTACGCCAAGGAGCGCCAGCAGTTCGGCCGGCCGATCGCGGGCTTCCAGCTGATCCAGGACCTGCTCGCCCGCATGGCCGGCAACGTGACCGCGAGCCTCGGCATGGCGGTGCGGGTGTCCCAGCTGCAGGAGGAGGGCGTGTTCCGCGACGAGCAGGCCGCGCTGGCCAAGGCGTTCGTCACCGGCCGGGCCCGCGAGACCGTGGCCCTCGCCCGCGAGCTGTTCGGCGGCAACGGGATCCTGCTGGAGAACGACGTCGTGCGGTACTTCGCCGACGCCGAGGCCCTGTACTCCTACGAGGGCACCCGCGAGATCAACAGCCTGATCGTCGGGCGTGCGCTGACCGGGGTGAGCGCCTTCGTCTGAGCCCACCCGTCCGGCGCCACCCGCCTGACGCCACCCCGCCCGGGTGAGGCGGCCCCGGCCCGGGTGGAGACGGGCGGCGCCGCCGCCGTTGCTCCCCCGGGGCGGCCACCGGGGCCGCCGGGACGGGAGGCGCGGTGGGCGCGCAGTCGGTGCTCGTCGTGGAGGACACCGAGGAGATCCGCGAGCTCGTGGTCACGGTGCTCGAGCGGGCCGGGCTCGACGTCCGCGCCGTCGGCTCGGGTACCGAGTGCCTGGCGGAGGTGCGCCGGTCGGCGCCCGACCTCGTCGTCCTCGACCTCGGGCTGCCCGACGGCGACGGCACGGAGGTGTGCCGGCAGCTGCGCGCCGAGAGCGGCTGCTACGTCCTCATGCTGACCGCGCGGGCCGAGGAGGTCGACCTGCTCGTGGGCCTCGCGGTGGGCGCCGACGGTTACATGGCCAAGCCGTTCTCCCCGCGTGAGCTGGTGGCGCGGGTGCAGGCCCTGCTGCGCCGGCCCGCGGCCGCGGCGGTGGTGCCGGTCCCCGAGGACGCCGTCGTGCGGCTCGCCGACCTGGAGGTCGACGAGGACACCCGCGAGGTGCGCGTCGACGGCGCGCCGGTCGCCCTCACCCGCACCGAGTTCGACCTGCTCGCCGCGCTCGCGTCGCGGCCGGGCCGCGTGCTGCAGCGCGAGACGCTGCTGCGCGAGGTGTGGCGCACCGACTGGGCCGGGAGCCTGCGCCTGGTCGAGGCGCACATGTCGAACCTGAGGCGCAAGCTCTCCGCCGCGGGGCTGTCCGCCGCCGAGATCCGGACCGTGCGCGGGGTGGGCTACCGGCTGGTGGCCTGACCGCGCCGCGGCTCGGGCACCACGCGGGTGCCGGCGCAGCCGGTGGCGCGGGCGCGCAGCCGCCGCACCAGCACCGGGTCGGCCGCGGGCAGGTCCGGCGCGGGGGCGTCGTCGAGGAAGGCCAGCAGCCGGGCCGGCAGCTCGCCGTCGGGGCCCGGGGTCCTCCGCGCCGTGTCGCCGTCCTGCGTGGTGCTCACGATCATCAGCCTGCCACCGCCCGCGCAGGTCCTCCGCGGGACCCCCGCACGACCGGCGCAGGACGGTGTGCTCAGCGCGGCAGGACCAGCGTCGCGGTCGTGCCGCGCCCCTCCGTACTGGCCAGCTCCAGCCGCCCTCCGTGCGCCGCCGCGATGGCGTGCGTGATGGACAGCCCGAGCCCCACGCCGGGCACCCCGGCGCGCACCGCGGTGGTCGCGCGGGTGAAGCGCGTGCCGAGGCCGGCCCGCTCCGCGCCGGGGATGCCGACGCCGGTGTCGCGGACCTCGATCGAGACCTCGCCGCCCGCGGGACTCCCCACGGCGCCGAGCCCGAGCTCCACCCGCCCGCCGCGGGGCGTGAACTTCACCGCGTTGGACACCAGGTTGTCGACGGCCTGGCCGAGCCGCAGCGCGTCGCCGGGCACGACCGGCCCGGACGCCGGCGCGGTCACCGCGAGCGTCACCCCGGCGCCGTCCGCGGTCACCTGCGCGGACTCGCCGGCGGCGCGCAGCAGCGCGGCCAGGTCGACCTCGCCCGGGGTGAGCGCGAACCGGCCGGCCTCGACCTGGGCGGTGAACAGCAGGTCGCCGACCAGGCGCTCGAGCCGGGCGGCGTTGCGCTGCACCGTGCCGAGATGCCGGCGGGTGCCGGCACCGAGGTCGGGGTCGTCCAGCACGAGCTCCAGGTAGCCGAGCACCGAGGACAGCGGGGTGCGCAGCTCGTGGCTGACCAGCGCGACGAACTGGTCCTTGAGCCGCTCGGCCGCGCGCACCTCGGTCATGTCGGTGCCGACGAAGGTCCAGCCGTCCTGCCCGCCGCCGGGGCCGCTGCCGTCGGAGCGCGGGGTGACCGCGACCGAGACGGTGCGGCGGGTGCCGTCGGCGGCCACGTAGGTCCAGTCGCGGATGTCGCTGCCGCACTCGGCGGCGGTGCGCACCAGCGCGTCGAGCCCCCGGCCGCCGAGCTCGGCGGGGTCGTGGAAGTCGGTGATCCGGCGGCGGCGCACCACCGCGGCGCGCGGCACGCCCAGCAGCCGCTCGGCGCCGGGGTTCCACACCCGCACGACGCCGTCGAGGTCGGTGCCCACCACCGACTGGCGGGTGATCGCGTCGACGACGCCGGTCATCGTGGCGGCGCGGGCGCGCAGCATGCGGGCGGCGACCGCCAGCTCCTCGCCGCGGGCGTCGACCAGCGCGGTCAGCGTGGCCCGCTCCGCCTCGAGCTCCGCGACCCGGGCCTCGAGCGCGCGCAGCCGCGCGGCGTCGGGGGCGGTCGCCGTCGTCACGGGGGAGGGATCGGCCGGGACGGCGCGGCGGTGCAGCCGGCCGCCGGTCGCTCACCCGGGCGGGGGGAGCCCCGGACGCGGCAGCGCCCCGCCGGGAGGACCCGGCGGGGCGCTGCAGGGAGTGCGGGGAGTGCGGTGGTCAGCTGCCGCTGGCCTGGCTCTGCACCGACTCGCGGGACTGCTGGGCCTGGCCCTGCACGTCCTGCGCGGCCGACTGGCCCTCGCTCTTCACCGTCTGGGCGGCGTCCTGGGCGGTGCCCTTGACCTCCTCGACGGCGTGCTGGGCGGCCGGCTTGAGCTGCTCGCCGACCTCCTGCGCGGCCTGCTTGGCCGGGGCGAGGAGCTGGTCCTTGTGCTCGCGCAGGGCCGCCTCGGCCTGCTGGGCCAGCTGCTGCTCCTTCTGCGAGGCCGGCAGCAGGCTGGAGACCAGCCAGCCGACGCCGAAGGCGATGAGCCCGGCCGCGAGCGGGTTGCCCTGCGTCTGGCGGACCACCGCGTCCGGGGCCTGCTGGACGGCGTGGGCGGCCTGCGAGGCGGCGTCCTGCACGGTGCCGGCCGCGCTGCTGGCCGCGCCCTGCACCGAGCCGACCGCGTCGTGCGCGGTGCCCTGCACCGAGCTCAGCGCGTTCTGCGTGGTGCCGCGGGCCGAGGACCGGGTGTCGTGGGCGGAGCCCATGACGCGGTCCTTGACGTTGGCGAAGCGGCCCTTGGCCGAGGCCATGCGCCGGTCGACGACGCGCGCCGGGTTGACCTTCTCGTTGAGGGCGTCGACGTCGTAGCTGAGCTCGCGCCGCGTCTCCTCGATCTGCCGGCGGATGACGTCCGGGTCACTGCTGGTCATGTCTGCTCCAGGGAGGGTGAGGGGCCCGCAGGGCCGGGGTCAGTGGGGCTTGAGGGCGCCGGGGACCTGCTGGAGGGTCTCCACGGTCCGTTCGGGCTTGGGGTTGACCTGCCGGAACTTCTTGCGCCCCATCACGAAGGCGACGGCGCCGATGACGCCCCAGAGGACGGCCACGATGAGCGCGGCGAGGCCCGCGTCCATGACGTTCTCCAGCGCCCACCACAGGGCGAAGGAGAGGAACAGGATCGTCATGTAGCCGGCGAACCCGGCGGCGCCGAGCATGCCCGCGCCCTGGCCGGCCTTCTTCGCCTCGGTCGTGACCTCGGCCTTCGCCAGGGCGATCTCCTGGCGCATCAGGACGGAGAAGTCCTTGGTGACCTCGCTGATGAGCTCGCCCACGGAGGCGCCCTCGACGTCGGGCCGGCCGGCCTCGGTCATCGGGGTGCCGCGGTCACCGGCGTGCGCCCCGTAGGAGGCGTCGGTGTAGCCGGTGTCCTGGCCGTAGGCGGTGGCGCCCTGCTGGTAGCCGGTGCCCTGGTCGTAGCCGGTGCCCTGCTCGTAGCCGGGGGTCACCGCGTAGTTGGCCTGCGGCGGCTCCGGCGGGTAGCCGCTCTGGCCGCCCACCGGCGTCGCGCCGGAGTAGGGGGAGGACATGGCTCAGACCCCCTGGCCCGGACGGCGGGTCGGGTCGTCCCAGCCGGCGGGGGCGGCCGGCGGCACGACGCTGCCCTCGGGCGGCACGGTGCCGTACGGCGGGGGCGGCAGCGGGGTGCCGGTGGTCCCGGTCGTCTCGTACCCGGTCGTCGTCTCGTAGCCGGTGCTCTCGTAGCCCGTGGTCGTCCCGTAGCCGGCGCCGGTGGTCTGGTAGCCGGTCGTCGTCGTGGTCTCGTAGCCGGAGTAGGCCGGCGCCGGGTCCACGTAGTTGCCCGAGCCGTAGGTCGACGTCGTCGACGACAGGCCCTGGCGCGACGACGAGTCGTCGGTGTGGGCGGCCTTGACGCCGCTGGTCAGCCGGCCGGCGACGACGCCCGCGAGGGCGGCACCGAGCAGGAAGACGCCGGGCTTGCGGCGGGCGAAGCTGCGCACGTCCTCGAGCAGGTCGGCGGGCTCGCGGTTCTGCAGCACGTCGGCGAACTGCTGCACGCGGCCGGCGCCCTCGGTGATGAGGTCGCGGGCGGGGCCGGGGGCCGGGGCGTTGCCCTCGACCATGTTGCGCAGCTGCTCGGCGAGCCCGGCCAGGCTCTGCCCGGCCTTCTGCTGCTGCGAGACGGCCTGCTGGCGCACCTGGGTGCGGCCCTGCTCGACCAGGCTCTGCGCCTGCTGCTTGGTCTCGGCGACGACGTTCTTCGCCTGGTCGGCGGCGGTCGAGGCGACCTGGCTGCCGGCCTGCTTGGCGGTCTGGCCGACGTTGCGGGCCTCGTCCTTCGCCACGTCGGTGGTCGACGGCGAGCCGGAGGTGGTGGTCGAGGTCGTACTCGTGTCCCCGTAGCCGGTCGCGCCCGAGGAGGGCGGCGGCGGGAGGGGGGCGTCGATGGAGTGGGTCATCGTTCCTCCTGAGTGGATCTCGGTCGGCATCTCGCTACCCGGGAAGCGATCACGCACACATCCCGGATCGACGGTCGTCGCCGGAGCGCATGCGCGTGGAGCACGCCGGCGGTGGGGACACCGCTCGGCTTGAGCCGTGGGGAAGTGCGGGTCGGACGCCGTCCGGGCAGCAGTGCTCGCCCGGGCGGCAGCGCCGGGACGGCGTCGTTCCCGCAGGCCACCGGCTACCCGGACGGGACTGTCCGGAAACGGGCTCCGGCCTGCGGGTCTGCTGGGAGAGCCCCCGCCCGCGCCGAGGAGGCCCCCGCCGCTCGGAGTAAGGTGAGCCTTCCCTGACTCGAGGAGGGCCCGTGGCCGACCCGAACCCCCGCCGCCGCCGGACGCCGCGCACCGGCACCGTCGTGCGCACGGAGCGGCTCACCCCGCACGTCGTCCGCGTCGTGCTCGGTGGCGAGGGCCTCGCCGGCTTCGCGCCGCAGCACACCGACTCGTACGTGAAGCTGCTCTTCCCGCCGCCGGGCGCCGGCTACGCCGCGCCCTTCGACGTCGAGGACGTGCAGGAGCGGCTGCCCCGCGAGCAGTGGCCGGTGACCCGCACCTACACGGTGCGTGCGTGGGACGCCGACGCCGGCGAGCTGACCCTCGACTTCGTCGTCCACGGCGACGAGGGCGTGGCCGGCCCGTGGGCGCTGGCCGCCCGGCCGGGCGACACGCTGCAGCTGTTCGGCCCCGGCGGGGCCTACACGCCCGACGCGACGGCCGGCTGGCACCTGCTGGCCGGCGACGAGACCGCGCTCCCGGCGATCGCCGCCGCGCTGGAGGTGCTGCCCGCCGGCGCCCGCGCCGAGGTGTTCCTCGAGGTCGCCGGCCCGGAGGAGGAGCAGGAGCTCACCGCCGGCGACGGCGTGCGGGTCACCTGGGTCCACCGCAGCGCGGCGCCCGGGGTGGCGCTGGTGGCCGCCGTGCTCGGCGCCGACCTTCCCGAGGGCGACGTCCACGTGTTCGTGCACGGCGAGGCGGGCTCGGTCCGGGAGCTCCGCCGGTTCGTGCGCACCGGCCTCGGCGTCCCGCGCGAGCGGCTGTCGGTGTCGGGCTACTGGCGCATCGGCCGCACCGAGGACCGCTGGCAGGCCGAGAAGCCGGAGTGGAACGCCGCCGTCGAGGCCGAGGAGCAGGGCCTGTCGGTCGCCTGACCCGGCCCCGCCGGGGGAGCCGGGTCAGCCCCGCCAGGGGAAGCGCGGCGCCCGGCGCTCGGCGAACGCGGCCACGCCCTCCGCGAGCTCGCCGGCCGCCGCGGTCTCCCGGTACCAGCGCCCTGCGAGCTCCTCGACGTCGTCGCCGGGGGTGCCGGCGGCCAGCGCGGCGGTGATCTCCTTGGCCGCGCGCTGGGTGAGCGCCGAGCGCGTGGCGAGCACCTCGGCGAACCGGCGCACCTCGCCGGCGAGGTCGCCCGCGGGCAGCAGCCGGTCGACCAGGCCGGTGCGCAGGGCGGTCTCGGCGTCGACGAGCTCGCCGGAGTAGAGCAGGTAGCGGGTGGTGGCCGGCCCGACCAGCTGCACGAGCTGGCGGGTCGACGTCGGGGTGAAGACGATCCCCACCTTCGCCGGGGTGACGCCGAAGACGCCGGTCGGGTCGGTGAACCGCAGGTCGCAGCAGGTGGCCAGCTCCACGCCGCCGCCGATGCAGTGGCCCCGGACCATCGCGATCGTCGGCTTGGGGAAGTCGCGCAGCGCCGCCTGGGCGGCGAGGTTGTCGCGGCGCAGCCGGGCCATCGGGTCCTCGGCGTCGGGGCCGCCGAGCAGGTCGGCGATGTCGGCGCCGGCGCAGAAGCTCGGGCCGGCGCCGGTGACCACGAGGACCCGCACGTCCGGGTCCCCGGCCAGGCCGGCGAGCACGCCGGGCAGCGCCGCCCACATGGCCGCCGTCATGGCGTTGCGCTTGTCCGGGCGGTCGATGGTGAGGACGGCGACGGCGCCGTCCCGGGTCACCCGCAGGTGCTCGGTCACCGGGTCATCCCAGGTCGTCGGTGGCGAAGGTGTCGCACTGCGCGGGGTCCCCGGTCTCGTAGCCGGTGAGGAACCAGCGCTGCCGCTGCTCGGAGGAGCCGTGCGTGAAGGCGTCCTGGTCGACCCGGCCGCCGCCGAGGTTCTCCTGGATGAAGTCGTCGCCGATGCGGCCCGCGGTGTCCAGCGCCGCGTCGATGTCGGCCTGTGTGATCTCGGTGATCAGCGGGGCGCCGGACTCGTCGGGCACCGTCGTCGCGTGGTTGGCCCAGGCGCCGGCGTAGCAGTCGGCCTGCAGCTCCAGCCGCACGGTGCCGCTGGTCGGCCCGGTCTCGCCCGGCGTCACCTGCTGGTTGGTGCCGAGCAGGTTCTGCACGTGGTGGCCGTACTCGTGGGCGAGCACGTAGGCGTTCGGGAACGCGCCGCCCTCGGCGCCGAACTGGCTGCGCAGCGTGTCGAAGAAGGTCAGGTCGATGTACACGAGCCGGTCGGCCGGGCAGTAGAAGGGGCCCGACCCGCTGGTGGCGCCGCCGCACTGGGTGCTGACCTGGTCGGAGAAGAAGACCGTGTCGGTGGGGACGTAGCCGTCGAGCGCCTGCGACCAGTAGTCCTGGATCGAGTCGATGTTGGCGACGACGGCGCACTCGACGGAGGTGTTGGCGTCGCCGCTGTCGTCGCAGGACTGCTCGAGCGCGCTGTTGTCGGCCGTCTCGCCCGGGCCGAGCCCGCCGGACAGCGCGCCGAGCCCACCGCCGCCGGTGCCGCCTCCGCCGCCCCCGCCGAGGACCTGGAACAGCACCAGGACCAGGATGCCGACCAGGCCGAGCCCGCCGCCGCCGACCGCGACGCCGCGACCACCGAACCCGCCGCCGCCTCCGCGGCCGCGCCGGTCCTGGATCGACGACGTGTCGAGGTCGCCGCCCTCCCTGTACCGCATCGCCCTGTGCCTCCCCGGTTCCGCGTGCCGCTCGACGGTGCCACCCGGGCGGGCGGCCCGCACCCGGGGAGCGGCGTCAGCGGCGCCGGCGGGTGCCGAACAGGCCGCGGGTGAGCTCGCGGCCCAGCGCCGAGGCGGCCGAGCGGGCGAAGCTGCGGAACACCGGGGAGGCCATGACGTCGGCGAGCAGCCCGCCGTCGGCGGCCGGCTCCTCCCCGCGCCCGCGGGAGGCGGGCTCCCGGCGCGGCACGGGCTCCCGCCGCGGTTCCTGCCGCCGGGAGGGGGCCTCCGGCGGGGGCGCCAGCCGCGCGGCCAGCAGCTCCTTCGCCGACTCCCGGTCGACGGCGGTCCCGTAGCGCGCCTGCAGCGGCGAGGCGGCCACCGCGGCGGCCATCGCGTCGGGCGCCACGGTGCCCATGGAGGCCCGCGGCGCGCGCAGCACCGTGCGGGCCAGGGGGGTGGGCGCCCCGCGCTCGGAGAGCACCGTCACCGCCGCCTCGCCGGTGCCGAGCGAGGTGAGCAGCTCCGCGACGTCGTCGTAGACGTCGCTGCGGGGGAACGTCCGCACGGTCTTCTTCAGCGCGTCGGCGTCCTCCGGCGTGAAGGCGCGCAGCGCGTGCTGCACCCGGTTGCCGAGCTGGCCGAGGACGTCGGAGGGGACGTCGGTGGGCTGCTGGGTGACGAAGAAGACGCCGACGCCCTTGGACCGGATGAGCCGCACGGTCCGGGTGACCGCCGTCAGGAACGCCTTGCTCGCGCCGCTGAACAGCAGGTGCGCCTCGTCGAGGAAGAACACCACCTTCGGCTTCTCGAGGTCGCCGACCTCGGGCAGCTCCTCGAAGAGCTCGGCGAGCAGCCACATGAGGAAGGTGGAGAACAGGGCCGGCCGGTCGGCGACGGCGGGCAGCTCGACGGCGCTGACGACGCCGCGGCCGTCGGGCGCGGTGCGGATCAGGTCGGCGGGGTCGAAGGCGGGCTCGCCGAAGAAGGCGTCGCCGCCGAGGTCCTCCAGCGCCACGAGCTCGCGCAGCACCACGCCGGCCGTCGCCTTCGACAGCCCGCCGAGGCCCGCGAGCTCCGCCTTGCCCTCCGGCCGGGTGAGCCAGGTGAGCAGCGCCCGCAGGTCGGCGAGGTCGAGCAGCGGCAGGCCGGCCTCGTCGGCGTGGTGGAAGACCAGGCCGAGCGAGCTCTCCTGCGTCGCGTTGAGGCCCAGCACCTTCGCCAGCAGCGTCGGGCCGAAGTCGCTGACGGTGGCGCGCACCGGGACGCCGGTGCCGAGCCCGCCGAGCGCCAGGTACTCGACGGGGAACGCGGCCGGCGTCCACGCGTCGCCGGTCTCGGCCGCCCGGCGGGTGACCCGCTCGCCGGCCTCCCCGGGCTCGGCGAGGCCGGCGAGGTCGCCCTTGAGGTCGGCGAGGACGACCGGGACGCCCGCGGCCGACAGCTGCTCGGCCATGAGCTGCAGCGTGCGGGTCTTGCCGGTGCCGGTGGCCCCGGCGATCAGGCCGTGCCGGTTGAGCGACGACAGCGGCAGCCGGACCTGCGCGCCCGGGTGGGTGCGGCCGCCGGCGGAGACGGCGCCCAGGTCGAGCGCGGCCCCCTCGACGGCGTAGCCGGCGGCGATCCGGGCCGCCGCGGCGGCGTCGTCGTCCGGGGGAGGTGTGCTGGTCTCGCTCACGCGGGCGACCGTAGCGACGCGCGGCCTCAGGCGCGCTCGGCCGGCTCCGCCCCGGTGTGCGGCGCGGCCTGCGGCTCGTCGCGCAGGAACAGGTACCAGTACGACGTCCCGACGAAGACGACCGCGCCCACGAGGTTGCCGGCGCCGGCCAGCAGCCAGTTGACGACGGTGTCGCCCCAGTTGGCGCCCTCGACGCCGGCGAACACCGCGGCGGGCAGGAAGAACATGTTGGCGACGACGTGGTCGAAGCCCATGGCGACGAAGGCCATGACCGGGAAGAAGACCGCGAGGATCTTGCCCGAGACGCTGGTGGCGGCCAGCGACATCCACACCGCGAGGCACACCAGCCAGTTGCAGCCGACGCCGCGCAGGAACGTCTCCCACGCGGTGTGGTGGGTCTTGCCGTCGGCGATCTCGGCCAGCCGGGCGAAGGTCAGCCCCGCGCTGCCGGTGCTGTCCGGGTCGCCGATGACGCCGGTGGAGACGGCGAGGAAGTAGGCGACGAACAGGGCGCCGAGCAGGTTGCCCAGCAGCACCAGGGTGAGGTTGCGGACGACGTCGCCGATGCCGAGCTTGCCGTTCATCGCGCCCAGGGGGACCAGCATCATGTTGCCGGTGGCCAGGTCGGACCCGGCGATCAGCACCAGGACCAGGCCGAGGGTGAACGCCGCGCCCATGAACAGCGTGGGCAGCGTGCCCCACGTCCCCGCGTCCAGGCCGGAGGAGACGGTGATCGCCACCAGCGCGCCGAAGGAGATGTAGGCGCCGGCGAGGAAGGCGCTGACCAGCACCCGGTCCCACGTCCGGTGCACCTTCTTCGCGCCGGTCGCGCTCGCGACGCGGGCGATCTCGGCGGGTTCCCTGGCGGCCATCGCGCCTCCCCGGGGCTCGGCGACGAGCCGCACGCTAGTGGAACGGGACCGTCCGTGCCGCCCGGAGGGCAGGCCGGTACCGCCGGGGACCTAGGGTCAGGGCGTCCACCGAGCCGGGAGGGGTCCATGGCGTTCTCGAACCGGGTGCGCAGCGCGTTGACGACGACGGTGCTCGCCACCGCCGCCACCGGGTTCCTCGCCGGCTGCGGCAGCGACGACGAGGAGGAGCAGGTCGCCTACTGCACCAACGAGGACGGCGAGATCGTCGACGAGGACTACTGCGACGACGACTACCGCGGCGGCGGTGGCGGGCTGTTCTTCCTCTACCTCGGCGGCTTCCGCCCGGGCCTGCCCGTCGGCACCGTGCTGCCCTCCGGCGGCACCCGCGTCGACCCGCGCGACACCGCCGCCCGCCAGCGCTACGGCCTGCCCGGCACCGGGTCGGTGGCCAGCGGCACGCGGGTGACCGGCGGCATCGGCTCCGGCACCGGCGGCACCGGCAGCTCGGGGTCCTGAGCCGGTGCGCCGCGTCGAGGCCGGCGTCGTCCGGCCCGGCTGGGAGGCCGAGATCGAGTCCTCCGGCCTGGTCTACAACCGCACCACGACGCCCGGCGGCGACGTGCGCAGCTACTGGCGCGAGGGTCCGTACTACGACTTCACCTCCGACGAGGTCGCCCGCCTCGAGGGGTGGGTGTCGCAGCTGTTCGAGATGTGCGTGGCCGCGGGCGACCACGTCGTCGAGAACGACCTGTTCGACCGGATGGGCATCCCGCTGATCGCCCGCTCGGGCATCCGGGCCACCTGGGAGGGCGAGCCGCCGAGCGTCTACGGCCGCTTCGACCTGCGCTACGACGGCTCGGGTCCGCCGAAGCTGCTGGAGTTCAACGCCGACACCCCGACCGGGCTGGTCGAGGCGGCGGTCGCGCAGTGGAACTGGCACCTGTTCACCGGCCAGGGCCGCGACCAGTGGAACGCGCTGCACGAGAAGCTCGTCGCCGCGTGGCAGCGCAACCTCACCCGCTGGGAGCGGCGGACCGGCGTGCGCCCGCGGGTGCACCTCGCCTGGTCCACCAGCGACGTCTCCGGCGAGGACCGGATGACCGTCGCCTACCTGATGGACACCGTCGTGCAGGCCGGCTACGAGGCCGTCGAGGTCGTCGTCGAGGACATCGCCCTGGACTCCGGCGACGGCCGCTTCTACGACCCCGCGGGCCGCCACCTCGACGTCGTCTTCAAGCTCTACCCCTGGGAGTGGCTGGTCGACGACGAGTTCGGCGCCGCCGTCCTCGCCGACGCGGCCCGGCCGGGCGGCACCACCTGGGTCGAGCCGGTCTACAAGATGCTGTGGAGCACCAAGGCGCTGCTGCCGGTGCTGTGGCGGCTCTTCGGCGGCGACCCGGTGCTCTCCCAGCTGCTGCTGCCGGCCTACTTCGCCGACGAGATGCCCTCGAGCTGGCGGGACTACGTGCGCAAGCCGCTGTGGGGCCGCGAGGGCGCCAACGTGGAGATCGTGCGCGACGGGCGGGTCGTCACCTCGCTGCCCGGGCGGTACGGCACCGAGGGCTTCGTCGTCCAGGAGTTCGCGCCGCTGCCCGACTTCGCCGGCGTCGACGGCCCGCACCACCCGGTGCTCGGCGCCTGGGTGGTCGACGGCGAGCCCGCGGGCCTCGGCATCCGCGAGAGCGACGGGCTGATCACCGACAACCTGAGCTTCTTCGTCCCGCACACCGTCGACGCCCGCTGACGGCGCCCGCTGACGGCGCCCGCTGGGCCGGCGTGCCGCCCGCGCGGCCGCGACCTACGGTCGGGACATGCCGCTGGAGGGTGAGTACGAGCCGAGTCCGCAGCAGTGGGTCCGCGACCAGGTGGAGCGCTACGAGGCCACCGGCGGGCGCGAGGCCAACACGCTGCGCGACACCGGCCTGCCGGTCGTCATCTTCACGACCCGGGGGGCCACGACGGGCAAGGTCCGCAAGCAGCCGCTGATGCGGGTCGAGGAGGGCGGCGTCTACGCGATGGTCGGCTCGCAGGGCGGGGCGCCGAAGGACCCGGCGTGGGTGGCCAACCTGCGCAAGCACCCCGACCAGGTCACCGTGCAGGACGGCCCGGAGCCGTGGGACGGCGTCGCCCGGGAGATCACCGGCGAGGAGAAGGCGCAGTGGTGGGAGCGCGCCGTGGCCGCCTACCCGCCCTACGCCGAGTACCAGCAGAAGACCGACCGGGTCATCCCCGTCTTCCTCGTCGAGCGGAGGCCCTGACTCGAGGTCAGGCAAGGCTGCCCTAAGTTGTCTCCCGGTGCCGGACGGTCCGGCGCCGGGAGGAGGAGCGACGGTGCTCTGGGGACGGACGGCGCGCGGACGCGTGGCCGGTGCGGTGGCGGTGGTGGCGGTGCTCGCCGGGTGCGGGTCGACCGAGGCGGAGGCGGGGGCCGAGGGGGCCCCGGAGGCCCCGGCGTCGGCGGAGACCCGCACCGTGGCGCACGCCGCGGGCACGACCGAGGTCACCGGCTCGCCCGAGCGGGTCGTCGTCCTGGACACCGGTGAGCTCGACGCCGTCCTGGCGCTCGGCGTCACCCCGGTCGGGGCCGTCCGCACCGACGTGAGCGACGAGCTGCCCGGGTTCGTCGCCGAGGCCGGCGTCGACCCCGCCGACATCGCCGCCGTGGGCACGATCGCCGAGCCCGACCTCGAGGCGATCGCCGCGCTGGAGCCGGACCTCATCCTGTCCAACTCCGTGCGGCACGCCGACCTCTACGACCAGCTCGCCCAGGTCGCCCCCACGGTGTTCGCCGAGGCGATCGGGGAGACCTGGCAGGAGAACCTGCTGCTCGCCGGCGAGGCCCTCGGCCGCGAGGAGCAGGCGCAGGACCTGCTGGACGAGTTCACCGCCCGCGCCGAGGAGGTCGGCGGCCTGTACGGCGACCCGGCGCAGACCGAGGTCAGCGTCGCCCGTTTCCTCGACGGGACGCTCATCCGCCTCTACGGCGAGGGGTCCTTCATCGGGTCGGTGCTCGCCGAGGTCGGCTTCGCCCGGCCGGAGCTGCAGCGCACGTCGGAGACCTTCGTCGAGGTCTCGCCGGAGCAGGTGACCTCCGCCGACGGCGACCTGCTCTTCTACGGCGCCTACGGGGCCGACGGCGCGACGGCGGCCGAGCAGGTCACCGCCGGGCCGCTGTGGGCGTCGATCCCGGCGGTCGCCGAGGACCGCTCGGTGGCCGTCGACGACGACCGGTGGTTCCTCGGCCTCGGCCCGCTGGGCGCCGGGCTGGTGCTCGACGACCTCGAGGAGCTGGCGCCTCAGCTGGCCGGCTGACCGGCGGCGAGCCGGCGGGCGAGCTCCGCGGCCAGGGGGCCGTCGCCGCGGGCGCGGGCGCCGAGCAACGCCCAGCCCAGGTCGGCCACCGCGCGGGCGCGGTGCACCCCCGCGGTGACGGCGGGGGTGGGCAGCAGCTCGGCGCGGGCGCCGGCCGACACCTCGGCCAGGTGGTCGAGAGCGGCGTGCAGCCGGCGGTCGTCGGCCGCCGCGCCCGCGGCGGTGACCTCGCGCACCGCCGCGGGCAGCCGCCGGCTCGACGCGCGGGGGAGCAGCGCGAGGCCCGCGGCGAGCGCTGCGACGACGCCCACGCCGGTCTCGGCCAGCCGCTCGGCCACCAGCCCGCCGGCCGTCGTCGCCGGGTTGCCCAGGTGCACGAGCAGCAGCGCCAGCGGGGTGATGAAGGAGACGGCGAGCACGTACTGCGCGGCGACGAGCAGCTCCACCACCAGCTGCAGCAGCGCCGCGGTCGCGATGGCGGCGGGCAGCGGGAGGTCGAGCGCCACGAGCACGCCGGCCAGCAGGACGCCGACCGCCGTGCCGAGCGCCCGCTGCAGCCCGCGTGCGCGCGTCGCCCGGGCGTCGGTGCCCAGCTGCACGCCCACCGCCGTGGTGACCGCCCAGTACGGGCTCGCCAGGCCGAGCGCGACGGCGGCCAGCCCCGCCGCGGCGCCGCCCGCCCCCAGGCGCAGGGCGGTCGCGGCCGCCGGCACGTGCCACCAGCGGGCGGGCGCGGGACCCGGCGGCGCGGCCGCGCCGGCGTCGGGGACCGCGTCCGGCAGGGCGGCCAGGAAGCGCGCCTCGACGTCACCGAGCCGCCGGCGCAGGTCCGCGCGACCGCGTCGGCTGCCCCCGCGCACGGCGACGTCGGCCAGCCGCACCGCCCGGGCCGCGCCGGCCGGGCTGCCGCCCAGCGCGGCCTCGGCCGCCTCCAGCGCGCGGCGCTCCGGGCCGCTGGGGTCCCACAGCCAGGGCAGCATGCAGCCGGCCCAGGCCAGCGCTGCGCCGGCCGCGGCGGCCAGCACGTGCGGCCCCGTCCCGCCCGGGGCGGTGCCCAGGGCGCTCGACCCGCCGGCGACGAGCACCACGCCGAGCGGGCCGGGCGGGCCCACCCGCCAGACGACGCCCGCCGCGACCGCCGCGGCCGCGAGCGCCGCGCAGCCCAGGACCAGCGCGACCGGGTGCCCGGCGGTCAGGGCGCCGAGCGCACTGCTCGCCACCAGCGCCGCGCCGACGGCGGCGACCACGCCGGCGCGGCGGCGGTAGGGGAGTGCGTGCCCGTAGACGGCGGTGAACGACGCGAGCGCCGCCGCCGAGCCGAGGTCGACGCGGCCCAGCGCCGCCCCGGTGCCCAGCGCGACGGCCAGGCACACCGCCGCGGTGACGCCGCGCCGCCCGCCGGCCCGCCACAGCGCGCGCGGCCCGGGCACCGGCGGGCCGAGCAGCGGGCGGACGACGGACACGGCACCCATCGTTCCCGGGCCCGCACCCCCGACCGGCGTGGCGCGGGCGTGATCTCCGTCAGAAGCCGGCGACGGCGTGCGGCGTGTAGGGCTCCTCGAGCCGGGCGACCTCGTCGTCGGTGAGGCGCAGGTCGACGGCGGCGAGCGCGTCGTCGAGGTGTCCCGGCCTGGTCGCCCCGACGATCGGCGCGGTCACCACCGGCTTGGCCAGCAGCCAGGCCAGCGCCACCTGGGCCCGGGGGACGCCCCGCCCGGCGGCCACGTCGGCCACCCGCTCGACGATCGCGCGGTCGCTGCGCTCGTCGTAGAGGCGGCCCCCGAACGCGTCGTTCTCCGAGCGGTGGGTCGTCTCGTCCCAGTCGCGGGCGAGCCGGCCGCGGGCCAGCGGGCTCCAGGGGATGACGCCGATGCCCTGGTCGGCGCACAGCGGCAGCATCTCCCGCTCCTCCTCGCGGTTGAGCAGGTTGTAGTGGTCCTGCATCGACACGAAGCGGTGCCAGCCGCGCTCGCCGGCGGTGTGCAGCGCCTTGCCGAACTGCCAGGCCCACATGCTGCTCGCGCCGAGGTAGCGGACCTTGCCGCTGCGGACGGCCGAGTCCAGCGCCTCGAGGGTCTCCTCGATCGGCGTGGCCGGGTCCCAGCGGTGGATCTGGTAGAGGTCGACGTGGTCGACCTGCAGCCGGCGCAGGCTCGCCTCGAGCTCGCGCAGGACCGCGACGCGGGACAGCCCGCCGCCGTTGGGGCCGGGGCGCATCCGGCCGTGCACCTTGGTGGCCAGGACGACGTCGTCGCGGGTGGTGAACTCCCGGATCGCCTTCCCGGTGATCTCCTCGCTGGAGCCGGCCGAGTAGACGTTGGCGGTGTCGAGGAAGGTGACGCCGGCCTCGAGCGCCGACCGGATGAGCGGCATCGCCTCGTCCTCAGGCAGGCTCCACGGCGTCATCCCGCGGCCGGGCTCGCCGAAGCTCATCATCCCGAGGCAGATCCGGGAGACCTCGAGACCCGTGGCGCCCAGGCGCGTGTACTCCATGGCCCCACCCTCGCCCGGCGGTGCGGGGGCCGCCTCCGCAGCGCTCAGGGCAGTGCGGCGGCGAGCTCCGGCACGCGTTCCGCGACGCCGTCGGGGAAGGCGGTGAAGGGCTCCGCGCTCGCCACCCGCCTCGTGCCCGTCCCGGTCCACCGCCAGGTGCCCACCGCCGTCCCGCCGACGACGACGGTGGGGCGGAAGACGCCGTTGCCGCCGGGGACGATCCGGTCGGCGTGCTCCGCGGGCACGGTGCAGGTGCGGTCTGCGTAGCCGAGCACGACCTCGTCGAAGCCGGGCAGCAGGTGCAGGCCCTCGGCCTCCGCGCGGCAGGCGGCCAGCCGGTCGGGCACCTCCGGGTCGAGGTACAGCTCGGTGCCGTCGACGTCGACGGCGGCCAGCCGGTCGCGCACGGCCGCGAGCCCGGCGCGGGCGTCGCGCACGGTGGTGCCCGCCCAGCGGACCAGGTCGGCGACGCCCGCGGGGCCGTGCCCGGTGAAGTAGCGCAGCGCGAGCTCGGCCAGGGCCTCCTCCCGGTCGGGCCGCCGCGGCGCGGGCACCCACTCGTCGAGGAGCACGAACGCCTGGTCCCCGCCCTCCAGCGGGCCGAGGACGAGGGTCCCGGTCTGCGCGAGGAACCACAGCGAGTGGTAGCCCCGCTGCCCGGCGACGTCGCAGCCGCCGTCGGCGAGGGCGGCCAGCAGCTCCTTCCGGCCCAGCCGGCGCCCGCCGGAGAGCGCGGCGACCGCCACCCCGCGGGCGCGCTCGAGGTCGTCGAGGGTCAGGCCCACGACCTCCCGCCGCCTCGCCGCGCCGGCGAGCACGCGGGGACCGAGCAGGTCGAGCATCCACGGCAGGTCCTCGGCGGGCGTGAGGTGCAGGGTGCTGCGCATCGGCCAGGAGCGGACGACGGTGCCGTCGGCCAGCGCCGCCTCGACGCCGGCCCGCGAGCGGTCCGGGGTGCGCAGCGCCACCGACGTCAGCGCGCCGGGCAGCTCCTGCCCCTGGAGGGCGAGCAGCCCGCGGACGGCTGCCGCGGCGTCGGGGAACGGCGGGCCGGCCACCCGCTGGGCGACCAGCCGCAGCAGCGCGACCTCGCGGGGCGGCACCGTCGGCATGCGCCGGATGCTGCCAGCCGGGGCCGACGGTCCGGCCGGTCGGTCCCGTCAGTCCTCGGCGCCGCGAGGGATGCCGAGCGTGGCCAGCAGGTCCTCGTGCAGCTGCATCCACACGGTGTGGCAGGACTCGAGGCCGACGCCGGCCACGTACTGCCACTGCCCGCCGTCGACCCGCGCCAGCGCCGAGGTGTAGCGGGCGGCGTAGCCGTCGAAGCGCTGCAGGCGCCCGGCCAGCGCGGCGGTGGCCGCGGTGAGCTCGCGGCCGAGCGTGCCGAGGGCGCGCAGCACGCGCTCGTCCCAGCGCCGGTCGGTGTGGTCGTTGGCGGCCAGCGGGTCGGTGCGGGTGGGCCGCACCTGCCAGTCGGTGCACACCCGGCCGAAGCGGGCGTTGAGCGGCAGGAAGTCGGCGTAGGCGGCGACGGCGACGTCGCGGGCGCCGAACCGGTCGAGCTCGGCGGCCATCCGCCGCTCGTCCTCGGCCCGGCCCTCGGCGGTCACGAACCAGCCGGAGGTCCCGTCGAACGCGGCGGTGCCCACCCAGCCGCGGGCGCCGTACCCGAGGAGGTGGTCCTCCACGTCGTCCGGGTCGAGCCCGTAGTGGGCGGCGATGCGGTCGGTGGGGGCGAACCCCAGGACACGCGGTGCGTGCAGGACGAGGTCGTCGACGGCGGAGACGGCGGCGCGCACGGAGCGATCCTCCGTCAGCGGCGCAGGTGCAGGTAGACCATGTCCTCGGCGTCGGGCTCGGCGGTGCGTCGGGTGAAGCCGGCGGCGGCCGCGGCGCGCAGGCTGGCGGTGTTGTCCGGCTCGATGCCGAGGACGAACTGCTCGACGTCGGCGGTGCCCGGATCGGCGACCAGCGCGCGCAGCGTGGCCGCGCCGACGCCCTGCCCGCGGCGGGACGGCGCGACGACGTAGGCCGCGCCCATCGTCCGCCGGTCGTCGGTCTCCACGACCCGCTCGGCGGCCGGGTCCCACGTCGTCCAGCGGTCGTAGACGTCCCCGCCGACCTGGGCGACCAGCACGCCGTCGTCGTCGAGGGCCACCCAGGTGCACGAGCGCAGCACCCGTCGCCCGCGGAACTCCTCGGTCCACCGGGTGCTGCGCACGGCGAGTTCGCGGGTGGGCCACTCGCGCCCGCCCAGCCGCCGCCGCGTCTCGGGGTCGTCGAACCACGGCTGCACGGCGAGCAGGTGCTCCGGTTCGAAGGGGACCAGCGAGACGGTGGGCACCCGACCACCCTGGCCCCGGCCCGGCCGGCGCGCACACCGCTGCCACACTCGCGCCCGTGCAGGCAGCGGACTGGGACGCGCGCTACGCCGAGCGGCAGCAGTGGTCGGGCGAGCCGAACCCGCTGGTGGCCGAGCTGGTGGGGGACCTGCCACCCGGCGACGCCGTCGACGTCGCGGCGGGGGAGGGCCGGCACGCCCTGTGGCTCGCGCGGCTGGGCTGGCGGGCCACCGCGGTCGACTTCTCCGCCACCGGGCTGGCCCGCGGGCGGGCGCAGCCGGGCGCCGGCGCCGTCACGTGGGTGACCGCCGACGCCACGGCGTGGGACGCGCCGCCGTCGTCGCAGGACCTCGTGCTCGTCGCCTACCTGCACCTGCCCGACCCGGACATGACCGGCCTGCTGACCCGCGCCGTGGGCTGGCTGCGGCCGGGCGGGCGGTTCCTGCTGCTCGGCCACGACGCCCGGAACCCCACCGAGGGCGTCGGTGGGCCGCAGGACCCGGCGATCCTGCACAGCCCCGCCCGGCTGGCGCCGGTGGCCGCGCTGCTCGACGTCGAGCGCCTCGGGACGGTGCCGCGCGCGACGCCATCGGGCACGGCGCTGGACACCCTGCTCTGGGGCCGGCGGCCGGTAGCGTCGCCGTCGTGATGGGCATGGGCGGGGCCGGCGGCCCGGACGCCGAGCGGCGACGGCGGCTGGTGGCCGCGGTCGTCGTCCTCGCGATGGTGCTGACCGCCGGCGCCACCGTGCTCTCCCTCGTCCTGGACTGAGGAGGCCGCCGTGGGCGACCCGATCGAGGAGTGGTTCGCCGCGGCCGGCCCGCGCGAGGCCGAGCTGCGCCGGGTCGACGCGCTGGTCCGCGAGGCCGCGCCCGGACTCGACCGGCAGCTGGTCCCGGTCGGCGCCGGGTCGATGCTGGGCTACGGGCTGATGCCCTACCGGCCCCGGTCGGCGCGGGAGACGACGCAGTGGCCGCTGGTGTCGCTGGCCGCCCAGAAGCGGCACCTGTCGCTCTACGTCTGCGCCGTCGTCGACGGGACGTACCTGCCCGAGGCGCGCGCGGAACGGCTGGGGCGGGTCTCCTGCGGGAAGAGCTGCGTGCGCTTCACCTCCCTCGACCGCGTCGACGCCGGCGAGCTCGCGGCGCTGGTCCGCGACGCCGCCGCGGCCACCGCCGACGGGACCAACGGGTACTTCGCGACCTGATCACACCGGGTCCTTGGTCCCTGGTGCCGGGCCCGGCGGACGGCGACGCTGCTCGCGATACCGAAACCGGATCGGACGAAGGGGCCGCGCCGCATGACGACGACCGACGACCTCGCGCAGGACGCCTCCGTGGAGGAGGCCGTCGCCCGCCTGGTGGCGGAGTTCCGGATGCGGCCCCAGGTCGTCGGCACCGTCGTCGCCTCCTGCCGGCGCGACCTCAGCGGCGTCCCGGCCACCGCGCTGCCCGAGCTGGTCGAGCGGCTGGCCCGCACCCGGCTGGAGTCGGTGGGCTGACCGCCGCCGGAAAGCGCTTGTCCGGCCCGGGAGACTGACCGGGTGGGATCGGTCGACGTGAGCGGGGTCCGGCACACGCTGCCCGACGGCCGCGTGCTGCTGGACGACGTCTCCTTCCGGATCGGCGACGGCGCCCGCGCGGCGCTGGTCGGCGAGAACGGGGCGGGGAAGACGACGCTGCTGCGGATCATCGCCGGGGACCTGGTGCCCGAGGCGGGCGCGGTCGCCCGCAGCGGCGGCCTCGGCGTCATGCGGCAGTTCATCGGCTCGGTGCGCGACGACACGACCGTCCAGCGGTTCCTCGTCGACCTGTCGGGGCCCGCGGTGCGCGCCGCGTGGGACGCCGTCGAGGCGGCCGAGCTGGCGCTCATGGAGACCGACGACGAGGCCGCCCAGCTCGCCTACGCCGACGCGCTCGGCCAGTGGGGCGACGCCGGCGGCTACGAGGCCGAGGTCACCTGGGACACCGTGACGGTCGCGGCGCTCGGCGTCCCCTACGACCGCTGCAAGTACCGCGAGCTGTCGACGCTGTCGGGCGGGGAGCAGAAGCGGCTGGCGCTGGAGTCGCTGCTGCGCGGGCCGGAGCAGGTGCTGCTGCTCGACGAGCCGGACAACTACCTCGACGTGCCGGGCAAGCGGTGGCTGGAGGAGCGGCTGCTCGAGACCCGCAAGACGGTGCTGTTCGTCAGCCACGACCGCGAGCTGCTCGCCCGCGTGGCCGACCGGGTGGTCACCGTCGAGGGCCGGACGGCGTGGGTGCACGGCGGCGGGTGGGCCTCCTACCCCGAGGCCCGCGAGGCGCGGCACGAGCGGATGGCCGAGCTGCGCCGGCGCTGGGAGGAGGAGCACGCGCGCCTCGTCGAGCTGGTCCGCACTCTGCAGCAGCAGGCGGCCAACTCCCCGGACATGGCCTCGCGCTACCGGGCGATGCAGACCCGGCTGGCCCGCTTCGAGGAGGCCGGGCCGCCGCCGGACCGGCCGCCCCAGCAGAAGGTGGCGATGCGGCTGCGCGGCGGGCGCACCGGCGTCCGCGCGGTCACCGCCGAGCAGCTGGAGCTGTCGGGCCTCATGCGGCCGTTCGACCTGGAGCTGTTCTACGGCGACCGGGTGGGTGTGCTCGGCGCGAACGGGGCCGGGAAGTCGCACTTCCTGCGGCTGCTCGCCGGCCAGGAGGTCGCGCACACCGGCTCGTGGCGGCTGGGCGCCCGCGTCGTCCCCGGCTTCTTCGCCCAGACGCACGCGCACCCGGAGTGGCTGGACCGGACGCCGGTGGACCTGCTGTGGCACGGCGAACCGGGACGGCCGGGCGTCGACCGCGGGCGGGCGATGGCGGTGCTGCGGCGGTACGGGCTCACCGACTCCGCCGACCAGCCGTTCCGCACCCTCTCGGGTGGGCAGCAGGCGCGGCTGCAGGTGCTGATGCTGGAGCTCTCGGGCGCCACGCTGCTGCTGCTCGACGAGCCGACCGACAACCTCGACGTGCTGTCCGCGGAGTCGCTGGAGGAGGCGCTGGCGGCCTTCGACGGCACGGTCCTGGCGGTCACCCACGACCGCTGGTTCGCCCGCTCCTTCGACCGCTTCCTCGTCTTCGGCGGCGACGGCCGGGTGTACGAGTCGGACGAGCCGGTCTTCGACGAGCAGCGCGTCGCCCGCGCCCGCTGAGCCGTCAGGCCCGCTTGACTGTCAGGCGGGCCTGACGGACGCTGGGTCATGGACGTCGACGACCTCGAACGCCGGCACACCCTCGCCAGCGCCGTCATCCGCTTCGACGAGCTGCGTTCCCGTGACTCGCTGGCCGATCCCGACGACCCCACCGGCCCCCGCCCGCTGACGCGCGACGAGGCGCTCGAGCTGCTCGCCCTCGGCGAGGTGATCGCCCGGCGGGCGGGTCAGGGCCGCCAGCTCACCGTCCGGACGGCGCGCTCCACCGGCGCCTCGTGGGCGCAGATCGGCCGGGCGCTCGGTGCCACGCGGCAGTCGGCCTGGGAGGCGCACAAGCGCTGGATCGACACCCAGGTCGATCACCCGGAGGGCTCCGGCGGGCTCACCGAGGAGGAGGCCGCCGAGGCCCGGGCGCTGTTGGCCAACGACGCCGACTGAGGGGGCGCTCGAGTCGATCATCGGACGTGTGCACAGCCGGCCGGCGTGTCCCGCCGTGTCGCGTGCACGCATCCGATGATCGATGGGCGAGCCCGCCCTGCTCAGCCGAACGCCTGCCCCTCGCCGCGGTAGGTCGCGACCGCGCCGGTCAGGCGGCCGCCGGCCACCGTGTGCAGCTCGTCGACGTGCTCGCACACCTCCCCGGCCTTGGCGTGCCGGAACCAGACCCGGTCGCCGATCCCGAGCCCGGCGGCGCCCGGCCCGCGCAGCGGCGTCTGCACCTCGCCGGCGCCCTCGGTGCCGAGCAGCCGCAGCCCCGCCGGGTGCACCGGCCGCGGCGAGCGGTCGGGGCCGGGCGGGCCCGACGCGATCCAGCCGCCGGCCGCCACCGTGACGACCCCGGGCGCCGGGCGGCGGGTGACCGCGAGCGCGAACAGCAGCGCGGGCCGCCCGCGGAAGGCGCGGTACCCGTCGAACAGGGTCGGCTGGTAGAGCCCCGACCCGGCGGCCACCTCGGTCACCGACGGGTCGGCGGCGGTCCGCTCCAGGCTGCCGGTGCCCCCGCCGTTGACGAACCCGAGCGGCGCGACGGCGGACACGGCGGCCACCGCCGCGGCCCGGCGCCCGGCCAGCTCGCGCACCGACAGCGCCTGCACCCCGCGCACCGCGAGCCCGCGCAGCGGCCGGCCGGGCGGGGCGTCGGGCACCCCGGCCACCTGCGCCTCGTACGCCATCAGCCCGGCCAGCACGAAGCCCGGCCGCCCGTGCACCGCGCGCGCCAGCGCCGCGGCACCCGCCGGGTCGTGCACCGGCGAGCGCCGCACGCCGACGTGCACGCGCCCGCCCCCGGCGCGCAGCGAGGCGTCGAGGTCCAGGCAGATCCGCACCGGCGGCCGCCGGCCGGGCGGGGCCACCGCGTCGACGGCGTCGAGGTGCTCGGGCGAGTCGGCCATCAGCGTCACCCGCGACGCGAGCACCGGGTCGGCCACCAGCCGGCGCAGCGCCGCCCGGTCCACCGACGGGTAGCCCACGACGACGTCGTCGCTCACCGGGTCGTCCCCGCCGGCCAGCCACAGCGCCTCGGCCAGCGAGTACGCCAGCACCCCCGCGAAGCCCGGCCGGGCGAGCACCCGCCGCAGCACCGCCCGGCTGCGCACCGACTTGCTCGCCACCCGCACCGGCCGCCCGCCCGCCCGGCGCACCAGGTCGTCGGCGTTGGCGTCGAGCGCGTCGAGGTCGAGGACGGCGAACGGCGGGTCGAGGTCCGCGGTCAGGTCGTCGAGCCGGTCGGGGGTCACGGCAGCGCAGCCTCCCGGGCCGGCGCCGGGCGGGGCAAGCGCGGGGTCCTCGACGCGCCGCCCGGGGACGGCCACACTGCCGCGGACACCGAGGAGGCCGCGTGGCGGACAGCTGGCGCAACTGGGCGGGCAACCAGCGAGCGGGCGGCCTCACCGTCGTCGCCCCGCCCGACGCCGGCGGGATCGCCGACGCGGTGCGCGCCGCAGCCGCCGCGGGCCGCCGGGTCACCGCGCTGGGCAGCGGGCACTCCTTCAGCGGCATCGGCCGCCCCGAGGACGTCGCGCTCCGCCTCGACCGGCACGCCGGCCTGGTCGACGTCGACGACGCCGGCCTCGCCACGGTCCGCGCCGGCACGCCGCTGCACCGGCTGGACGCGGAGCTCGCCGCGCGCGGCTGGGCGCTGACCAACCTCGGCGACATCGACCGGCAGACCGTCGCGGGCGCGCTGTCCACCGGCACCCACGGCACCGGCGCCCGCTTCGGCGGCCTGGCCACCCAGCTCCGGGCGCTGGAGCTGGTCACCGCCGACGGCGAGGTGCTGCGCTGCTCGCCCGGCGAGCACCCCGACGTCTTCTGCGCCGCCCGCGTCGGCCTCGGCGCGCTCGGCGTGTTGTCCACCGTGACCCTGCAGGCGGTGCCGGCCTTCGCGCTGCGCGCCGACGAGGGGCCGGCCCGGCTGCCCGACCTCCTCGAGCGCTTCGACGAGGTCATGACCTCCACCGACCACGTCGAGTTCTACTGGTTCCCGCACACCGACCGGTGCCTGCTCAAGCGCAACACCCGGGTGCCGCTCGACGAGCTGGCGCCGCTGTCCCGCGCGCGGGCGCTGTGGGACGACGAGGTGCTCGCCAACGCCGGGCTCGCCGCCGTCGTCGCCGCGGGCCGGCGGGTGCCCGCGCTGGTGCCGCCGCTGGCCCGCTTCTCCGCCCGGGCGCTCGGCGCGCGCACGTGGACCGACGCCGCGCACCGGGTGTTCGTCTCCCGCCGCCGGGTCCGGTTCCGCGAGATGGAGTACGCCGTGCCGCGGGCGGCGGCGCCGGCGGTCCTCGCCGAGCTGCGGCGGGTGGTCGACGCCGGGCCGCACCGGGTCGCCTTCCCGGTGGAGGTGCGGGTGGCCGCCGCCGACGACGTCCCGCTGTCGACGGCGTCGGGGCGTGACACCGCCTACGTGGCCGTGCACGTGCCCGCCCGTACCGAACCCGGCGCGTACTTCCGTGCGTTCGAGGCGATCGCCGGGGCGGCCGGCGGGCGGCCGCACTGGGGCAAGGAGCACGGCCTCGACGCCGCCGCCCTGGCCGGCCGCTACCCGCGGTTCGGCGAGTTCACCGCGCTGCGGGCGCGGCTCGACCCGGCCGGGGTGTTCGCCAACGCCCACCGCGACCGGGTGCTGGGCCCGGTCGGGGCGGGCGTCGGCCAGGCCTGATCACAGGTCGACGTCGGGCTCCCCGCTGCCGCCGATCCGGTCGAGCTCCTCCAGCTCGGCGGGCCCGAGCACCCGCATCGCCGCCTGCAGGTTCTCCTCCAGGTGGGCCACCGACGAGGTGCCGGGGATCAGCAGGATGTTGGGGGAGCGGGCCAGCAGCCACGCCAGCGCCACCTGCATCGGCGTGGTCTCCAGCCGCCGCGCCACCGTCTCCAGCGCCGCCGACTGCAGCGGGCTGAACCCGCCGAGGGGGAAGAACGGCACGTAGGCCACGCCCTCCCGGGCCAGCGCGTCGAGCATCGGGTCGTCGTCGCGGTGCACGAGGTTGTAGTGGTTCTGCACGCACACCACCGGCGCGATGGCGCGGGCCTCGGCGAACTGCTGCGTCGTCACGTTGGAGACGCCGAGGTGCCGGACGAGCCCCTCCTGCTGCATCTCGGCGAGCGCGCCGAACGGCTCGGCGAGCGAGCGCTCCACCGGCGCGGCGAAGCCGGGCATCCGGAGGTTGACCACGTCGAGCGCCTCGACGCCGAGGTGCTCGAGGTTGTCGTGCACCGCCTGCCGGAGCTCCTCGGGGGAGAGGGCCTCGGGCCACTCGCCCTCCGGCGTCCGCCGGGCGCCGACCTTGGTGACGATCGTCAGCTGCTCCGGATAGGGGTGCAGCGCCTCGCGGATGACCTCGTTGGTCACGTGCGGGCCGTAGTAGTCGCTGGTGTCGATGTGGTCCACGCCCAGCTCGACGGCCCGGCGCAGGACGGCGACGGCGGCGTCGCGGTCGGCGGGCGGGCCCATCACGTGCGGCCCGGCGAGCTGCATGGCGCCGTAGCCGAGCCGGTTGACCGTGCGGTCCCCGAGCGCGAACTGTCCTGACCTCTCGGCGGTGGTCGTCGTCATGACGGCCCTCCTACCCGCCGGGCGCGATCCAGTCGCAGGTCTCAGGCCGCGTCCCGCGCCGCGGCGTCGAGGTCGCGGGCGACGGCCCGCCGCCACGCCCGGACGTCGGCGTCGACCACCGCGTCCTCGCGGCGGCCGGCGCGGCGGGCGACCAGCGCCAGCGCGGCGCCGGCGAGCGCGAGGCCCGCACCGACCCACATCGGCGCGGTGTAGCCGAGGCCGCGGGAGAGGACGAGCGCGCCGAGCGCCGCGCCGATGGCGTTGGCCAGGTTGAACGCCGCCTGGTTGGCCGCCGACACCAGGCTGCCGCCGGGCACCCGCGCGGCCTCGATGACGCCGTTCTGCACCACCGGGCCCATCGCGAAGGCGACCAGGCCGAACACCACCAGCAGCGCGACGGCGGCCGCGGGGACGCGGGCGACCAGCGCGAACACGACCAGCAGGACCGCGGTGACCAGCAGTCCGGCGACGACGAGGGAGAAGCCGAAGCGGTCGCCGAGCCGCCCGCCGGCCAGCGTGCCGACCGTCGTCCCGACGCCGAACAGGGCCAGGACCGGCGTCACCCACGCCTCGGGCAGCCCGGCGAGGTCGGTGAGGATCGGGCTGACGTAGCTGTAGACGCAGAACAGGGCGGCGAAGCCGACCATCGTCAGGCCCAGCACCAGCCACACCTGCCGGCGGCGGAACGCGGCCAGCTCGCTGCGCAGGTCGCTGCGCTCCCCGGCCCCCGCCGGCAGCCAGGCGAGCAGCCCGGCGATGGTGAGCAGCCCGATGACGGCGATGCCGCCGAGCACCAGCCGCCAGCTCAGCTGCTGGGCGACGAGCGTGCCCAGCGGGACGCCGGCGACGTTGGCCAACGTCAGCCCGACCATCATCAGCGAGATCGCCTGGGTCGCCCGCTCCGGCGCCACGAGCCGCCGGGCTGCCACCGCCCCGACGCCGAAGAACGACCCGTGCGCCAGCGCGGTCAGCACCCGGGCGGCGACGAGCGTCTCGTAGGTCGGGGCCACCGCCGACAGGGCGTTGCCGGCGACGAACACCAGCATCAGCGCGACCAGCGTCTGGCGGGGCGAGAAGCGGACGCCGAGCGCGGTCAGGGTCGGCGCCCCGATCACCACGCCGATCGCGTAGGCGGAGATAAGCAGGCCGACCGCCGACACCGACACCCCGAGGTCCGCGGCGATCTCGGGCAGCATGCCCATGACCACGAACTCGGTGGTGCCGATGCCGAAGGCGCCGATGGCGAGCGCGAGCAGACCGCGGGGCACGGGGGGACTCCAGGGAGGACGACGGCGGACGGGGGCGGTGCGGACGTCGTCGTCCGGGTGGTTGCCCTACCCAACGGCAAGGCACCGGCCGCGCGGGACATGCCCCGCGCGGCCGGTGGGTGTGCTCACAGTGCGGGTCAGGGCTGCAGCAGCACCTTGACCGCGCCGTCCTTCTTCTCCCGGAAGTCCGCGTAGGCCTGCGGCGCCTGCTCCAGCGGCACGCGGTGGGTGGCGAAGTCGTCGACGCCGAGCGGGTCGCCGTCGGCCAGCAGCGGCAGGATGTCGGGCACCCACCGCCACACGTTGGCCTGGCCCATGCGCAGCTGCACCTGCTTGTCGAACATGCGCATGAGCGGCACCGGGTCGGTGGCCCCGCCGTAGACGCCCGACAGCGAGACGGTGCCGCCGCGGCGCACCGCCTCGATGGCGGTGTTGAAGGCGGCCAGCCGGTCGATGCCGGCGACCTTCATCACCTGCGCCATGAGCGCGTCGGGGAGGATCGCCGTCGCCTTCTGGGCCAGCTGGGCGCCGGTCGAGCCGTGCGCCTCCATGCCGACCGCGTCGATGACGGCGTCCGCGCCGCGGCCGTCGGTCTTCTCGCGGATCTCGCCGACGACGTCGTCCTGGTCGGTGGAGGAGATGACCTCGGTGCCGCGGGCGGTCGCCCGGGCGATCCGCTCGGGGACGACGTCGGAGGCGACGACCCGGAAGCCCAGGTGGGAGGCGATGCGGGTGCACATGTCGCCGATCGGGCCGAGCCCGAGCACGAGCAGCGTCCCGCCGGGCGGCGTCGCGGCGTACTGGACGGCCTGCCAGGAGGTCGGCAGCACGTCGGAGAGGTAGACGAACCGGTCGTCCGGCGGGCCGTCCGGCACCTTGATCGGCAGCGTGTTGCCGAACGGCACCCGCAGGTACTCGGCCTGCCCGCCCGGGACCTGCCCGTAGAGCTTCGTGTAGCCGAACAGCGAGGCGCCGAAGCCCTGCTCGCGGTTCTGCGTGGTCTCGCACTGCGACTGCAGGCCCTGCGAGCACATCCAACAGGTGCCGCAGGAGATGTTGAAGGGGACGACCACCCGGTCGCCGGGCTTCACGGCGGTCACCGCGGAGCCCACCTCGCGGACGACCCCCATGGGCTCGTGGCCCATGACGTCGCCCTTCGACATGAACGGGGCCATGACCTCGATGAGGTGGAGGTCGGACCCGCAGATGCCGCTCGAGGTGATCTCGACGACGACGTCGGTGTCCTCCTCGATCCTCGGATCGGGGACGGTGTCCACCTTGACGTCGGCACGTCCGTGCCAGGTGACTGCGCGCACGAGTCTGCTCCTCGGGTCGTCGAGCGGGGTCTCGGAGGGCCTCCTGCCCGCTGTGGGCCTGATCGCCCCTGGTTCAACGCTCAACCGGCGTGTTCGTCACCGACCGTGACGCGGGGTCGACGGGCCGTCGAATGACATCCGTGCAGCTCTGTGGCACGGGCCACACATCCGGTCCTCGATACCCACCTCTGCAGATCACGAACCGGTCACGACGTGTTTACATGGGCCCCGCCCGCTCCCCCGGGCACCGCAGTACGTCCCTGTCCCCGACGGAAGTCAGGTGCATGACCGAGCTCCACCCCGACCGCCTCCTCGACGGAGGGAAGGCCCCGCAGCACGGCGAGGCCGGCCCCCTCCGGAAGGCCGCGGCGGCGACGTCCGACCGGCGTCGCTCCCCGGCCGGAGCGGCCGCCCGCACGGCCCCGCAGCGACGTCAGGGGGAGACGTCGCCGACCGGAGAGCCCCGTCCGGGATCCCGTCCCGCCCGCCGTCCGAGCCCGCGCCCGCGGCCCACGCCGCACCCCCGCTCGGCACCCGCCGCCCTCGAGGTCCGCACGGTCGTCGTCGACGCGTGCGACGAGGTGCCCACCGAGGTGCCCGCCGACGTCGTCGAGGAGGTCCTCGCGGCCGAGCCGGTGACCGGCGTCGCCGACGCCGCCGGGCTGGCCGAGGCCGCCGGCGCCCAGGCCCTCGAGGCCGTGGCCGCCGCGCCGCTCGAGACCGTCGAGGCGCCCGCCACGGACGACCCCGCGGGCGAGGTCGACATCCCCGCCGCCACGGACGACGACAGCGACGACCGGCCCGACCGGGCTCCCGTCACCGTCGTCGCGGGCCACGGCCGGCACCGCGACCGCGGCCTGCGTCTCCCGCGCCGCCGCCCGGCCTTCTACCTCGCCGCGGCCCTCGTCGGCGCGGTCGGCGTGGCCACGTTCTCCGTCGGCGACCGGGTCGCCCAGGCCGACGGCCCGGACGCGACCAGCACCTCGGTGAGCGTCGCGCAGGAGCTCGGCATCGACGGCGGGGAGCTCTCGGCCGCCGCCGAGCAGGCCACCCTGCGCTCCGACGCGGTGCTGCTCGGCGCGGTCACCGCCAGCCGGACCGCCCGCGAGGCCGAGCAGGCCACCGCCGCCCAGGTGCAGGCCGACGCCGACCGCGCCGCCGCCGAGGCCGCCGCCGCGGCAGCGGCCGAGGCCGCCCGGCCCAAGACGGTCCTGCCGGTCAACGGCGCCCGGCTCACCAGCACCTTCGGGGCCCGCTGGGGCACGCTGCACGCCGGCATCGACCTGGCCGCCCCCATGCTGACGCCGGAGTACGCCGCCGCCGACGGGGTCGTCCTCGAGGCGGGCCCCGCCAGCGGCTACGGCAACGTGATCTACATCCAGCACGAGAACGGCGACGTCACCGTCTACGGGCACATGGAGGAGGTCCTCGTGCAGCCCGGGCAGGTGGTCCGCGCCGGGGACACCATCGCCCTGCTCGGCAACCGCGGTCAGTCGACCGGCCCGCACCTGCACTTCGAGGTGCACGTCGGCGGCATCGACGGCCAGAAGGTCGACCCGATCCCGTGGCTGCGGGAGCGCGGCGTCACGATCTAGGCCGCCGTCCAGGTCGCCATCCCAGCCGCCGCGAGCCGGCCCCCGGCCCCCTCCCCGCACGTCGGGCAGGGGGCCGTGCCGTTCCCGGAGGACACTGGTGGGGGAGGTGGGCCGATGGGAGCCGGGCACGCGCACGACCACGGCACCGCCGCGGGGGCCTCCCGCGGCCGGCTGGCGGTCGTGCTGGGTCTCACGCTGGCGGTGCTGGCGGCCGAGGTCGTCGGGTCGGTGGTGTCCGGCTCGCTGGCACTGCTCGCCGACGCCGGCCACATGGCCACCGACGCGCTCGGCGTGGGCCTCGCCCTCGGCGCGGTCACGCTGGCGCAGCGGCCCGCCCGCGGCCGGCGCACGTTCGGCTGGCAGCGGGTGGAGATCCTCGCCGCGGTGGCCAACGGGCTGCTGCTCGCCGGGGTCGCGGTGTTCGTGCTGGTGGAGGCGGTCCGCCGGATCGGTGACCCGCCGGAGATCGACTCCGGCGTGGTGCTCGTCGTCGCGGCGGGGGGCCTGGCCGCGAACCTCGCCGGGCTGGCGCTGCTGCACCGCGGCCGGGGCACCTCGCTGGCCGTCCGCGGCGCGCACCTGGAGGTGCTCGGCGACGCGCTCGGCTCGGTCGCCGTCCTCGTCGCCGGCGCCGTCGTCGCGCTCACCGGGTGGACGCCGGCCGACACCGTCGCCGCGTTCGTCGTGGGCTGCCTGGTCCTGCCGCGGGCGTGGTCGCTGCTGCGCGAGTCGCTCGACGTGCTGCTCGAGGCAGCACCGCGCGGCGTCGACCTGGACGAGGTGCGCGCGCACGTCCTCGGCGTCGAGGGCGTCATCGGCGTCCACGACCTGCACGCCTGGACCATCACCTCGGGCCTGCCGGTGCTGTCCGCGCACGTCGTCGTCACCGACGAGGCGCTCGCCGACGGCCACGGCGGGCGGATCCTCGACTCGCTGGGCACCTGCCTGGGCGCCCACTTCGACGTCGACCACTGCACCTTCCAGCTGGAGGCCGAGGCGCACGCCGGTCACGAGGCGCCCGTCCACGACTAGCCGAGTGGGACAGTGGACGACGGAGACGGATCGGACCGGAGGTACTGGTGGAGCACGGGCACCACTCGGGCATGTGGGTGCCCGGCGAGCCACCCACGTGGGGACGCATGTTCCTGCCGCACCTCGACGCCTGGTCGGTGCTGCCCGTGCTCGCGCTGCTCGGGATCGCCGCCTACGCCGTCGGCGTGGTCCGGGTGCGCCGCTCGGGCGTCGCCTGGCCGTGGTGGCGCGCCGCGGCGTGGGTCGCCGGCTGCCTGTCGCTGTTCGCCGTCACGGGGACCTGGCTCAACGGCTACAGCATGGTGCTGTTCAGCGTCCACATGGCCCAGCACATGGTGCTGTCGATGGTGGCGCCGCTCCTGCTGCTCCTCGGCCGGCCGGTGACCCTCGCCCTGCGCGCGCTGCCGCGCGGCCGGGGGGTGGCCGGCGTGCCGCGGGCGCTGCTGCTCGACGCCCTGCACAGCCGGGTGGCGCGGTTCGTCTCGCACCCGCTGTTCACGCTGCCGCTGTTCCTGGTGAGCCTCTACGGCGTCTACTTCACGCCCGTGTTCGACGCCCTCATGGGCGACCCGTTCGGGCACCAGTTCATGCTCGCCCACTTCACCGTGACCGGGCTGCTGTTCTTCGGGCCGATCCTCGCCCAGGACCCGTGGCCCCGGCAGGTCGGCCACGCCGGGCGGATGCTCGAGCTGCTCATCCCGATGCCGCTGCACGCCTTCTTCGGCGTCGCGATCATGATGTCGACGTCGCTGGTGGTGCGGACCTTCGCCGAGCCGCCGGCCGGCTGGGGCGTCGACCCGCTCGCCGACCAGAACACGGCCGGCAGCATCGCCTGGTCCTTCGGCGAGCTGCCGACCGTGTTCGTGCTGGCCGTGGTGCTGTTCAGCTGGATGGGGTCGGAGGAGCGCCGCGGCCGCCGGATCGACCGGGCCGCCGTGCGCACCGACGACGCGGAGCTCGAGGCCTACAACGCCCGGCTCCGCGCGATGGCCGCCCGCTCCGGGAGCTGAGCGGGCGGCCCTGCGAGGTCGGCCTGCGCGTCAGCCGACGTGGACGGGGGCGTCCCCGGTGGGCAGGTCGTCCTTGGTCGCCTTGATGAGCAGCGCCGCGGCGACGGCGCCGAGCACCAGCAGCGCGGCGGCCCAGGTGAAGGCGGTCGTGTAGCCCTCCACCTGCGCCTGCAGCGCGACGGCCGCGGGGTCCTGCGGCGTCGGCGAGGCCAGGACGTCGGCCGAGTAGGCGCTGATCGCGCCGACCGACAGCGAGGCCAGGACGGCGGTGCCGATCGAGGCGCCCACCTGCTGGGTGGCGTTGAGCATCGCGCTCGCGGCACCGGCGTCGTGCTCGCCGGCGCCCACGAGCGCGAGGTTCGACAGCGGCACGAAGGTGAAGCCCAGCCCCAGGCCCAGCAGCAGCTGGCCCGGGAAGGCGAGGGCCCAGAAGCCGCTGTCGACGCCGAGGAACGACATGGTGAACAGCCCCGCCGCGGCGAGCAGCCCGCCGAGCACCATGAGCGGCTTCGGGCCGATCCGCGGCACCAGGGCGCTGGCCGCGCCGGCGGAGATGAACACACCCAGCGTGGTGGGCAGCGAGGCGACGCCCGCGACCACCGGCTCGTAGCCGAGCACCTGCTGGAAGTACAGGCTCAGGAAGAAGAACGCCCCGATCAGCCCGGCGCCGACCAGCGTCGAGGTGAGGTAGGCGCCGCCGCGGTTGCGGTCGAGGACGATGCGCATCGGCAGCAGCGGGTTGCGGGTGCGCAGCTCCAGGAGCACGAACAGCGCCACCAGCACCAGCCCGCCGACGATGAACACCCACGCCAGGCCGTCGGTCCAGCCGCTGGCCGGTGTCACGAAGTCCCGGCCGCCCTGCGCGGCGATCTGGCCGTTGGCGGCCTGCGCCTCACCCGCGTTGGTCTGCGACGCCTCGGCCACCCGGGTGAAGCCGTAGACGATCGCGGCGAGGCCGACGGTGATGAGCACCGCGCCGGGGATGTCGTACTTGGTGTCCCCGGGGGCCTTGCTCTCCGGGACGATCGGGATGGCCAGGACGACGGCGAGCAGCGCCACCGGCAGGTTGACCCAGAAGCACCAGCGCCAGTCGGCGTACTCGGTGAGGACGCCGCCGAGCAGCAGGCCGACGGCCGAGCCGCCGCCGGCGATCGCGCCGTAGACGCCGAAGGCCTTGGCCCGCTCCTTCGGGTCGGTGAACAGGACGGTCAGCAGGGCCAGCGACGCGGGCGCGAGCAGCGCCCCGAAGACGCCCTGCAGCGCGCGGGCGGCGAAGAGCATGCCCTCGTTCTGGGCGATGCCGCCGAGGGCCGAGGCGATGGCGAAGCCCGCGGCGCCGACGAGGTAGGTGCGCTTGCGGCCCCAGAAGTCGGCGATGCGGCCGCCGAGGAGCAGGAAGCCGCCGAAGGTGAGGGTGTAGGCGGTGACGATCCACTGCTGCGTGGCCGCGCTGATGCCGAGGTCGGACGACACGGCGGGCAGCGCGATGTTGACGATCGTGGCGTCGAGGATGACCAGGAGGACGGTCATCGCGATGACGCCCAGCGCCAGCCAGCGCTTCTCGTAGGGCTCCGACGCCGGGGTGACCGGCTGCGCGGAGGGGGACGACGGGTGGGTCATGGGGGTCCTCGGGGACTCGTGCGGGGAGCGGCCGAGGTCATCGGCCGCCAGGCAAACTAGCCCCCTGCGACCATGTCGTCGTGGCCGTTTCGCTGGTGGTGACCGCCGACACGCACCTGCCGAAGCGTGCGCGTGACCTACCTCATCCCCTCTGGGCCGCGATCGACGCCGCCGACCTCGTGGTGCACGCCGGCGACTGGGTCGACGTCGCCCTGCTCGACCTCCTCGAGGCCCGCTCCCGCCGGCTGCTCGCCGTGCACGGCAACAACGACCACGGCCCGCTGCGCGAGCGGCTGCCGGAGGTGGCCCGCGCCGAGGTGGAGGGGTTGCGGATCGCCGTCGTCCACGAGACCGGGGACGCGAAGAACCGCGAGCGCCGCTGCGCCGCGCGGTTCCCGGACACCGACGTCCTGTTCTTCGGCCACAGCCACATCCCGTGGGACACCGTGGCGCCCAGCGAGGGGACGCCCTCCGGCCTCCGGCTGGTCAACCCCGGCTCGCCCACCGACCGCCGCCGCCAGCCGCACGGCACCTTCGTGACCGCGGTCGCCGACGCCGGCGCGCTGACCGGGGTCACGTTCCACCCCGTCCCGCGGTGAAGAGGCCGGCCGCCGAGCCCGCCGCCGGGCCGTCCCGCGCCCGCTGGCGCCACCTCGGCGTCGGCCTGACCGGGCTGGTCGCCGCCTGCGCGGCGCAGAACGGCCTGCCCTTCCTCACCGTCGCGCTGCGCGCCGAGGGGCTGACCCTGCCGCAGGTCGGCCTGCTCGTCAGCGCCCCGACGGCGGGGCTGGTCTGCACGCTGCTCCTCTGGGGAGCGCTGGCCGACCGGTACGGCGAGCGGCTCGTGCTCACCGCCGGCCTGGCCGTGGCCGCCGGCGCGCTCACCGGGGCGGCCCTGGCCGACGGCGCCCTCGCCACCGGCCTCTGGCTGCTGCTGGCCGGCGGCGGCAGCGCCTCGGTGCACGTCGCCAGCGGCCGCCTCGTCCTCGGCTGGTTCCCGCCCGAGCAGCGCGGCCTGGCGATGGGCGTCCGCCAGGCCGGGCAGCCGCTGGGCGTGGGCCTGGCCGGGCTGCTGCTGCCGCGGCTGGCCGGCGACGGTCCCGGCGGCGCCTTCGCCCTGCTCGCGGCCGGCTGCGCGGCGACGGCTGTGCTCGTCGGCGTGCTGGTGCGCGACCCCGCCCGCCCGCCGCGCGCCCCCGGCGCCGCGCGGCCCGCCTCGCCCTACCGCGGCCCGGTGCTGTGGCGGGTGCACGCGGCGAGCACCCTGCTCGTGGTGCCGCAGTTCGCCGTCGCGGGGCTCGCCTTCGACTGGCTGGTGCGCGACGGCGGCTGGAGCGCGGCCGGCGCCGGCACGCTGCTGGCCGCCTCCCAGGCCGGCGGGGTGGCCGCGCGGCTGGGCGCGGGCACGTGGTCCGACCGCGTGGGCAGCAGGCTCGGGCCGCTGCGCCGGGTGGCCGCGGCGGTCGCCGTCGTCGTGGGGGTGCTCGCCGTCGTCGCCGCGCTGACCCCGGGCGTCCTCGGCCCCGCGGTCGCGGCCGGGGCGGTGGCCGTCGCCGCGGTCGCCACGGTCAGCCCCAACGGCGTGGCCTTCACCTCGGTGGCCGAGCAGGCCGGCAGCGCCTGGGCCGGGCGCGCACTCGGCGCGCACAACACCGTGCAGAACCTGGCGGCGGCGCTCACCGTCCCGGCCGCGGCCCTGCTCGTCGACGGCGGGCCCGGCTACTGGGCGGCGTTCGCGGTCGGCGCGGCCGCCGCGCTCGCCGCCGTCGCCGTGGTCCCCGGGCGGGCGGCCGAGGCGCCGCCCCCGCCCGCGCTGCCCGCGACGGCGGCGGCCCGGTGAGCCGCCGGTCCTGGCCGCCGCGCGCCGTGCGGCTGCTGGCCTGCCCGGTGTGCGGCGCGCCGCTGGCGGCCCTGCCCGCCGACACCGGCCTGCGCTGCCCGGCCGGTCACTCCTTCGACCGGGCCCGGCAGGGCCACGTCACGCTGCTGCCGCCGGGGCACACGCCGCCGTCGGGCGACAGCGCGGAGATGGTCGCCGACCGGGCGGAGGTGCTCGCCGCGGGCACCTACGCCGGGCTGACGGCGGCGCTCACCGCCGCGGTGGCCGCGGGGGAGGGGCCGGTCGGGTCCGTGCTCGACCTCGGCGGCGGCACCGGCCACCACCTCGCGGGCGTGCTCGACGCGCTGCCGGAGGCGGTCGGCGTGGTGCTCGACTCCTCGCGGTACGCCGCGCGCCGGGCGGCCGGGGCCTCGCCGCGCGCGATGGCCGTCGTCGCCGACACCTGGGCGCGCCTGCCGGTCCGCGACGGCGCGGTCGACCGGGCCATGGTCGTCTTCGCGCCGCGCAACGGCCCGGAGACGGCGCGGGTGCTGCGCCCCGGCGGGCGGCTGGTGGTGGCCACCCCGGCGCCCGACCACCTCGCCGAGCTGGTGGGCCCGCTCGGGTTGCTGCGCGTCGACCCGGACAAGGCGGCGCGCCTGTCGGGCTCGCTGGAGCCGCACCTGCGGCCGGCGGGCGCGGCGGCGCACCGGGAGGAGCTGGAGCTCGACGCCCGCGCGGTGGCCGCCGTCGTCGGCATGGGGCCGCACGCCCGCCACCTCGCGCCGGGGGAGCTGGCCGGGCGGCTGGCCGGGCTGCCGCCGCGGGTCCGGGTGACCCTCGCCGTCGACGTCAGCACCTGGACCGTCTGACCGCGGACTCCCTGACCCTGTACTCCCTGACCCTGTACTCCCCGACCCCGGACGCGCCGGAGGGGCCCGGCCGACGTGGCCGGGCCCCTCCGGGGCTGGTGGGTCAGGCCCCGCGGGGGGGCCGTCACCGGGTCAGACGCGCGTGCCGCGGGCCCGTCCGCGCGTGGCGAAGACGTAGACCAGCAGCACCACGATGGCGCCGATGATCGAGCCGATGATGCCCGAGGTGCCGAGCTCGAAGCGCCCCTCGAAGATCAGGCTGCCGAGCAGGTTGCCGACGAGCGAGCCGATGATGCCGAGCACGATCGTCATGCCGATGCTCATGGACTGCTTGCCGGGGACGATGGCGCGGGCGATGAAGCCGGCGATGGCGCCGACCACGATCAGCACGATGATGTTCCAGAGGATCTCCACGGTGGACCTCCCGAGCAGGTGGCCTTGGTGGCCGGGGCCTGGGATCTCCAGAGCCGGACGTTCCTGTTCCCGGCCTGAGCAGGGCGGAAACCATCGTGATCATGATGTGACCCTGCGTCGCGCCGGAGGGGTCCCGCGTGCGGCGGCGCGCCTGCCCGGGCGGGCCGGACGTGTCCCGCCGAGTCGGTCTAAGCTGCGGCCGTGACGATCGCGCCTGCACCGATCGTGAGCCGGCCCAGCCCGGCTCGCGAGGTCCAGCGGGGTGCGCGGCTCTCGAACCTGCTGCGGACCACGGACCACAAGACCATCGGCCTGATGTACATGGCCACCTCGTTCGCCTGGTTCATCGTGGGTGGCTTCATGGCCATGCTGATCCGCGGTGAGCTCGGCCAGCCCGGGCTGCAGTTCCTCTCGCCCGAGCAGTACAACCAGCTCGTCACGATGCACGGCACGATCATGCTGCTGATGTTCGCGACGCCGCTGTTCTTCGCGTTCTCGAACCTGATCATGCCGCTGCAGATCGGCGCCCCCGACGTCGCGTTCCCGCGGCTGAACGCCTTCTCGTACTGGCTGTTCCTCTTCGGTGGCCTGATCCTCGTCTCCGGCTTCTTCACGCCGGGCGGCGCGGCCGACTTCGGCTGGTACGCCTACACCCCGCTGTCCGACGTGGTCCACAGCCCGGGTGCCGGCGCGAACCTCTGGATCGCGGGCCTGGCCGTCTCGGGTCTGGGCACCATCCTCGGCGCGGTCAACTTCACCGCCACGATCGTCTGCCTGCGGGCGCCGGGCATGACCCTGTTCCGGATGCCGATCTTCACCTGGAACACGCTGGTCACCAGCCTGCTGGTGCTGCTGGCCTTCCCGATCCTCACCGCCGCGCTGCTCGCGCTGCTGGCCGACCGCCAGCTCGGTGCCCTCGTCTTCTCCGACGAGAACGGCGGCCCGATGCTGTGGCAGCACCTCTTCTGGTTCTTCGGCCACCCCGAGGTCTACATCATCGCCCTGCCGTTCTTCGGCATCATCACCGAGGTCATCCCGGTGTTCAGCCGCAAGCCGCTGTTCGGCTACAAGGGCATGGTCGGCGCGACGCTGCTCATCGGTGGCCTGTCGCTGACGGTGTGGGCGCACCACATGTACGCCACCGGCGCGGTCCTGCTGCCGTTCTTCGCGTTCCTGACCTACCTGATCGCGGTCCCCACCGGCATCAAGTTCTTCAACTGGATCGGCACCATGTGGCGCGGCCAGCTGACGTTCGAGACGCCGATGCTGTTCTCGATCGGCTTCCTCGTCACCTTCCTCCTCGGTGGCCTGACCGGCGTCCTGCTGGCCAGCCCGCCGCTGGACTGGCACGTCAACGACAGCTACTTCGTCGTCGCCCACTTCCACTACGTCGTCTTCGGCACCGTGGTGTTCGCCGCCTACGCCGGCATCTACTTCTGGTTCCCGAAGATGGCCGGCCGGATGATGGACGAGCGGCTGGGCAAGCTGCACTTCTGGCTGACGTTCATCGGCTTCCACGCCACGTTCCTGGTCCAGCACTGGCTGGGCACCCAGGGCATGCCGCGCCGGTACGTCGACTACCTGCCCACCGACGGCTTCACGACGCTGCACGTCATCTCGACGATCGGCTCGTTCGTCCTCGGCGCCTCGACCATCCCGTTCCTCTACAACGTGGCCAAGTCGTGGAAGTACGGCCGGCTCGCGCTGCGGGACGACCCGTGGGGCCACGGCAACTCGCTCGAGTGGGCCACCTCCTCGCCGCCGCCGCGGCACAACTTCACCGAGATCCCGCGGATCCGGTCGGAGCGCCCGGCGTTCGAGGCGCACTACCCGCACCTCATCGAGCGGCTGCACGCCGAGGCGCACGTCGGCAAGCGGCACGAGCCCTACGGCGGGGTCAGCGAGCTCGCCAACGGCACCGGCCCGCGTCAGGGTCCGAACGACCCCGACCCGTTCTGACCCGCCCGGCCGTCGCCTGACGGCCACCGCGCGATCGCACGTCACCACGACGCCCCGTCGGCCCCGGCCGGCGGGGCGTCGTCGTTCCGCGGGACCACCGCCCGGGCGCCGCAGACCGGTGCGGCACGATGACCGCCGTGCCGCTCGACCCCACGCCCCGCGTCCGGCCGGACAGCCCCAGCGACGGACCGCGCGCGCTGCTCACGGTCACCGGCGCCGACCGGCCCGGGGTCACCGCCCGCCTGTTCGGCGCGCTGGCCGGGGACGCCGGCGTGCCGCCGCTCGAGGTGGTCGACGTCGAGCAGGTCGTCGTGCACGGGCACCTCGTGCTCGGCGTCGTCGTCGGGGCGCTGCCCGCGGACGGGCCGGTCGACGAGGAGGCCTTCCTGGCCGCGCTCGGCACGCTGGCCGACGGCGTCGAGGCCGCCACCGGCGTGCGGGTCGCGGTCGAGTCGGCGTCGGACCGCCGGGCCGCGGCGCCCGGCCGCGCCCACCACGTGACCCTGCTCGGCCGCCCCGTGCCGCCGTCGGCCGTCGCGGGCGCCGCCACCGCCATCGCCGGCGTCGGGGGCAACATCGACGCGATCCGGCGGCTGTCGGACCACCCCGTCACGGCCCTCGAGCTCACCGTCTCCGGCGCCGAGGCCACCGCGCTGCGCACGGCGCTCGCCGCCGTCGCCACCGCGACCGGCGCCGACCTCGCCGTCGAGCCCGTGGGCCTGGCCCGGCGCAGCAAGCGGCTGATCGTCCTCGACGTCGACTCCACGCTCGTGCGCGGCGAGGTCATCGACGAGCTGGCCGCCCGTGCCGGGCGCGCCGCCGAGGTCGCGCGCATCACCGCCGCCGCCATGAACGGCGAGCTCGACTTCGCCGAGTCGCTGCGCGCCCGCGTGGCCACCCTGGCCGGCCTGCCGGTCGAGGTGCTCGACGAGGTCCGCGAGCACCTCGAGCTGACCCCCGGGGCCCGCACCCTCATCCGCACGCTGCAGCGGCACGGCTTCCGCTGCGGCATCGTCAGCGGCGGCTTCACCCAGATCACCGACCCGCTGGCCGCCTCGCTCGGCCTGGACTTCGCCGCCGCCAACACCCTCGAGGTGGCCGACGGGCGCCTCACCGGCGGCCTGGTGGGGGAGATCGTCGACCGCGCCGGCAAGGCCCGGGCCCTGGCCCGCTTCGCCGGCGAGCACGGCATCCCGCTGGAGCAGACCGTGGCCGTCGGCGACGGCGCCAACGACCTCGACATGCTCAACGCCGCGGGCCTCGGCATCGCCTTCAACGCCAAGCCGATGGTGCGCGAGCAGGCGCACACCGCGCTGAACCAGCCCTACCTCGACGCCGTCCTGCAGGTCCTCGGCTTCACGAGGGACGAGGTGCTCGAGAGTCTGTGAATTGCGGTCCTCCGGACCGCACCGCGGCCACGTGCCGTCCCCCGGCTGAGCTGAGCCCCGTCACGTCGTCCCGGTCGGGAGCCTCCGGCCCCGCGACCGGTCCGCCGTCCTCCGCAGGGGCGGCTCACCTCCCTGGTGGCCCGCCTCAGGGGCGGTGCACGCTGCCCTCCAGCTCGACGCCGGCGGTGCGGAGCTGGTCGAGGGCCGCCGCGGTCGAGCCCTCGGCGACGCCGGCCGTCAGGTGCAGCAGCACGCGGGTGGCGAAGCCCTCCGCGACGGCGTCGAGCGCGGTGGCCCGGACGCAGTGGTCGGTGGCGATGCCGACGACGTCGACGGCGTCCACGCCGCGCCCGCGCAGCCAGTCGGCGAGCGGCACCCCGTCGGCGCGGCCCTCGAAGCCGGAGTAGGCGGCGGCGTACTCGCCCTTGTCGAAGACCGCCTCGATCGGCTCGCGGTCCAGCGCCGGGTGCAGCTCCACCCCGCCGGTGCCGACGACGCAGTGCGCCGGCCACGTCTCCAGGTAGTCCGGCTGCTCGGCGAAGTGGCCGCCCGGGTCGACGTGGTGGTCGCGGGTGGCCACCACGTGGTCGTACCCGCCGGAGCGCACGTGGGCGGTCACCGCCGCCGCCACCGCCGCGCCGCCGGCCACCGCCAGGCTGCCCCCCTCGCAGAAGTCGTTCTGCACGTCCACGACCACCAGTGCGCGCGTCACCGCGTGACCTCCGTTCCCGAGTTCACCGTCTCCAGGGCCGGTTCCCCGCGGGACAGCGCCCATGCCTCGGCCGGCAGCGCCTCCCGCACCCGCCGGTGGTGCTCAGCGGCCGCGGCGAGCGCCTCCGCGGGCGAGGCCGGGGACACCACCGCGCCGCCGCGCACGAGCGGCACCACGAGCGAGCGGTCGCCGTCGCGCGGCTCGACCGGGCCCGCGGTGACCAGTTCGGCGACGGCGGTGCCGTCGGCGTCGTGCCGGCGGACGGCGGACTTGCGCCCGCCCGTGGAGTTCTTGCCCTCCGAGCGCTTGGCCACCGGCACGCCGTCGCGCTCGACCAGCTTGTAGACCATCCCGGCCGTCGGGGCGCCGGAGCCGGTGACCAGCGAGGTGCCGACGCCGTACCCGTCGACCGGCGCGGCCATGAGCCCGGAGATGGCGAACTCGTCGAGGTCGCTGGTCACGATGATCTTCGTCTTCGCCGCACCGAGCTCGTCGAGCTGGCGGCGCGCGGCGGTGGCCAGCGTGGGCAGGTCGCCGGAGTCCAGCCGGATCGCGCCGAGCTCCGGCCCGGCCACCTCGACGGCGGTGCGGATGCCCTGGACGACGTCGTAGGTGTCCACCAGCAGCGTGGTGCCGACGCCGAGGGTGTCGACCTGCGCGCGGAAGGCGGCGGCCTCGTCGTCGTGCAGGAGCGTGAAGGCGTGCGCGCTGGTGCCCGTCGTCGGGACGCCGTAGCGCCGGCCAGCCTCCAGGTTGGAGCTCGCCACGAAGCCGACCAGGTGTGCGGCCCGGGCGGCGGCGACGGCGGCCTGCTCGTGGGTGCGCCGCGAGCCCATCTCGATGCACGGCCGCTCGCACGCCGCGCCGACCATCCGGGCGGCCGCCGAGGCGATGGCGCTGTCGTGGTTGAGCACCGACAGCACCAGGGTCTCCAGCAGCACGCCCTGGGCGAAGGGCGCGCGCACGGTGAGCACGGGGGAGTGCGGGAAGAAGAACTCGCCCTCGGCGTAGCCGTCGACGTCGCCGGTGAAGCGGAAGTCGGCCAGCCAGTCCAGCAACCGGGCGTCGGTCAGGCCCTGCTCGCGCAGGGTGGCCAGCTCCTCGTCGCCGAAGCGGAAGGCGGGCAGCTGCTCCAGCAGCCGGCCGGTGCCGGCCACGACGCCGTAGCGGCGGCCGTGCGGCAGCCGGCGGGAGAAGACCTCGAAGACGCAGTCGCGGTCGGCGGTGCCGTCGGCGAGCGCGGCGGCGACCATCGTCAGCTCGTACCGGTCGGTGAGGAGTGCGGGACCCGTCGGCATGATCCCGACCCTAGGTCGGCCGCCGGGGGCGCACCCGCGGGGACCGGAGGGGCCGCCGTCCTAGAGTGGTCGCGTGGCCGGACCGCTCGCGCCGACACGGACGCCCGATCCCACGGTGGAGGAGGTCGAGGACCTCGACCGCCCGTGGGTGACCATCGTCTGGAACGACCCCGTCAACCTCATGACCTACGTGACGCACGTGCTGCGGGAGTTGTTCGGCTACGACGAGCCGACGGCGACCACGCTGATGCTGCAGGTGCACAACGACGGCAAGGCCGTGGTCAGCTCCGGCCCGCGGGAGCGGATGGAGCACGACACCAGCCGGCTGCACGCCTACGGCCTGTGGGCCACCTACCAGAAGGACGCATGAGGCCGTTCCGCCGCAGGGGCAGCGACGTCGTCGCCCGCCTCGAGCCCGCCGAGTCCGGCGTGCTCGGGATGCTGCTCGACCAGCTCGAGCAGCTGCTGACCGCCGACCCCGACGACGTCGACGGCGACCCGGTGCTGGCCCGCCTGCTCCCGGCCGGGCACCGCAGCGACCCCGCGCTGGCCGCCGACTACCGCGAGCTGACCGAGACGGCGCTGCGCGGCGGCAAGACCGACGACCTCGCCGCCGTCCGTGCCTCGCTGCCCGCCGGCGGGGGAGAGGTGCGCCTGGACCCCGAGCAGGCCGGCGCATGGCTGCGCACCACCAACGACCTGCGGCTCGCGCTCGGCGAGCGGATCGGGATCACCGAGGAGACCGAGCCGCCGGAGGACCCGGCCGGCGAGGAGGGCCAGCAGCTGGCCGTCTACTACTGGCTCACCGGGCTGCAGGGCTCGCTGGTCGACGCGGTCGCCGCCGCACGCGACGCCCGAAGGTGAGCAGCACCAGCGCCGCGAGCAGCAGGTCCAGCACGAAGAACACCGGCACCAGGCTCGGCAGCTCGAGGTCGCGCACCATCGCGCCGACGGCGGAGACGAGCACGACGGCCGACAGCGCCAGCACGAGCAGCAGCGTCAGGGAGCGGACGGCGACCAGCAGCGCCAGCGACACCCGGTCGGCGGTGACGTCGCTGCTGTAGTGCCCGCTCCGGCGGGACAGCCCGCGCAGGCCGAGCCACAGTGCGGGGAGCGCGACGGCGAGCACCCCCGCCACCATGACCAGCTCGACCGCCACGGGTCCGCACCGTATCCGGTGGGGATCGGCGCGGTGTCCGGCCCCGGTCGGGCGACCGTCGTCCCGGCACCGCGGGGGCGCCACCTAGACTGGGCCCGTGCTGCGCATCGACCGCGCGACCTACGACGCCATCGTGGCCCACGCCCGGGAGGACCACCCGGACGAGGCCTGTGGCGTCGTCGCCGGTCCCGAGGGCAGCGACCGTCCCGAGCGGTTCATCCCGATGCTCAACGCCGCCCGGTCGCCGACGTTCTACGAGTTCGACTCGGCCGACCTGCTGCGCCTCTACCGGGAGATGGACGACCGGGACGAGGAGCCGGTGGTGATCTACCACTCGCACACCGCCACCGAGGCGCACCCGTCGCGCACCGACGTCAGCTACGCCTCCGAGCCGAACGCGCACTACGTGCTCGTCTCCACGCGGGAGCACGGGAACCGCACCGGGCTCAAGGGCGACGAGGTCGAGTTCCGCAGCTTCCGGATCGTCGACGGCGAGGTGAGCGAGGAGGACGTCGAGGTCGTCGAGTCCTACCTGTTCGGCCACTCGCCGACCACCGTCGTCTACGACTGAGCGGCGACCGACCCGGCTCCTGATGCCGCGGGGCACGGAATCCCCCGCGGCGGACCGGCGTTCCCCCTGGCAAGCCCACGCCCCCGAGGCGCCCCGCACGTCCCCACCCTCCCGAGGAGAACCGCACGCCATGGCCATCGAGGTCCGGATCCCGACCATCCTGCGCACCCACACCGGCGGCAACAAGACCGTCGAGGGCAGCGGGGACACCCTGGCCGCGCTCGTCGACGACCTCGACGCCAAGCACCCCGGCATCAAGGGCCGCCTGGTGACCGAGGAGGGCAAGCTGCACCGCTTCGTCAACGTCTACGTCAACGACGAGGACGTGCGCTTCACCGGTGCGCTCGACACCGCCGTCAAGGACGGCGACCAGGTCACGATCCTCCCGGCGGTCGCCGGCGGCTGCTGACGCCGCCCACCCCGACCCACCCCTCCTCCCGGAAGAGCCCCCGCATGGCCCGCTTCGCCTCCCTCGTCGACTCGCTCGGCGGCACCCCGCTCGTCGGGCTGCCCAACCTGTCGCCGACGTCCGACGTGCGGCTGTGGGCCAAGCTCGAGGACCACAACCCGACCGGCTCGATCAAGGACCGCGCCGCCATCTCGATGATCGAGGCGGCGGAGAAGGCCGGGGAGCTCCAGCCCGGCGACACGATCCTCGAGCCGACCAGCGGCAACACCGGGATCTCGCTCGCGATGGTCGCCCGGCAGCGTGGCTACAAGCTGATCTGCGTCATGCCGGAGAACACCTCGGTGGAGCGCCGGCAGCTGCTGCAGATGTACGGCGCGCAGATCATCAGCTCGCCGGCCGCCGGCGGCTCCAACCAGGCCGTCGCCATGGCCAAGGAGCTCGCCGCCGAGCACGACGACTGGGTGATGCTCTACCAGTACGGCAACCCGGCCAACGCCGAGGCGCACTACACCGGCACCGGGCCGGAGATCCTCGCCGACCTCCCGTCGATCACCCACTTCGTCGCGGGCCTCGGCACCACCGGCACGCTCATGGGCTGCTCGCGCTACTTCCGCGAGCACAAGCCCGGCGTCCAGGTGATCGCCGCCGAGCCGCGCTACGGCGAGCTCGTCTACGGGCTGCGCAACATCGACGAGGGGTTCATCCCCGAGCTCTACGACCCCGAGCTGCTCGACTCGCGCTTCTCCGTCGGCCCCGACGACGCCGTCCACCGCACCCGGCAGCTCGTCGAGCGCGAGGGGATCTTCGCCGGCATCTCGACCGGCGCGATCCTGCACGCCGCCCTCGGCGTCGCCGACCGCGAGGTGGCCGCGGGCCGCAGGGCCGACATCGTGTTCATCGTCTGCGACGGCGGGTGGAAGTACCTGTCCACCGGCGCCTACGCGGGCACCCTGGAGGAGGCCACCGCCGCGCTCGAGGGCCAGCTCTGGGCGTGAGCATCGCGCTGCCCGCCCGCGGACTGCTCTTCGACAACGACGGGGTCCTGGTCGACTCCGACTCCGCCGTCACGACGTCGTGGTCGCGCTGGGCGCTCGAGCAGGGCCTCGACCCGGTGGCGGTCATGGCCGTGGTGCACGGCCGCCGCGCCGCCGACACCGTCGCCGACCTGGTCGCCGCCGACCGGCGGGACGCCGCGACCGCGCTGATCGACCGCTACGAGCTCGAGGACGCCCACACCGTCCCGGCCGTCGCCGGCGCCGCCGAGCTGCTGGCCTCGCTACCGCCCGCCGTCTGGGCCGTGGTCACCTCCGGCACCCCCGACCTGGCCGGCGCCCGGCTCCGCGCGGCGGGCCTGCCGCTGCCCGGCGCGATGGTGACCGGCCGCGACGTGCGCACCGGCAAGCCCGACCCGGAGGGGTACCTGCTCGGCGCCCGCCTGCTCGGGCTGGAGCCTGCGGAGACCGTCGTCGTCGAGGACAGCCCGGCCGGGATCGCCGCCGGCCGCGCCGCCGGGGCCCGCGTGCTCGGGATCGGCGAGCGCGCGGTCGCCACCGGCGAGGCGGACGTCGTCGTCGCCGACCTCACCGGCGTCACCTGGGCCGACGGCGTGCTGACCGTCCCGGCCGACGCCGTCCTGCACGCCCGCTGAGCCCGGTCGTTAGCCTGACGCCGTGAGGCTCACGGTCGTCGGCTGCTCCGGCAGCGGCCCGGGGCCGACGTCGGCGGCCTCCTGCTACCTCGTCGAGCACGACGGGTTCCGGGTGCTCCTCGACCTCGGCAACGGCGCGTTCGGCGCGCTGCAGGCGCTGGCGGACCCGGACTCGATCGACGCCGTCTACCTCACCCACCTGCACGCCGACCACTGCCTCGACGTCGCGCCGATGGTCGTGTGGCACCGCTGGTCGGGCCGTTCCTCGCGCCGCCGGGTGCCGCTCATCGCGCCCGCCGGGGCCGACCGCCGGCTGGCGCAGGCGTATGACGCCGACGGCGCCCCGCTGACCGACGTCTTCGACTTCGCCGTCACCCCGGTCTCCGCCGTCCTCGGGCCGTTCGAGGTGCGGACGGCGCGCACCGCGCACCCCGCCGAGTGCCACGCCATCCGGCTGACGGCGCAGGGGTCGTCGCTCGTCTACACCGGCGACACCGGGCCGAGCGCCGCGGTGGTCGACCTCGCGCGGGGCGCCGACGTGCTGCTCGCCGAGGCGGCCCACCCCGAGCGCGACGACCTGCCGCCGGACCTGCACCTGACCGGCCGGCAGGCCGGCGAGGCCGCGGCCGCCGCCGGGGTGCGCCGGCTCCTGGTCACGCACGTGCCCGCCTGGGTCGACCCGGCGGCTCAGCTCGCCGCCGCGCAGGCGGTGTTCCCCGCCGCCGAGCTGGTCCGGCCGGGCGCCACGTACGTCGTCTGAGCGCTTGCCCGCCGCGCGGCCGGCGGGCACGGTGGCCCGGTGGCCGACGAGGAGCGCGACGGGGTCCGGCTGACCAGCCTCGACCAGCCCCTCGGTGACGGGCTGGGGGTGACCAAGGGGGACCTGGTCGACCACCTGGACCGCTTCGCCGACCGGATCGTGCCGCAGCTGGCCGGGCGGCCGCTGTCGGTCAAGCGGGTGCGGCCGGGCCAGGAGCCGTTCATGCAGCGCAACGTGGCCAAGGGGGCCCCGGACTGGGTGCGCACCGTGCCGGTCTGGTCCTACGGTGCGCACCGCGAGGTGCACCAGGTGCTCTGCGACGACCGCCGCACGCTGCTGTGGCTGGCCAACCAGCGTGCCGTGGAGTTCCACGTCCCCTTCTTCCAGGCGGGTGCGGAGACCGCGCCGACCGGCATCGTGCTCGACCTCGACCCGCCGGAGGGCGCGGACTTCGACGTCGTGGTGGCCGCCGCCGGCCTGGTGCGCGAGGCGCTCGACGCGGCGGGCCTGGCCGGGGCGGTGAAGACCAGCGGGTCCAAGGGCGTGCACGTCGTGGTGCCGGTGCGCGGCGTCGGCCCGGAGGACGCGGCGGCCGCGACCCGCGCGCTGGCCGCCCGGGCCGCCGCCCTCGACCCGGACGTGGCGACGACCGCCTACATCAGGGAGGACCGGCACGGCCGCGTCTTCCTGGACTCCACGCGCTCGGGCTCCTCGACCATCGTGGCCGCCTACAGCCCGCGGATCCGTCCCGGACTGCCGGTGTCCGCGCCGGTGTCGTGGGAGGACCTGGCCGCCGTCCGCCCCGGCGACGTCACGGTGACGACGGCGTCCGGGCGGCTGGGCGACGGCGACCCGTGGACGGCGCTGCTGCCCGACCCGCAGGAGCTGCCGGCGGACCTGCTCGCGGAGGGCCACACCATCCCGGTCGCCCGCGTCCAGGCGATGCACGAGGGCAAGCGGCGGGCCCGGGCGAAGCGGCAAGCGGGGGAGGGGGCGGCGGGGGACTGAGCACCGACGATCCGGGCACCGACGTTCTGGGCACCGCCGTCCACAGGCGCGCCCGCCGTCCACGACCGGGGGAACGCCCGGCCGTCCTGTCGGTGCCCGACCGCAGGCTCTCCGGCATGACGTCCGACCCGCAGACCACCGCCTGGCTCGACCAGGAGGACGCCCACCTCGCCGCCGTCATCCGCCGCTCCCGCTTCGCCGTGCAGTACGTGGGTCCCGGCGAGCAGCCGGGCGAGCCGGCCTTCGGCTACACGATCGGCCTGTTCGGGCTGGGCCACCCGGAGCTGGTCGTCGTCGGGCTCGGCGCCACCACCACGCACGCGCTGCTCGACGCGGTCGCCGGCGAGGTCGTCCTCGGCCGGTCCCTGGTGCCGGGCGAGCTGCTCGACGAACCCGCCGTGCGGGGTGGCCTGGTGGTGGAGGAGTGCCCGAACCCGGGGGAGGTCCTCTTCGGCGCGAACCGCTGGTACCGCCGCCCGCCCGAGTACTCCGTGCCCGCCCTGCAGCTGACGTGGTCCTCCCCGCCCGGCTCGTTCCCGTGGGACCCGGGCTGGGACGGCGGTCGGTACGGTCAGCCGCGGCCCGGGACCTGGACCGCCTGACGCCGCCGGCCCAGCGAAGACGCAGGTGGGGGCGCGACACGCCCGGAGTGGAACATCCCGGAGAAATGTTCCAGCGACCCCTTCCGCCGGGCGGACCCGCCCGTTACGTTTCGGTCACGCAGAGGCGTGACGCAGACCACAGAGAGTGGGCCCGGCGCCGAAGCGGTCCGTCCCCTCCCGCGGTGGGTGCTGCGTGCCCGCGGTTCCTCGAAAGGACCTCCGTGCGAATCCGACGTCTCCTGACGGGCGCTGTCGCGGCGACCGTCACGGCCCTGGCGACCGTGGTCGCCGGCGCCTCCCCGGCCAGCGCCGACGAGTCCTGGTGGCGCGGGCCGGCGCCCACGCAGGCGAGCATCTCCGCGGCCACCGGGCCGTTCGCCAGCACGTCGACCACCGTCTCGGACTTCTCCACCCCGGGCTTCGGCGCGGCGACGATCTACTACCCGACGACCACCACGCAGGGGACCTTCGGTGGCGTCGCGATCTCGCCGGGCTACACCGCCGGCCGGGAGACGGTCGCCTGGCTCGGCCCGCGGCTGGCCTCGCAGGGCTTCGTCGTCATCGTCTTCGACACCAACTCCCGCTACGACCAGCCCTCCGCGCGCGGTGACCAGCTGCTGGCCGCGCTGGACTACCTGACCCGCTCGAGCTCGGTCCGCGCCCGGGTCGACGCCAACCGGCTGGCCGTCGTCGGCCACTCCATGGGCGGTGGCGGCACGCTCGAGGCGGCCAAGGACCGGCCGACGCTGCGGGCCGCCGTTCCGCTGACCGGCTGGAACACCGACAAGACCTGGCCCGAGGTGCGCACGCCCACCCTGGTCATCGGCGCCGAGAACGACAGCGTCGCGTCGGTCAGCAGCCACTCGATCCCGTTCTACAACTCGCTGACCAACGCGCCCGAGCGGGCCTACCTCGAGCTCAACGGCGCCAGCCACTTCGCGCCCAACAGCCCGAACACGGTGATCGCGGCCAACACGATCGCCTGGCTCAAGCGGTTCGTCGACACCGACACCCGGTACTCGCAGTTCATCTGCCCCGGCCCGTCGGTCTCGGCGTTCGGGGACGTCTCCGACTACCGGAACACCTGCCCGGTCTGACCGAGCCGCGCACCGCCCCCGGGGGCGGCCACCGTCCTCGCACGGTGGCCGCCCCTCCCGCGTCCGGGGGAGGGGCGCCCGTGCACCGTGTCCCCGCCGCTCGCCCGGCCCCTAGGCTCGGGCCGTGATCGCGCCGAGGGAAGAGGTCGTCCACCGGGCGGCGCGCACCCTCCTGGCGGGCGAGCGCCTGGACACCACGACGCTCGCCGCGCAGCTCGGCATCTCCCGCGTGACGCTCTTCCGGCGGGTCGGCAACCGCGACGCCATCCTCGGCGAGGCCATGTGGTGGCTCGCCGAGCGCACCCTGCGCCGCGCCACCGAGGCCCACGACGCCCGCCCCGAGGGCGCCGAGCCGCCGGGCCGGCTGCGCAGCCTGGCGATCGCCGAGGACTTCCGCCACGTGCTGGGCACCGCGCCGTCGCTGCGCCGGTTCATCGACGACGAGCCGACCACCGCGCTGCGGGTGCTCACCGACCCCCGCGGCCGCGTGCAGCCCCGGCTCGCCGAGGCCTACACCGCGCTGTTCGAGCGCGACGTCGAGGAGCGGGGGCTGACGCCGGAGATCGCGCTGCCGCTGCTCTCCTACGCCGTGGTGCGGCTAGGGGAGTCGTTCCTCTACTCCGACGTCATGGTCTCCCGCGACCCCGACCTCAAGGCGGCCACCACCGTCATCGACGCGCTGGTGACCGGCGTGCTCGGGGTGCGCGACTGAGCCGGGGCGACCGGCTCAGCCCAGCCCGAGGTCGCGGCGCAGCTTCGCGACGTGGCCGGTGGCCTTGACGTTGTAGGCGGCCCGCTCGATCCGGCCCTCGGCGTCGACGACGAAGGTGGAGCGGATCACGCCCTGCACCTCCTTGCCGTACAGCTTCTTCGTGCCGAACGCGCCGTAGGCGGCGAGCACCGACTTGTCCGGGTCGGAGACCAGGGTGATGCCCAGGCCCTCCTGCTCCCGGAAGCGGGCCAGCTTCTCCGGCGGGTCGGGCGAGATGCCGATGATGTCGAGCCCGGCCTCGGCCAGCTCGCCGGCCGCCGCGGTGAAGTCGACCGCCTGCGTGGTGCAGCCGGGGGTCAGCGCCGCCGGGTAGCAGTACACGATCACCCGCCGGCCGCGGCGGTCGGCGAGGGAGACCGGGGTGCCGTCGGCGTCGGGCAGCGTGAAGTCCGGCGCCGGGTCACCGGGCGCCAGGCGGACGGGTGCGGGCGCGGTCTCGCTCATGACCGGCATCCTGCCGTGCCCCGCCGACGCCGCGGGGGGAGGGGCGCGTCAGCCCCGCAGGAACGACAGCCGCACCTGCCGCTGCGGGTTGTCGCGGTTGGGGTCGACCAGGCAGATGCGCTGCCAGGTGCCCAGCTGCAGCCGCCCGTCGAGCACCGGCACCGTGGCGTGCGGCGGCACGAACGCCGGCAGCACGTGGTCGCGGCCGTGGCCGGCGCTGCCGTGCCGGTGCCGCCAGCGGTCGTCGCGGGGGAGCAGCTCGTCGAGCTGGGCGAGCAGGTCGTCGTCGCTGCCCGACCCGGTCTCGATGATCGCCAGCCCCGCCGTCGCGTGCGGCACGAAGACCTGCAGCAGCCCGTCGCCCTCCCCGCGCACGAACTCCTCGCACTCCCCGGTCAGGTCCACCACCGTGGGCACCCCGCCGGTCCGGACCGTCCGCAGCTCCGATCGCACCGGGCGATCCTGGCATCTCGCCCGGCGGGCGGCCGGGCGGCCACCTCGTCGCGGGACCCTCCGGGCCCCCTCCTCGACGGCACTACTGTCGGGGCCCGTGACCCGCCCCGACGGCCGCGCGGCCGACCAGCTCCGCCCGGTCAAGATCACCCGCAACTGGCTCGACCACGCCGAGGGCTCGGTGCTCGTCGAGTTCGGCCGCACCCGCGTGCTGTGCGCGGCCAGCGTCACCGAGGGCGTCCCGCGCTGGCGCAAGGGCTCGGGCCTGGGCTGGGTCACCGCCGAGTACGCCATGCTCCCGCGCGCCACGCACACCCGCGGCGACCGTGAGTCGGTGCGCGGCAAGATCGGCGGCCGCACCCACGAGATCAGCCGGCTCATCGGCCGCTCGCTGCGCGCCGCGGTCGACCTCGGCGCCCTGGGTGAGAACAGCATCGCCCTCGACTGCGACGTCCTGCAGGCCGACGGCGGCACCCGGACGGCGGCCATCACCGGCGCCTACGTCGCGCTCGCCGACGCCGTCACCTGGCTCGGTGACCGGAAGAAGCTCGCCGGCAAGAAGGCGCCGCTGATGCAGTCGGTGTCGGCGGTCAGCGTCGGGGTGGTCGACGGCGAGCCCCGGCTCGACCTCGCCTACGAGGAGGACGTCCGTGCGGGCACCGACATGAACGTCGTCTGCACCGGCGAGGGCGGCTTCGTCGAGGTGCAGGGCACCGCCGAGGGCGCGGTGTTCGACCGGCCCACCCTCGACCGGCTGCTCGACCTCGCCGTCGCCGGCTGCGCCGAGCTCACCCGGATCCAGCAGGAGGCCCTGCAGCGATGACCACCCGCCTGCTCCTCGCCACCCGCAACGCCGGCAAGCTCGCCGAGCTGCAGCGGCTGCTCGCCGACGCCGTCCCCGGCGTCGAGGTGGTCGGCCTGCGCGACGTCCCCGAGTACCCGGAGGCGCCCGAGACCGGCGCGACCTTCGCGGAGAACGCCCTGCTCAAGGCCCGCGAGGCCGTCCGGTACACCGGGCTGCCGGCCGTCGCCGACGACTCGGGGATCGCCGTCGACGCCCTCAACGGCATGCCCGGGGTGCTCTCGGCGCGCTGGTCGGGCCGGCACGGCGACGACGCCGCGAACACCGCGCTGCTGCTCGGCCAGCTCGGCGACGTCCCCGACGAGCGGCGCGGCGCCGCGTTCGTCTGCGCGGCCGCGCTGGTCACCCCGGACGGCGCCGAGGCGGTGCTGGAGCGGCAGTGGCGCGGGCGGGTGGTGCGCGAGCCGCGCGGCACCCACGGCTTCGGCTACGACCCCGTCTTCGTGCCCGACGGCCTCGAGCTCACCTCCGCCGAGCTCGAGCCCGCGGAGAAGGACGCCCGCAGCCACCGCGGCCAGGCGTTCGCCGCGCTGGTGCCGGAGGTCGCCCGGGTGCTGCGCGCGGGCTGAGCGCCGGCGGGGGCGCCGGCGGGTGCGATGAGTCCCGGGCGCCGCGGGGGTCTGCACTCCGACCCCCGAGGAGGAGCCGTGACCACGATCGTCCCGCGCACCGACGTCGACGTCCGCTACGGCGAGCCCGGCGCGACCGCCCGCCCCTGGGAGGAGGCCGAGGACGCGCTGCGCCGCGCGCAGATCTCCTGGATCTCCACCGTCCGGCCCGACGGCCGCCCGCACGTCACCCCGCTGCTGACGGTGTGGCGCGACGGCGCCCTGCACTTCTGCACCGGCGCGCACGAGCGCAAGGCCCGCAACCTGGAGGCGAACCCGGCCGTGGTGCTCACGGTGAGCAGCCCGGCGGGCGGCGGCCTCGACGTCGTCGTCGAGGGGGTGGCCGAGCGGGTCGCCGACGACGACCGGCTGCGCGGGCTGGCCGCCGCGTGGGAGGCCGACCACGGCCCGGAGTGGCGCTTCGAGGTGGCCGACGGCGCGTTCGTCGACCCCTACGGCGGCGCGCTGGTGTTCCGCGTCGCGCCGGTGACGGTGTTCGGCTTCGCGCGTTCCCCGGCTGGCCAGACCCGGTGGCGTTTCGGCCCGGCCTGATCCGGCACCCCGCCGCGTAGGGTGCCGCCCGCGGCGGGCACGGGCACCCGCGGGGGAGGAGCGGCGTGCGCGCGGACCGGCGGGCGTGGATCGGCGGGCTGCGGCCGGGGCCGGTGGGCTACCGCCGCTCGGAGGTGCTGCGCGGCGGGCTCGGCGCGCTGCTCGGCATCGGGCTGGCGGGGCTGAGCGCGTCGGTGGTCCCGGGCGGTCCGGCCGGGCTGCCGTGGATCGTCGCGCCGATGGGCGCCACCGCCGTCCTGCTCTTCGCCGCGCCCGCGAGCCCGCTGGCCCAGCCGTGGCCGGTGCTGGTGGGCAACACGCTGTCCACGCTGGTCGGGGTCGCCGCCGGCAAGCTGCTCGACGACGTCACGCTGGCCGCCGCGGTCGCCGTCGGGGTGGCCATCCCGCTGATGATGGTGCTGCGCTGCGTGCACCCACCGGGCGGCGCCTGCGCGCTGTTCGCCGCCGTCGGCACGTCCGCGGTGGCCGACCACGGGTGGCTGTTCGCGCTGTGGCCGGTCGGCGTCGACACGGTCGTGCTGCTCGCCGTCGCCGCCGTCGTCAACAATCTCACCGGCCGGCCCTACCCGCACGTGCCCGAGCCGCCGGCGCCGGCCCCGGGGACGGACGCGCCGCCCACCGAGCGGGTCGGGCTGCGGGCCGAGGACGTCCGCGCGGCCATGCAGCGGCTGGACCGCGGCCTCGACGTCCTGCCCGGGGACGTGCTGGCGCTGGTCCGCGACGCCGAGGCGCACGCGCTGGACCGCCGGCTCGGGCAGCTGCGCGTCGGCGCGCTGATGGCCCGCGACGTGCGCACCGTCCAGCAGCAGGAGACCCTCTACCGCGCCCGGATGCTGATGAACCAGCACGCGGTGAAGGCGCTGCCGGTGGTGGACGCGGAGGGCCACGTGGTCGGCATCGTGACGGTGTACGACCTGTTCAACCTCGACGTCGTGGCGCTGACGCCGGTGTCGGAGGTGATGAGCAGCCCGGTCACGACCGTCGGCGAGGACACCCCGGTCTCCGAGCTCGTCGCGCTCATGGCCGACCGCGGGCTGCGGCACCTGCCCGTCGTCGACGGGGCGGGCCGGCTCGCCGGGATCGTCACCCGCTCCGAGCTGGTGGCGGTGCTGCACCGGGCGCTCGTCGGCTCCTGAGCGCCCCGGCGGGTCAGCCGGTGGGCCCGCCGGTCGTGCCGGCCCCGGTCCGCGGCGACTGGGTGGTGGGCTCCGCCGGCGCGGTCTCCCCGGCGTCGTCGCCGGACCCCGGCTCCTCGGAGCCCTCGCCGGAACCCTCGCTGCCGCTCTCCGTCGCCGGGGTGCTCTCCTCGGGCTCCTCGGTCGGCGTGCCGGTCTCGTCGGCGTCGTCGGTGGACGTCTCGTCCGCGGGCGTCCCGTCGGCCGGTGTCGTGCTCGCCGGGGCCTCCGTCGTGCCCTCCGCGGGGTCGCCGGTCTCCGCGGGGTCGTCGGTGGTGTCCCGCGAGGAGGAGGCGTTGGACAGCTCGCCGATGGTGGTCGAGGACGAGGACGTCTCCGTGCCGCCGACCAGCGCGGACACCGGCTGCTGGCCCACCAGCTCGATGCCGGTGACGATCACCATCGCGGTGACGAAGACGGCCGCGGCGTACGCCCCCACGCGCACCCACCGGGGCCGCCGCCGGGCGGGCGCCCGGCGCGGGTCGAGGGCGGGCGGAAGCTCGCGGGTCGCCGCCTCGCCGACGGTGCCCGGCGCGGGGGCCGGCCGGTGCTCGCGGGCCCTGCGCAGCTTCTCGCTGGTGCTGGTGAGCGAGGCGCTGTAGAGCGCCGACCCGACGGTGCTCACGATGCTCGCCAGCGCCGCGCCGATGACGGTGCCGGCGACGCCGAAGAAGGACAGCACCACCGCGGAGGAGACCGCGGCGAGCGCACCGGCGGCCACCTGCACGGGGCTGAGCTGGAGGCGGGCCGGCTTCTCGTCGGCCTTCTCGTCGGGCGTCTCGTCGGCGGGGCCGGGACGGGGGGCGTTCTCGCTGCGCGGGGAGGTCATGGGCTCCGACGGGTCGTGTCCGGAGGACGAGCGTGCGGGGAAGAGGGACCGGCCCGGCGGACCTCGCTGTACGACCGGGCGGTCCTCCCGACCGTACGACGGCTCGCGGCCGTCTGCAGCGGCCCCGGACCCGACCTCAGCGTGCCGACCTGCGGAAAGACAGGTGTGTCACGCCGGGCCCGGTGGGCAGTCAGGAGCGGTGCGGATCGACGTCACGGCCGTGCGCGAGCTGCGCTTCGACGACGGCACCCCGGTGACCGCGGCCTCGGGGATCGCCCCGCTCGGCGACGGCTGGCTGGTCGTGCAGGACGACGCGACGTGGGCCGCCTGGCAGCGCCCCGGCGGTGTCGGGCCGGTGCGGCTGTTCCCGCCGGTCGAGGGCCACGACCGCTTCTCCGAGGCGGCCGGGACGAAGGCGCTCAAGCCCGACCTCGAGGTCGCGTGCCCGGTGGAGGCCGGCGGGGAGCCCGGCGTGCTGCTGCTCGGCTCCGGGTCGGCCGCGCGGCGCACGCGGGGTGCGCTGGTCACCCTCGACGGCGGGCGGCCGGCGGTCCGCACCGCCGACCTCGCCCCGCTGTACGCCGCCGTCGCCGCGCGCCTCGGCGTGCCGGCGGGGCAGCTGAACCTGGAGGGGGCGAGCCGGGCGGGCGACGTGCTGCGCTGGTACCAGCGCGGCAACCTCGCCGCCGGGGTGCCGAACGCCGCCGTGGAGGTGCCGCTCGCGCCGCTGGTGGCGGTGCTGCTGGGCCGCGCCGGCGCGGAGGCGGTGCCGCTCGGGCGGGTGCACGTCCTCGACCTCGGGGAGGTGGCCGGCGTGGGGCTGGCGGTCACCGACGCCGTCGCCCTGCCCGACGGCCGCGAGCTGCTGTCGGCCGCGGCGGAGGACACCCCCAACGCGGTCGACGACGGCCCGGTGGTGGCCACCGCGCTGGTGCTCGCCGACGGCGGCCGGGTCCTCGACGTCGCGCCGGTGCCGGAGGTCGGGGGCCGCGTGGCCAAGGTCGAGGGGCTGGCGCTGCGCGGCACCGACGGCGACGCCGTCCACCTGCTCGCCGTGGTCGACGCCGACGACCCGGACCTGCCGTCGCCCCAGGTGGAGTTGACCGTCTCGCCGGGCTGAGCCGGCCGGGTGCGGGAGGCGGGAGTCGAACCCGCACGCCCGAGGGCACCAGATCCTAAGTCTGGCGTGGCTGCCGTTACACCACTCCCGCGTGGCCGCCGAGTCTAGGCAGGATCGCCCGGCCGGGTGCCCGTGATCGCCGGAACGGGCCGGTCGGCGCGGCGTCTGGCAGGCTGTCGCCGTGCCTCGCGACCCACGAGAGATCCAGCTGGAGATCGACGCCGCCCGCGAGTCGCTGGCGGCCACCCTGGACCAGCTGGCCTTCCGCGGCAGCCCCACGCGCCTGAAGGCCCAGGGTCAGGCCGCCGTCGTGCGGTTCCTGCAGTCGCCGGCCGGCAAGGCGGCCATCGGCGGCCTCGGCCTGCTGACGTCGCTGGTCGTCGCCCAGAAGGTGCGGCAGCGCAGGCGCACGAAGCGGACGGTCGTGCGCCGCACCCGCTGAGCCGGTGCGCACCCCGCGACGCGACCCGGCCGGCCCCGGGCAGGAGTCGGTCTGGGACTACCCGCGCCCGCCCTCGGCCGAGGTGACGCCACGGCGCGTCGTCGTCGAGCTCGGCGGGCGGGTCGTCGCGGACACCACCCGCGCGGTGCGGGTCTGCGAGACCAGCCACCCGCCGGTCTACTACGTGCCCCGCGACGACGTCGCCCCCGGCGTGCTGGAGCGCGCGCGGGGGTCGTCGTGGTGCGAGTGGAAGGGCGCGGCCACCTACTGGGACGCCGTCGTCGACGGGCGCCGGTACCCCGCCGTCGCCTGGTCCTACGAGCAGCCCACCGCCGGCTACGAGCACCTGCGCGGCGCGCTGGCGTTCTACCCGAGCCGGGTGGAGCGGGCCACGGTCGACGGCGAGCAGGTGCGCGCCCAGGCCGGCGACTTCTACGGCGGCTGGATCACCGGCGAGGTCGTCGGCCCGTTCAAGGGCGAGCCGGGCACCCTCGGCTGGTGAGCCTCAGGCGCAGCGGCGGATGGCCGGCAGGACGAGGGTCTCGAGGACCGCGTCGGCGTACTCGTGGTCGACCGGCTCGCGGGTGACCAGCCAGCGCTGCACCAGCAGGGCGGTGCTCGCCTCGGCCGGGATCGACTGCGGCATCTCCGGCCCGACCTCGCCGCGGGCCTGGGCCCGGGCCCACATGTCGGCGTAGGCGCGGCGCCACACCGCCAGCGGGCCCTCGCGGTAGGCCTCGATGAGGGCCGGCTCGTGCTGCATGGCCGCGAGCAGCGAGCGGGTGGCCGCGCCGACCGGGCTGGCCATCATCTCGACCATCCGGTGCACCAGCTGGCGCAGGTCCCCCTCGAGCGAGCCGGTGTCGGCGTCGACCGTCCAGGACCGGTTGAGGTCGGAGACGGTGTCGACGACGAGTTCCTGCTTGGTGCGCCAGCGGCGGTAGATCGTGGCCTTGCCGACGCCGGCCTCCGCGGCGACGGCGTCCATCGTGAGCGCCCCGTAGCCGACGTCGCCGAGCAGCCGCAGGATCGCGGCGCGGATGACGTCGTCGCGGCTGGGGTCGCGGGGGCGCCCTCCGCGTCCGGTGCGTGCCGGCGGCTCGGTGATCAGTGCGGCGGCCATGGGGGGACCCTAGGGCCTCGGGGGGCCCGCGGGGTCGCCCGGCGGCGCGAGGGCGTCCCGGATCTGGTGCGTCCGGTGCGCCTGGTCGCGGGGGGACGCACCGTCGGTCATCCTGCAGCGCGTGTCGAGTCCGGTGTCCACGGTGCTGCCCCCGGCCCGTCGGCGCGAGACCTGGGACCTCCCGGAGGCGGCCACCCGGGTGCTGCTGGCCAGCCCGGCCGAGCACGTGCTGCCCGCCGTGGCCGCCGTCGCGCGGGCGGTCGGCCTGTCGGTGTTCTCCGCCCCGGGCGTGCTCGACCTCTCCGACGAGCGCGACGGCCTGCGGGTGGAGCTGTTCTTCGACCGGATCTCGCGGGAGCTGACCGGGGCCGAGGCGGAGTCCGTGCGCGTGGCCACCGACCCGGCGAACGAGTACACGGCGCTCGTCCGGGGCCTGCTGACCGCGCCCACGCTGGCGCAGGAGCTCGCCCGGCGCGGGGTCACCGCGGAGGTCGGCGTGCTGGCCGAGGCGGAGCTGTGGTCGGCCTACCAGCCGATCGTCGACCTCGCCGACCGGTCCGTCGTCGCCCACGAGGCGTTGCTCCGGGCCGACTCCGACGGCCGGGCCGTCGACGGCGGGGACCTGTTCTTCGTCGCCGACTCCGCGGGCTGGCTGCCGCGGCTGGACCGGGTGGGCCGCGAGTGCGCGATCGCGGGCGCGGTGGGGTGGCTCGGGAGCGCCGACCTGTTCGTCAACACCCAGCCGACGTCGGTGCTCCAGCCCGGCGCCGACCTCGCCAGCACCGTCGAGGCGCTCGAGGCCGCGGGGATCGCCCCCGGGCAGCTCGTGCTCGAGGTGGGGGAGCGGGCCGCCGTCGCCGACCGCGGCCACCTGCTCGCCGTCCTCGAGGCCTTCCGGGAGCGCGGCTGGCGGGTGGCCCTCGACGAGGTCGCCGCCGGCTGGTCGAGCGCCTCGCTGCTCGACGTCGTCCGGCCCGAGGTGGTCAAGCTCGGCCGGGCGCTGGTGTCGGCGCTGCCCGACGACGGCGCCCGCGCCGTCGTGCGCACGGTCGCGGCGCACGCCCACGCGCTGGGCGCCGTGGTGGTGGCCGAGGGCGTGGAGACCGAGCAGGCAGCCGAGGAGGTCGCGGCGCTGGGTGCCGACCTGGGTCAGGGCTGGCTGTTCGGCCGGCCCGCCGCGCCGGTGCCGGCCGGGGAGGTCAGCCCAGTCCCCACCCCGTGAGCACCGGCCGCGCGTGCTCGTGGCCGAGGACGCCGTAGGCGCCGGCGGGGAGGGCGAACAGGGCGCCGGCGGCGGGCTCGAGGCCCAGCCAGCGCGCGGTGAGCACGCGCAGCACGTGGCCGTGCGCGACCAGGGCGACGTCGCCGTCGTCGAGGCGCGCGCGGGCGCGGGCGAGCACGCGGTCCACCCGCTCGCCGACCTGCTCGAGGGTCTCGCCCGGGGTGTCGCCAGCGACGACCGGGTCGCGCCAGACCGACCACTCGCGGCCGAGCTCCTCGCTGATCTCGGCGGTGGTGCGGCCCTCGTAGCCGCCGTAGTCGAGCTCGACGAGGTCGTCGTCGAGGCCGGTGGCGGTCAGCCCGGCCAGCTCCGCGGTGCGCCGGGCCCGCTGCCGCGGGCTGGTCCACACCTCGACGATCGTGCGGCGCGCCAGCGCCGGGGCCAGCGAGCGGGCCCGCTCCTCGCCCTCGGGCAGCAGCGGCAGGTCGGTCACGCCGGTGTGCTGGCCGCTCTTGCTCCACTCGGTCGCGCCGTGCCGCAGCACCAGGATCTCGCCCACGCCGCCCATCGAACACGCCCCGGGGAACACCTGCGCGGGCTGGTGTGCTGGCACCGGGCATGACCACTGCTCAGCTCAGCGACACCTTCGCCCTCGGCGGCGACCTGACCGTCCACCGTCTCGGCTACGGCGCCATGCAGCTGCCCGGCCCGGGCGTCTGGGGCGAGCCGGCCGACCGGGACGGCGCGCTGCGCGTCGTGCGCGCCGCCGTCGAGCAGGGCGTCGACCTCATCGACACCGCCGACTCCTACGGGCCCTTCGTCAGCGAGCAGGTCATCGCCGAGGCGCTGCACCCCTACCCGGAGGGCCTGGTCATCGCGACCAAGGCCGGCCTGACCCGTCAGGGCCCCGGCATCTGGACGCCAGTCGGGCGCCCGGCCTACCTCAAGCAGCAGGTGGAGCTCTCCCTGCGGCACCTGCGGGTGGAGCGCATCGACCTCATCCAGCTGCACCGCATCGACACCCAGGTGCCGCTGGGCGACCAGCTCGGTGCCTTCAAGGAGCTGCAGGAGGAGGGCAAGGTCCGCCACATCGGCGTCTCCGAGGTCTCGGTGGACCAGCTGCGCGACGCCCGCGACATCGTCGACGTCGTCAGCGTCCAGAACCTCTACAACCTCACGAACCGGCAGTCGCAGGACGTCCTCGACTACGCCACGGAGAACGGCATCGCGTTCATCCCGTGGTTCCCGATCGCGACCGGCGACCTCGCCGCGCCGCACAGCCCGGTGGCCGACATCGCCCGCGAGCTGGACGCCACCCCCGCGCAGGTGGCGCTGGCCTGGCTGCTGCAGAAGTCGCCGGTGGTGCTGCCCATCCCGGGCACCAAGTCGGTCGACCACCTGACGGAGAACATGGGCGCCGCCGGTCTCTCGCTCTCCGACGAGGACATGGCGCGCCTGGACGCCCTGGCCTGAGACGTCCTGGCCGGGGGCTCAGCGCCGCCGGTCGAGGACGAACGGGACGGTCGGGGGCAGGGGCGCCTCGCGCCCGTGCAGGGGGTTGGGCTCCGGGTGCCGGCGCTGCGCCGGCACCCGGCGGTCCGGCCGCGGGGGCACGGGGTCCTGCCCGCTGAGCGGGCCGTCGAGCTCGAGCCGCGCGCCGAGCCCGGCGTCGGCGACCTGGCGGCGGACCGCCGCGGGCGCGCCCACCACCCGGAGGCGGCGGCCGGCCGCGGCGAGGGTGTCGCTGAAGCGGGCCAGCGCCTGCAGGCCGGTGCCGTCGCCGAAGCGGGCGCCGGCGACGTCGACGACGACGCTGCCGGTGCCGCGGCCGGCGGCGTCGGTCAGGGCGGCGACCAGGCGGTCGAGGGTCGACCGCCCGGCGTCTCCGGTGAGGCGGACGACCACCTGGGCGGGAGCAGGAACGAGTGCGACGGAGAGGTGCACGGGGACTCCGGGGGACTGCGGGCGCCGCTGGGTTCGGGCACCGGGGACGAACGTAGTGCGCGCAGCCGCAGCTCACAACGGGGAGTGCTCGGTCGGTAGCTGAACGTCCTGGCCTCGGGCTCGGGGAACATCCGGCGTCCGTGTTACATCTCCCACGTCCTCCCCGGTCGTCCGCAGGGCCTCCGGACGGCACCATGGGGGCGTGGACGCCGAGGACTTCACGCAGATCAGGGACGCGGTGCGCCAGCTCGTGCGGGAGGTGGTGGTCCCCCGCGAGGAGGAGATCGACCTCCACGACCGCATCCCCGAGGAGCTGCGCGGCGCCGCCGCCGACATGGGCCTGTTCGGCTACGCGCTGCCCGAGGAGTACGGCGGCCTCGGCGTCTCGATGAGCGAGGACGTGGAGCTCGCGTTCGAGTTCGGCTACACGACGCCGGCGTTCCGCTCCCTGTTCGGCACCAACAACGGCATCGCCGGGCAGGTGATCGCGCGCTTCGGCAGCGAGGAGCAGAAGAAGGCCTACCTGCCCCGGCTGGCGGCCGGTGAGCTGATCGGCTCGTTCGCGCTCACCGAGGCCGAGGCGGGCTCGGACCCGGCCGGCCTGCGCACCGCCGCCCGCCGCGACGGCGAGGGCTGGGTGGTCAACGGGGCCAAGCGCTACATCACCAACGCGCCGCTGGCCGACCTGTTCGTCGTCTTCGCCCGGACCGACCCGGAGGAGAAGGGCGGCCGGGGGATCTCCAGCTTCGTCGTCGACGCGAAGGCGCCCGGCGTCACGCTCGGGCCCAAGGACGTGAAGATGGGCCAGTCGGGGGCGTGGACCTCCGAGGTGTTCTTCGACGACGTGCACGTGCCGGCCGACGCGCTGGTCGGCGAGGAGGGGCGCGGCTACTCGAAGGCGCTCACCGTGCTCTCCCGCGGGCGGCTGCACATCGCGGCGCTGTGCGTGGGTATGGCGCAGCGGGTGCTCGACGAGTCGGTGGCCTACGCCGCGACGGCGAAGCAGGGCGGTGCCCCGATCGGGCGGTTCCAGCTGGTGCAGGCGCTGATCGCGGACATGCACGCGGAGACGGTGGCCGGCCGGGCGATGGTGCGCGAGGTGGCCGCGCGGTACGACTCCGGTGAGGACACCTCGATCGGGCCGTCGTCGGCGAAGCTGTGGTGCAGCGAGATGGTCGGCCGGGCCACCGACCGCGCCGTCCAGGTGCACGGCGGGCTGGGCTACCTGCGCACGACGCCGGTGGAGCGCTTCTACCGCGACGCCCGCCTCTACCGGCTCTACGAGGGCACCAGCGAGGTGCAGCGGGTGATCGTCGGCAGCGGGCTGCTGCGTGCGGCCGGCATGCCGCGTGGCTGAGCCGCTCACGCCGGAGGGGCGCGACGCCCGGCGGGCGGCGGTCGGCGAGCTGGGTGACGCGCTGCGCGAGCTGGTCGACGCCGCCGTACGGACCGAGGTGCCCGACGCCGAGCTCGAGGCTGCGGCGGTCACCGCGCGGGAGCTGGCCGCGCGGCTGCGCACCGCGGGGCGCGGCCTGCACGACATCGCCCGCGTCGACGACCCGGAGACGGGGGAGCGCTGGTACAGCCCGGTGTACGGGCCGGGCAGCCCGGTGGCGCCGCCGCTGGTGGCCACCGACAGCCCCGACGGGCAGGCGACCGGCCGGGTCACCGTGCGCAAGCCGCACGAGGGGCCGCCCGGCCTGGTGCACGGCGGGGTGGTGGCCACGCTGCTCGACCACGTGCTCGCCCGCGCCCTGCGTGCGGCCGGGCGGGGTGGGCTGACGGCCGCGCTGACCGTCCGCTACCGGCGGCCGGTGCACCTCGGGGTGCCGCTGCTGCTCACCGCGGAGATGGGCGAGACCGTCGGCCGGCGGACGACGGCGCACGCCCGGCTGGTGGCCGAGGACAGCCCCGAGGTGGTGCTCGCGGAGGCGGAGGGCCTGTTCGTGGCGCTGCGCGCCGAGCAGGCCGCGGACGTCTTCGCCGCCACCGGCCGGTCGGTGGGCGCCTGGACCAGCCGGAGCTGACGGTTCCCCGTCGCCGTCAGTACGGGGGCGGCTCCGTGCTCGCGGTGAGGCCGCTGGGGGTGGTGACGGTGAGGGTGCCGTCGGGCTGCAGCGTGTGGGTCCAGCCGGGGGCCTGGTGCTTGCCGCGGTGGTGGCCGGTGCAGAAGCCGGTGAGGTTGCCGGCGGCGGTCGCGCCGAGCGGCCAGGGCGTGTCGTGGTCGAGTTCGCCGCGCTTGGGGACGGGTCGGCGGCAGCCTGGGAAGCGGCAGCGGCGGTCGCGGGCGCGGACGTGCCGGTCGAGGGCGGCACCCGGGCGGTAGCCGTCGGTTCCCGTGGGTGCGGCGAGTCCGGTGCCGGCGCGGGCGGCGCGGCGGAGCCCGGGCAGGTCGGTGAGGGTGAGCAGGGCGCCGGTGAGGGCGTGGGTGACGGCGATGCGGGGCCGGTCGGCCAGGCCGCCGCCGGCGGTGCGATCGAGGAGGTCCGCCAGGTCCATTCGGGCGTCGTCGGTGGCCGCGGCCAGGGCGTCCAGGGCGTCGGCGGCGGCGGTGACGCGGCCGGCCGGGCTGTCGGCCCAGGCGGTCTCGTCGGCGGTGTCGGCGCGTTCGGCGGTGGCCACCAGGCGGCGGGCACGGCCGATCGCCTGCTCGGCGTCGAGCA